>NC_013947.1:5480519-5820778 GCF_000024545.1 Stackebrandtia nassauensis DSM 44728
CGTCAGCGCCACCGAGGTCTCCGGACGCTCGGTGCGCAGCCGCGCCAACCAGCCCGGCAGCAGGTACTCCGCGATCGTCAAGCTCGCCGACACCCGCAGCCGCGACTCGCGCCGCCTGCGCAACGCGTCGATCCCGCCGTCCAGCACCCGCGCCGCGTCCACCACGGCCCCGGCCCACTCCACCAGCAGCTGCCCCGACTCGGTCAGCTGCGAACCGCGCGGGCTGCGCTCCAGCAGCGTCACCCCGACCAGCCGCTCCATCGTCCGGATCCGGTTGCTGGCCGAGGGTTGGGAGATGCCGTGCTCGGCCGCCGCCGCGCCGATACTGCCCAGCCGGGCCACACTGACCAGCAACTCGAGGCTGGGCAGATCCGGCACGCGCGGCGACAGGGACATAGCCCCAGACTATGCCCCGCGGCGGCCACAGTGGCCTACGTCGTCAGGACGATCTTTCCGAAGGCCGCGCCCGACTCCAGCCGCGCGAACGCCTCGGCCGCGTCCGTCAGCTGGTAGACCGAGTCGATGAGCGGCCGCAGTTCCCGCTCGGCGCACAGCCCGACCAGGGCCTCCAGTTCCCCACGGGTGCCCATGGTGGAGCCCAGCAGTTCCAGTTGCAGGAAGAACAGCCGCCGCAGGTCGACGTTCGCCAGATGCCCCGAGGTGGTTCCGCACACGACGATCCGGCCACCGGGTTTGGCGCACTTCAGCGAGTGCTCGATGGTCGCGGCGCCGACGCTCTCGATGACGACGTCGACGCGCTCGGGCAACCGGCCACCCGGCTCGATCGCGATGGCGCCCAACGCTTCCGCGCTGTCGCGACGGTCCGCGTCCCGGCTGCTGGCGTACACCCGCGCCCCCAGCGCCTTGGCCAGCAGGATCGCCGCCGTCGACACGCCGCCACCGGCGCCCTGCACCAGCACCGCGTCGCCCGATGCCAGCCGCCCCTTGGTGGTGAGCATCCGGTACGCGGTCAGGTAGGCGGTGGGCAGGCACGCGGCCTCGGCGAAGCTCAGGCCCGCCGGTTTGGGGATCAGGTTGCCGCTGGGCACCGTCACGTACTCGGCCAGCGTGCCGTCGTACTTCTCCGACAGCAGGGTCCGCTTCGGGTCCAGGGTCTCGTCCCCGGCTCCGGCGGCCGCGTCGGCGACGACGGCGTGCACGATCACGTCGTTGCCGTCCTCGTCCACCCCGGCCGCGTCACAGCCCAGGATCATCGGGCACTGCTCGGCCGACAGCCCGACGCCGCGCAGCGACCACAGGTCGTGGTGGTTGAGCGCGGCGGCCTCGACCCGCACCCGGGTCCAGCCCTCGCGGCGGTCCGGCTCGGGCCGTTCGCCGGTGGCCAGCGCCGACAGCGGCGCCTTCGAATCGGTCGTGGACGCGTACGCGGCAAACATGTCGCCGAGGCTACCGTCCCGTGCCCGAGTGCCGATCGATCAGGTTGAAATCCCAGGCGTGCGGCGGCCGGGCCACCAGGTCGGGCGGCGCCTCGGGCAGGTCCACGGCCGCGTCCCGCCAGGACGAGATCACCACGACCCGGTCCTCCGACGCGTACACCTCACTGCGGACGTATCCCGGTTCGTCCTCGATCCGCGGCACGGCGGTGGCGCAAACCCAGTCCACCAGTTCGTCGATGCGTTCCGGCAGTCCCCGGACCTCCCACATGCGAGCGATCATTCCCGGCTCCTCCTCGTCTCCCCCATTGTCAATCATGTCCCCGGATGTCACGATATGTGCACCATGTCAGAGCCACGGTTCGAAGCCGCGTCCGATATCGATCTGGACCGGGATTCCGCGCCCGCCAAGCGGAACCGCAAACGCACCCTCATCATCGCCGTCATCGCGGTGGTCGTGGTGAGCCTGGCCGGGCTCGGGCTGTACCTGACCCATGACTCCCCCGCGAGCGAGCAGCCCGAGGACAAGCCGGTGCTCGCCGAGGACCCGCCGCCAACCGGCAAGTACGCGCTCCGGGCCGTCCACTCGAAACTGTGCCTGGGCGTGGGCCCCGAGATCAAGGACGGCGAGGTCAACAAACGCAAGGAGGTCTTCGTGCAGCAGAAGTGCGAGGACCGGTTCCCGCCCACCGGGCTGCGCGCGCAGGGCAACGGCCTGTACCGCCTCAGCGTCGACCACCCCGACCAGGGCCCCGGCTGCGGCAAGGTCGACGGTGTCACCGCCGGAAGCCTCGTGCAGCCCACGAAATGCGCCAAGGTCGACGAACAGTTCTTCCTGTTCGAGCGCACCAAGGACACCTACGTGATCCGGCTCAGCGCCGACCCCGAGTTGTGCCTCGGCATCATCGACGGCAGCCGCAAGGCCGGAGCCCAGGTCCTGACCGAGGCGTGCGGCAGCCCCGGCCAGAAGTGGTACGTCGAGAAACCCTAAGAGGCACCGGATTCCGCGTCGGCCCGCGCCGCCGCCGCGACCGCCACCGACACGGCGGGGGCGACCCGCGGGTCCAGCGGGGACGGGACGATGTACTCGGGGCCCAGCTCGTCGCCGATGCAGTCGGCGATCGCCTCGGAGGCGGCCAGCTTCATCGACGGGGTGATGTTGCGCGCCCCGGCGTCGAAGGCCCCGGCGAAGATGCCCGGGAAGGCCAGCACGTTGTTGATCTGGTTCGGCATGTCGCTGCGGCCGGTCGCCACCACCGAGGCGTACTTCGACGCGATCGTCGGCGACACCTCCGGGTCCGGGTTGGACAGCGCGAAGATGATCGCGTCGGAGGCCATCGTGGCGATCTGGGACTCGGTCAGCCGGGCGCCCGACAGGCCCACCAGGACGTTGGCGCCGCGCAGCGCGTGCTCGACGTCGCCGCGCAGGCCGCTGGCGTTGGTGATCTCGGCCAGTTCCTCCTTGGCCGGGTTCAGACCGTCGCGTCCGGAGTGGATGATGCCCCGCGAGTCGCAGACCGTGACCTCGCCGATGCCCGCCGAGATCAGCATCTTGGACACCGCGACGCCCGCGGCGCCCGCGCCCATCACCACGACCCGGGAGTCGGCGAGTTTGGTGTCGGTCAGCCGCATGGCGTTGCGCAGCGCCGCCAGCACCACCACGGCGGTGCCGTGCTGGTCGTCGTGCATGACCGGGATGTCGAGCTCGGCCTCCAGCCGCGCCTCGATCTCGAAGCAGCGGGGGGCGGAGATGTCCTCCAGGTTGATGCCACCGAAGGACGGCGCCAGGTTCTTGACCGTGGCGATGATCTCCTCGGGATCGGTGGTGTCCAGGCAGATCGGGATCGCGTCCACATTGGCGAACTTCCGGAACAGGACGGCCTTGCCCTCCATCACCGGCATCGCGGCGGCCGGTCCGATGTCGCCCAGCCCCAGCACCGAGGTGCCGTCCGAGACCACGGCGACAAGCCGGGACGTCCAGGTGTACTTCTTGGCCAGGGCGGGCTCGGCGTGGATCGCGCGGCACACCTCCGCGACCCCGGGAGTGTAGGCAATGGACAGATCCTCACGGGTCCGCAGCGGCCGGGTGGGCTCCATCCGGAGCTTGCCGCCCTCGTGGTCACGCATGATCTGGCTGTTGTCGGTCATAGATTCGAAATTCCTCGGCTCCACAGGTGTCAACGACTCGTCGAACGCGCTCCGCGCTGGTGGGTGATTGTCGGAGTTCTTGAGGGGATGGCACGAGAGGTTCGCTTCCGCGCGTGCCCGCCAGTGTATCTCCACCGCACGAGGCGAATCGCGCACGTGTTTGGCGGGTCGGTCCACGCCATGTCGGGTGCGGGAGTAGCCTCTGGCGGGGAAGATCAGTTCGTCCATGGATCACTGGAGGATTTGATGCGCCTATCTCGGCTGCTGACATCTCGCTTTTTCGTCCCGCAAACCACGGCCTCGGCACACTGTGACCTGCCCTGTGGTGTCTACGACCCCGCTCAGGCCCGCATCGAGGCCGAGTCGGTCAAGGCGATCTGCGAGAAGTACCAGGCCAATGAGGACCCGGAGTTCCGCACTCGCGCGCTGCTCATCAAGGAGCAGCGGTCCGAGCTGGTCAAGCACCACCTGTGGGTACTGTGGACGGATTACTTCAAGCCGCCGCACTTCGAGGCGTACCCGCAGCTGCACGTTCTCGTGAACGAGGCCACCAAGCTCGCCGGTGCCTCGGGCGCGAAGGGATCGGCCGACCCGGAAGTGGCCGACAAGCTGCTCGGCAAGATCGACGAGATCGCCAAGATCTTCTGGGAGACCAAGAAGTAGGCATTCGTGCGTGGGGCGCGCCGACTCGGCGCGTTCCACCCACCGGCCACCTACCCCTAGGAGCCTGCCGATGACACACGGCGTCGACGGGGACGTACTGTTGCTCGACCTGCCCGCCGCCCCGGCCTTCCTGCCGGTGTTGCGCACCGCCACGGCCGGGCTGGCCACCCGGTTGAGTTTCGGCCTGGACGCGATCGAGGATCTGCGGCTGGCCGTCGACGAGGCCGCCGGACTGATGATGGCGGCCGTCGACAATCACGACGCCTCGGCCATCCTGAACTGCCGGTTCGACGTCACCGAGACCGAACTGCTCATCAGCATCGGCGCCGCCGGAATCGGGTCGCTGCCACCCCGGCAGTCCTTCGACTGGCGGGTTCTGGACGCGCTGACGGGTTCGGTGAGCACCGAGTTGCACAACGGTGTCACCACCGTGCGCTTGGCTCAGCCCCGCCCCCGGGTTTGAAGAAAGGTCCCTGAGGCCGCAATGGCCTTCGGCCCCGATTAATAAATTGAATAGGCTTTAACGAACGAAGGAGAGGCGCGAAATGCACTCGCGCCTCTCCTCTCTACGCTTCTTAAGCGGCCGTGCGAGCGGCGACGGACAAAGTCCGTATTCCGCCACGGCGTTTGAGAGCGCGCCGTTCGTCTTCGCTCATTCCGCCCCAAATTCCGGCGTCCTGTCCGGATTCAAGTGCCCATTTCAGGCACTCTTCGGTTACGGGGCAGCGCCGGCAGACTCCCTTGGCCTGCTCGATCTGCACCAAGGCGGGACCACTGTCTCCAATGGGGAAGAACAGCTCCGGGTCCTCGTCCCGGCAGATGGCGATGTGGCGCCAGTCCATTAGTGCGACACTCCTTGATCGGATCGTTTAGTCAGTTGGCGGGCCTCAATACCAGCAACCTCGCTTGTGAATGCTTTCACGAACTGGCGCGATGTCAAGGGGAAAGTTACGAAAATCTTGGGCTCGTGAGGAAACTCACGAGGCTTATGCCCTGATTTGTCGGGTAACTCCCGCTCAACACGCAGAGACCTGTAGCGAATCTAGTACGCGCGCCTGCGGTGTTGTGGTCTTTCAGCAAGTTTTTTTGCGCGGTGTCGTGAAGACGGAATCCCGGTGACTCAGCACAACACGCGCAAAGCCTCGGGTGCGGATTCCAACTCCACCGCATCGCACTCACCAAGATAGTCGCCATCGAGCTGAAATGCTTGAGGTCGGGCCGAAGACAACTTAAATTTCTTCAAATCGTGGTACGCCACAACGTGTTTGCCATGTGGTGGTTTACGCCCAGTGAGCAACTGTGACGCTGTGCGAATTGTTGTGGCCAGATTCATCTCATTGAGCGACAACACATCCAGGCCCGTGTCGAATGACGCGCGCGGATTCGGGCTCACCTCGCGGGTGCCCAGATACGTCCACGGCCTGGTGTTCTGCACGATGGCCAGACCGAGCCGCTCATGGGTGACCTGTCCCGGGATCTCCATCCGGATGGCCGGATGCCGCCGATCGGCCCCCGAGAAGTACTGCGCGACAGTGGAACGCAGATACAGCGCCGGGGTGGCCGAGATGCCCTTCACCCGGGCCCGCTCGACCCGTCGGATGGCGGCGGCGTCCAGACCGAAGCCCGCGCAAAAAGTGAAATATCTACCATTGGCTCTGCCTAGCCCGATGGTCCGTGACCTGTTGTCACGCAAAGCATCCAGAATCACACCGGTACCGTCCACCCAGTCCACCGGCATCCCCAACGCCCGCGCGAACACATTGGTCGAGCCGCCCGGCACCACGGCCAGCCGCGGTGTCTCGTCGGGACCCTTGCCGGCCTCCAGCAGCCCGTTGACCACCTCGTTGACGGTGCCGTCGCCCCCGAGGGTCACCACCAGGTCCATGCCCTCGGCCACCGCCTGACGCGCCAGCGAGGTGGCGTGCCCCCGCCGCCGGGTGTACCCGACGTTGAGGTCCACGGCGGTGCCTAGCGCCCGGACCAGGATGTCGCGGGCCCGTTCACTGGTGGTGGTCGCCTTCGGGTTGACGATCAACAGTGCTGTCACGAGTGGCTACGGTACCCATGTATAGATTGACGTCGTGGACGATTCTCCGACTGCCGTGCCATCCGTCACGCGAGCCCCCGCTTTGACGATCGCCACCGTAGTGCTGTTCGCCCAAGCGATCGGGCTGCTGGGCCTGTCGGTGTGGCTGGTCGTGTTGGCCCTCACCCAGCAGGAGACCTCGGTGGGGGCGGGCTTCGCCGAGGCCGTCATCGCGCTGGGTGTGGGGGTGCTGTTGGGAGCGGCGGCCCGGTCGATGCGCCAGGGCCGTTCGGGTCTGCGGGGCGCGGCGATCTTCATCCAGCTGATGTTCCTGCCGCTGGGCTACTACCTGGCCAAGGCGGACCTGTGGGCCTTCGCGATCCCCGCCTGGCTCGTGGGAGCGGGTACGGCGGTGCTGTTGCTGTTGCCGTCGACGCGCCAATCCGTCGGGGTCGACTAGCGGCTCGCGGCAACGCTTCCGGCTACACCGGACGGAACGCCAGCAGCAGCTCGCCGCAGCGGCCCGGGGCCGGTTCGGCTGTCGCTTGTGTCACGGCCGCGGCGCGGCGCGCGATGGCCGCGACGAGCTCGGGGCAGGCCCCCAGCGGCGGCGTCACCGCGAACGCGCCAGCTTCGGCGGCGGCCGAGGCCACCCGGTCGTGCAGTACACCGGGGGCGATGAAGTAGGACGCGACGGCGACGCGTCGGGCGCCACGACCGCGCAGTTCGGCGACGGCCTCGGCCACGGTCGGCTTGGCGGCCGAAGCATAGGCCGCGGCGGCCGGAAGGCCAAGCTCGCGCCCCAGCTCGGCGGCCAACTTCCCAAGGCTGTCAAGGGTTGCCACGTCACGGGTACCCGCCGAGGCGAGCACCACGGCGTCGGCGGCTTCGCGGCCGCTGCCCGAGGTGACGGCGAACGGTGCATTGGCGGCAAGCCGCTCGCGGCCGGAAACACCGACCGACGAGCCTCGGCCCACAGCACCCTCGCGGCCGACGGCGTCGACCGTCCGCAGGCCCAGATCGGCGGCCCCGATCACCGACGGGTCACGGCCGTGCCCGAAAGCCTCGGCTTCCGGCAGGCCCCGCCGCAAGGCGGGCAGCAGGTGCGGCCCGCCCACCGGGGGTGTGACCTCCACCGACAGGTGCGGACGCTGCGCCATCGCCTCGAAGGCGATGCGGGGAACGTCGACGCGACCGTGATAGGCGTGGGTCAGCAGCAACGGCACCAGGATCGCGCGCCGGTGCCCCGCGTCGGCCAGTCCTTTGAGGACGGCGACCGGGTGCGGCGCGTCGAAGTCGAGGAACGCCGCGGTCGCGTTCGCCGCGGCGGCGATGTCGCGCACGACGGCCCGCGACCGATGGTCGGGACTGCCGTGCGCGACGAGCACGACCGGCGGTCCTGCCCAAACGGACCGCTGGTCGCGCCCGGCAGACGGCCTTGCCCGGGGCCGCCCGTCGTGAGAGAAGGGTGGGCTCATACGTGCAGGCCGCATTCGGTCTTGTCGAACATGGCCCAGCGTCCGGCGCGGGGGTCCTCGCCGGGCGCGGTGCGCCTGGTGCACGGCCAGCAGCCCACCGACATGTAACCGTCGTCGAGCAGTTCGTTGGTCGGCAGGTTGTTGTCCTTGATGTAGGCCTCGACCTCGGCCTGCGTCCAGCGGGCGATCGGCGAGATCTTGACCTTCTTACGACCGGCGTCGAAGTCCACGACCTTGGTGTTGGCCCGGGTGGGGCCCTCGTCGCGGCGCAGCCCGGCGGCCCAGGCGTCGTAGTCGGCCAGCGCGTTGTCCAGCGGCGCCACCTTGCGCATGTGGCAGCACTCGTTGGGCGCGCGCTCCCACAGCCGGGTGCCGTACTCGCCGTCCTGGCGTCCGACACTCAGCTCCGGGTTGATGGACCTGACGTGGACCGGCAGCTGTTTGACCACCCGTTCCCGGACGTCCAGGGTCTCCTGGAAGTGGAGCCCGGTGTCGAGGAACACCACGTCGACGCCCGGCGCCACCTTCGACGCCAGGTGGGTGAGCACCGTGTCCTGGAAGGACGAGGTGACACAGAACTTGTCGCCGAACTCTTGGATCGCCCACTCGATGATGCGTTCGGCGGTGGCGTCCTCCAGGTCTCGACCGGCCTGGATCGCCATGTCACGTAGTTCGAAGGGATCACGAGTCATCGTGGATTACCAATCCTTTGATTGTGACGGTGAAGACGCGTGTGCACGATCGGCAGTGCCAGCCGCCGTCTTCGTGGGGGCGAAGGTCTTCGTCTCCACAGTAAGGACAGAAATACGGAACAGCGCGTGAGTTGCTCATCGAAGGTCCGTTTCGTCAACGCGCACAACCCATTCGGCGAAGGTCTCATCGGACAGTCGACCGGACAGGTATCGGCGGGCCAGGTTCGTTATGTAGTCGCCCAGCTCGTCGGAGGAGACTTTCAGGCCGCGAAGTTTGCGCCCGAAGCCAGCGTGCACGCCGTGTCCGCCACCAAGATGCACCTGAAAACCCGGCACCTGTTTGCCGTCCACGGTCATCAGCTGCCCCTTGAGGCCGATGTCGGCCGTCTGGGTTCGTGCACACGCGTTGGGGCAGCCGTTGACGTGAACGGAGATCGGTACGTCCAGTTCGGGCACTCGCCGTTCCAGTTCGGAGACGAGTGCTGTGGCGCGGTCCTTGGTGTCGACAATGGCCAGCTTGCAGAACTCGATGCCGGTGCAGGCCATGGTGGCCCGGCGCCAGCCCGACGGGTTCGCGGACAGTCCGATGTCGTCCAGCGCCCGCACGGCGTCGTCGACGTCGGCCTCGTCGACGTCGAGCAGCAGCAGTTTCTGCATCGGCGTGGTCCGGATTCGCCCGGAACCGTAGCGTTCGGCGATGTCGGCCAGCTGCGACAGCAGCGTGCCGCTGACCCGGCCGACCGTGGGGGCCGCGCCGATGTAGAACTTGCCGTCGGCCTGCTTGTGGACGCCGATGTGGTCCAGGAGCCGCTCGGGAACCGGTGGCGGCGCGAGGTCGTCGAGCCGGTAACCCAGGTACTCCTCCTCCACGACGCGGCGGAACTCGTCCACGCCCCAGTCGTTGACCAGGAACTTCAGCCGGGCCCGGTGCCGCAGGCGTCGGTAGCCGTAGTCGCGGAACAACCGCACCACCGCGGCCCACACCTCGGCGACCTTCTCGGCCGGGATCCAGGTGCCCAGCCGCTTGGCCAGCATCGGGTTGGTGGACAGGCCACCGCCGACCCACAGGTCGAAGCCGGGTCCGTGCTCGGGGTGCTCCGCGCCCAGAAACGAGATGTCGTTGCACTCGTAGGGGATGTCGGGCAGCCACGAGATCGCGGACTTGAACTTGCGCGGCAGGTTCGACAGCGACTTGTCCCCCACGAACTCCGAGGTGATCTCCTCGATCAGCGGGGTGGGGTCGATGCGTTCGTCGGCCGAGATTCCGGCGACCGGGCTGCCCAGGATGACGCGCGGGCAGTCGCCGCACGCTTCCTGCGTGGTCAGGCCGACGGCCTCCAGCGCGTTCCAGATCGCCGGGACGTCCTCGACCTCGATCCAGTGCAGCTGGATGTTCTGGCGGTCGGTGACGTCGGCGGTGTCGCGGCCGTAGCGCTTGGAGATCTCGGCGACGGCGCGCAGCTGTTCGAGGCTGAGCTGGCCGCCGTCCATGCGCACCCGCATCATGAAGTACCGGTCGTCGAGGTCCTCGTCCTCGAGGATGGCGGTCTTGCCGCCGTCGATACCGGCCTTGCGCTGGGTGTACAAACCCCACCAGCGGAACCGTCCCCGCAGGTCGGCCGGGTCGATGGAGTCGAAACCGCCGTGGGCGTAGATGTTCTCGATCCGGGCGCGGACGTTGAGCGGGTTGTCGTCCTTCTTGGACTGTTCGTTCTTGTTCAACGGTTCACGATGGCCGAGGGCCCACTGGCCCTGCCCCTTCGCGCGACCGCGGGTAGCGGTGGGCACGATTCGCTCCTTGCGGTGAATGGTGTGGGGATGCGCACGAAGCGTGGGCGGCATCGGCCAGACTCCGTGCGCCCGGAAGGCTGAATGACTCAGCTATGTGAAGACAGGCGCGGATTCACTGATCGACGCCTAACAGATAGCGCTGCGCGTACGTCCAAAGTCGACGTGGCGGCGGGCCACCAGACGAAGACGAAGCGCGGCTGACATGGGGCCAAGCATGCCACAGATGCCCGACATACGCCACCCATCGTGATCCGGTCATCCGTCGTTCACTGACTTGTCGGTGGGTGAAGTTACGGTTGCGCGGTTCGAACCCGCGTATGCTGTTCACGTTTATGTAGGTGGGTGATTACCATCGAAGACTCCGCACCGGCCACCACCCCGGTGACGGCGCGACTCCTCCAATCCCGGGACGAGGCCGCGCACTATGTCGCCAGGGTCTGTTTCAAGACCGGACCTCCCGCACTGACCGGCGTCGAACTGGAGCACACGGTTCACCGCCTCGACGACCCGGCCGAACCCGTCGGCCTGACCGAGCTGCGCACGGCGCTCGGCCCCTTCGCCCCCATCACCATCGATCCCCGCAGTCCCTCCCGCAGGCTTCCCGGCGGCGGTAGCGTCACCGTCGAACCCGGCGGCCAGGTTGAGATCTCCTCCCTCCCCCATTCCGGTTTCCCGGCCCTCCACGCGTCGGTCGAGACGGATCTGCGCGCACTGGAAGACCTGTTGCGCGTCCACCGGCTCGGCATCGGCGACAGTGGTTTCGATCCCCGTTCCCGTCCCGGACGGCTGCTGCGCACGCCCCGGTACGACGCGATGGCGCGCGCCTTCGACCAGCACGGCACCCCGCATGGTTCGTCCATGATGGTCGCCACCGCCGGGTTGCAGGTGTGCGTCGACTCCGGCCGCGACACCGAACTGCCGAGCCGCTGGGCGGCACTGCACGCGATGGGGCCGGTGCTGTTGGCGCTGTTCTCGACCTCGCGGCGGCCGGACGCCGCGTGCGTGCGGATGCGCACCTGGCTGGGCATGGAACCCGGCCGCACCCACGCGGTGGCCACCGACACCGGCGATCCGGTCTCGGCGTGGGTGGACTACGTGCTGCGGGCGCCGGTGCTGTGCGTTCGGCGCGACGGAAGGCCCTGGTTCACGCCCCGCGACGTCAGTTTCGAGGCGTGGCTGGGCGGGGCGCTGCCGGATCCGCCGAGCCTGGACGACCTGGAACTGCACCTGTCGATGCTGTTCCCGCCGGTGCGGCCGCGCGGCTACCTGGAGGTCCGTTACCTGGACACCCAGCCGCGGCGGCAGTGGTTCGCGCCGGTGGCGGTCATCGGCGCGCTGTTGGCCTCGGCGTCGTCGATCGACAAGGTCCGGGACCTGTGCGCCCCGGTCGAGGGTCGGTGGCTGGACGCCGCCACCCGGGGGCTCGCCGATCCGGACCTGCGCCAGGCCGCCGCGGCCGTCGCCGCGCTGGCCTGCGACGGGTTGGCCGCGACCGACGTCCCCGAACCCGTCCGCCACGCCGTCGCCACCATTGTGGACCAACGCTTGGCGGCGCTTCACACCCAGGAGGCTTGACATGACCGACACCGAAACGCTTCGAGCCCACATCGCCACCGTGCTGGCCCGGGCCCGCGACCGCACCCACACCCTGACCGACGCGGTGGACGAGACCGACCTCATCGCACAGCACTCGCCGCTGATGTCCCCGCTGGTGTGGGATTTCGCACACATCGGCAATCAGGAGGAGCTGTGGCTGGTGCGCGACGTCGGCGGCCGGGAACCGGTGCGGGCCGATATCGACGGCATGTACGACGCGTTCCAGAACCCGCGCCGCGACCGGCCGCAACTGCCGCTGCTGCGACCGGACGAGGCCCGCGACTACACCCGGGTGGTGCGCGACAAGGTCTTCGACGTCCTGGAAGCCAACGCGCTCAAGGGACACCGACTGGTCGACGAGGGCTTCGCCTTCGGGATGATCGCGCAGCACGAACAACAGCACGACGAGACGATGCTGGCCACCCACCAGCTGCGCGCCGGTGCGGCGGTGCTGACCGCGCCACCCCCGCCCGCGTCGCGCGCCCCGGTCGCGGCCGAGGTGCTGATCCCCGGCGGGCCGTTCACGATGGGCACCTCCACCGAACCGTGGGCGCTGGACAACGAGCGCCCCGCGCACGCCGTCCACGTGGACGCGTTCGTCATCGACGCCGCGCCGGTCACCAACGGCCAGTACCTCGGATTCATTGAGGACGGCGGCTACGACGACCCGCGCTGGTGGAGCGACGCGGGCTGGCGGCACCGGCGCACGGAGAACCTGACCGCCCCGGCGCACTGGCACCCCGACCCCGGCGGCTGGCTCTACACCCGCTTCGGGGTCACCCGGCCGCTCATCCCGGACGAACCGGTGGTGCACGTGTGCTTCCATGAGGCCCGCGCCTACGCGCGCTGGGCGGGCAAGCGACTGCCCACCGAGGCCGAGTGGGAGAAGTCCGCCCGCTTCGACCCGGCCACCGGCCGCTCCCGCCGGTTCCCCTGGGGCGACGACGAACCCGACGAGACCCGCGCCAATCTCGGCCAGCGACACCTGGCCCCGGCACCCGTGGGCGCCTACCCGCGCGGCGCGTCGGCGCTCGGCGTCCACCAGCTCATCGGTGACGTTTGGGAATGGACCGACACCGACTTCCACGGCTACCCGGGTTTCACGGCCTTCCCGTACCGCGAGTACTCGGAGGTGTTCTTCGGCGACAAGTACAAGGTGCTGCGCGGCGGCTCCTTCGGCACCGACGCCGTCGCCTGCCGGGGCAGCTTCCGCAACTGGGACCTGCCGGTGCGGCGCCAGATCTTCGCCGGACTGCGTTGCGCCCGCGACCCCCGCCCCGGCGAGGCGGGCTGACCATGTGCCGACACCTTCTCTACCTGGGTGAGCCGCAACGGCTGTCGCGGCCGTTGTTCGAGTCGCCGCATTCGCTGTGCCACCAGGCATACCAGCCCACCGACATGCGCAAGGGCGGCACCATCAACGCCGACGGTTTCGGCGTCGGCTGGTACGCGGGCGACACCGCGCTGCGGTATCGGCGGTCCACGCCGATCTGGAGCGACACCGACCTGCGGCACCTGGCCGACAACACCGTCGCGTCCGCGTTTTTGGCCGCGATCCGCTCGGCCACCGTCGGCATGCCGGTCACCCAGGGCGCCTCGGCGCCGTTCACCGACGGCCGCTGGCTGTTCAGCCTCAACGGCCGCATCGAAGGCTGGCCGCACTCGGTCGCGAAACAGGCGAGCGCGCTGCCGGTCACCGAGCTCATGACCGCCGACGCGCCCACCGACGCCGCGTTCCTGTGGACGCTGCTGCGGCATCGGCTGCGCGACAACGATCCCGTCGAGACCGTCCGCGACCTGGTCGGCGAACTGGCCGCCGACGCTCCCGGTTCCCGGCTCAACCTGCTGTTGACCGACGGCACCCGCGCCATCGCCACCACCTGGTGGCACGCGCTGTCGGTGCGCCGCGACCCGTCCGGCGTCACGATCGCCTCCGAACCGCTCGACGCCGACGCGGCCTGGCAGCCGATCGGCGACCGCCAACTCGTCACCGCGACAGCATCCGAAGTAGACATTTCCGACCTGCACATCTGAATGAGGGGCAAGACAATGCTGGAAAGCCACATCTCGGAAGGGGACCTCGACGCGGCGCTTCGCGCCGACGTCGTCGCCGGACTGACCGCCACCCCGAAACGCCTGCCGCCCAAGTGGTTCTACGACGCGCACGGCAGCGACCTGTTCGAGGAGATCACCCGGCTGCCCGAGTACTACCCCACCCGCGCCGAGGCCGCCGCGCTGGAATCCGGGGCCGACCGGGTCGCCGAACGCACCGGCGCCACCTCACTGGTCGAGCTGGGCTCGGGTTCCTCCCGCAAGACGCTGCTGTTGATAGACGCCTTGCGACGCAAGGGAACCCTGGACTCCTTCGTCGGCTTCGACGTCTCCTCCGACGCCCTGGCGGCCGCGACGGCCGCGCTGTCGCTGCGGTACCCGGAGCTGTCGGTGTCGGGCATCGTCGGCGACTTCACCGAACACCTGCGCCACTTGCCGTCCGGTACCTCCCGGCTGGTGGCCTTCCTGGGCGGCACGATCGGCAACCTGCTGCCCGCCGCGCGCGCCGACTTCCTGGCCTCGCTGCGAACGCAGCTTGCCCCGGGCGAGTGGCTGCTGCTGGGCACCGACCTCGTCAAGGACCCCGCCACCCTGGTCGCCGCCTACGACGACGCCGCCGGGGTCACGGCCCGGTTCAACCGCAACGTCCTCACCGTCCTCAACCGACGGCTGGACGCGAACTTCGACGTCGAGGCGTTCACCCACGTCGCGCTGTGGGACGCGGAGGCGGAGTGGATCGAGATGCGACTGCGCGCCGACCGCCCCATGCGGGTCGAGCTCCCCGCGGTCGGCCTGAGCGTCGACTTCGCGGCGGGCGAGGAGCTGCGCACCGAGATCTCGGCGAAGTTCCACCTGTCGGGGCTGGCGGCGGAACTCGGCACCGCCGGGTTCGCCGTCAGCGACTGGTGGACCGACCCGAAAGGCCGATTCGGGCTGAGCCTGGCCGAAGCCGTGTGAGACTGTCGGGCATGGGCAGTATCGTCCTGGTCCGACACGGCCAGACCGAGTGGAGCCGCAGCGGACGCCACACCTCGGTGACCGACCTCGACCTCACCGACGACGGCGAACGCCAGGCCCGCAACCTGGCCCCGGCGCTGACCCCGTACCGCTTCACCGCGGTGTGGTGCAGCCCGATGCGCCGAGCCCGCCACACCGCCGCACTGGCGGGCCTGACCGTCACGACGACCAGCGCCGACCTCGCCGAGTGGAACTACGGCCGCTACGAGGGCGTCACGACCGCGACCATCCGCGAAACCGTCCCGGACTGGTCGATCTGGCGCGACGGTTGCCCTGACGGCGAGTCCCCGTCCGCCATCGGCGCCCGCCTCGACCGGGCCCTGACAGCGATCCGCCCGCTCCTGACCGACGGCGACGTCGCCGTCGTGGGCCACGGCCACGCCCTCCGCGTGGCGGCGGCCCGCTGGATCGGCCTACCCCCGTCCGGCGGAGCGCTGCTGGGCCTCGACACGGCCAGCATCTCGGTACTGGGCCACGAACGCGAGCAACCGGTACTGCGCCACTGGAACCTCACCCCGACTCCGTGACCAGCGACGCGACGAAGCCGTCCTCGCGCCGCCCGCAACCGAACTCGACCCAAGCCCCGACCTCGTAGCCAGCGACACGGCGAAGCCGTCCTCGCGCCGCCCGCAACCGAACCCGACCCAAGCCCCGACCTCGTAGCCAGCGACACGGCGAAGCCGTCGCCGCGAAGCGTGCCTCGAACCAGCTGAGCCACACGCCATCGTGCCCGGCGACGCGGCGAAGCCGTCGTCGCACCTCGGCTGAGCCGCGCGGCATCGCGGCCCGCCCCACCCCCCCTTCCCGCTTCTCAGCGGGCAGCACCCGGATGCCGCCTGGCCGCCACGCGACGTTCACAATGGGCGGCTAGCTTGTGCGCTCATGTCGCCATTCGTCCGCAAACCGTGGCTGCTGCCGTTCCTCGCGATGCTGGCCATCGGTGGCCTCGGCATGTGGCTGCCCGGCCTGTGGGCCGACGAGCTGGCGACCTGGGGTGCCATCGAGGAGTCCTGGTCGCAGCTGTGGGCGCTGCTGTCCAACACCGACGCCGTCAACGGCGGCTACTACGTCGTGATGAAGCTGTGGGCCACCGTGTTCGGCACCAGCGAGGTCGCGCTGCGGCTGCCGAGCCTCGTCGCGATGGCCATCGCCGCCGGGCTCACCGCCGCCATCGGCGCCCGGCTGTGGACCCCCCGCTGGGGGATCCTCGCGGGGGTGCTGTTCGCGTTGCTGCCCATGACGAGCCGCTACGCCGCCGAGGCCCGCGGCTACGCGTTCTCGATGGCCTTCGCCGTACTGGCCAGCTACCTGCTGGTCCGGCTGTGCCAGCGCCCGACGACCCCACCCGAGCCCACCGACGACCAAGCGCCCCAGCCCCGGCAAGCCCCCGTCTGGCGGCTGTGGCTCTACTACGGCCTGTCCATCGCCGCCGCCAGCGTCTTCCATCTCATGGCCATCCTCGTCCTATGTGGCCACGGCTTGATGCTGCTCGCGCTCAACCGCCACCGCTGGCGCGGCTGGCTGCTCGCCGCCACCGCCTCCGTCGCCGCGCTGGCCCCGCTGGCCCTGCTCGGCGCCACCCAGATCAGCCAGACCTCGTGGGTGCTGCCGCTGTCATTCCGCGCCCTCGCCCACACCCCCAAGGACCTGTTCGAATCCCGCTGGACCGCCGCCGCCCTGGCGATCCTCATCGTCATCGCGTTGTGGCGCAGCCGCTCCCGCCCCACGATCGCCGTCGCCGCCTGGGCCCTGGCCCCCGTCCTCGCGCTCATGCTGGCCGCGACCGTCGTCGACGTCTGGGTGCCCCGCTACCTGCTCTTCCTCGTCCCCGCCTGGGCCGTGCTCGGCGTGCGCGCCGTCGCCGGAATCCGCTGGAAACCCACCGCCATGGTCATGCTCGCCGTCGCGTTCGTCTCCGGAGCCGGTGCCCAGTACGACATCCGCCGCTCCAGCGGCCACGCCCACGACACCCTCGGCGCCGCCGCCCTGATCGAGACCGGCTACCGCGACGGCGACGGGCTCGCCGTGGCCCTCAACGAACCCGTCGTCCCCTGGGAGGCCCGCGACCTCGTCGCCCGCTACCTGCCACCCCCGCTCCAACCCGACGACACCTTTGCCACCACCGAACAGCGCACCGACGGCCAGCTCCTCGCCAGCGAATGCCCCGACCCCGCCCACTGCCTGGGTGACACCCCCCGCCTCTGGGTCGTCCGCTACGAGAACCACACCGACCCGCTCACCGGCATCGGCGGCGCCAAGGAACAGCTGCTGCGCGACGAGTTCACCGTCGACCAGGTGTGGCCCCTGCGCGGCCTCACGGTCGCCCTGCTGATCCGCCGCTGACGGTTGACGTATTACCGACCAGTAGGCAAGAATGCGAAGGTAACCCCCAGATCGGAATTCCGCCATGGTCGACGCCGTCATCTTCGCCGTCCCGTTCTTCGTGCTGTTCGTCGTCATCGAGGCGCTGTCGTTCCACTTCGCCCCCGACGACGACGAACGCGGCTACGAACTGCGCGACGCCGCCACCTCCATGACGATGGGTGCCGGCTCCCAGGTCGTCGGCTTCGTGTGGAAGTTCGCCTCGATCTTCGTCTACGCCGCCGCCTACAAGTTCCTCGCGCCCTTCGACCTCGACGTCGTCGAGAACGCCGCGATAGCGTCCAGCCCCTGGCTCATCGCCGCCGTCATCATCGGCCTGTTCTTCGCCGACGACCTGGCCTACTACTGGTTCCACCGCGGCCACCACCGCATCCGGGTCCTGTGGGCCAGCCACGTGGTCCACCACTCCAGCCAGTACTACAACTTCACTACCGCACTGCGCCAGTCCTGGACCCCCATGACCACCCTCCCGTTCTGGCTCCCGTTGGCGCTCATCGGTTTCCCGCCGTGGCTGATCTTCCTGCAACAGTCCATCAGCCTCGGCTACCAGTTCTTCCTCCACACCGAACGGGTCGACAAACTCTGGCGCCCCGTCGAAGCGGTCATGAACACGCCCTCCCACCACCGCGTCCACCACGGCTCCGACGACCAGTACCTCGACAAGAACTACGGCGGCATCCTCATCATCTGGGACCGCGCCTTCCGCACCTTCGAACCCGAGGGCGCCCGCGTCACCTACGGCCTCACCAGGAACATCGAGACGTTCAACCCCCTCCGCGTCGCGTTCCACGAATACGCGGCCATCTGGCGCGACGTCATCCACGCCCGCTCCTGGCGGGCCCGCGCGGGCTACGTCTTCGGCCCACCCGGCTGGGGCGCCGAGCAGACGGGCAGCCGGTGAAGCGAAACGCCCCCGCGATCGTCTTCGCGATCCTCGTCGCGGCCAACCTCATCGGTACGGCCTTCGATATCCGCAACCTGCAACTGGTCTCGAAGCCCTTGCTCATGCCCGCCCTGATCTTCTGGCTGTACCGCGGCCACGCCCCCATGGGCACTCACCTGTGGATGCTGTTCGGCCTGTTGTTCGCGATCCCCGCCGACACCTTCCTGCTGTTCGAGGGCAGGACGGTATTCCTGTTCGGCATGTTCTTCTTCGCCCTCATGCAGCTGTGCTTCATCGGCGCGTACTTCTCCGCGACGAAGGTCTTCGCCCGATGGCGAGCCCTGCCCTGGCCGCCACTCGCCTACCTGGCGTTCTGGCTCGGCTTCAACGCTCTCATGTGGACGAGCTTCGGCGGCCTGGCCGCACCCATTGCCGTCTACAGCCTGCTGCTGGCGATCATGGCCGCGGCGGCCTCGACGGTGTCCACCATGGTCGGCATCGGCGGCCTGCTGTTCATGGTCTCCGACCTCATGATCGGCCTGGGTGTCGTGAACATCGACTTCACCGGCCGCGAGGTCGCGATCATGGCGACCTACACCCTGGCCCAGTTCCTCATCGTCACCGGCATCTCCCACCGGACGATCCCCCGCCCGCGCAACCCCGCGGCCAAACCCGCCACAGTCAGAGCCTGACCGGCGCTCTCACCCGAGAGTGACTCTTCGGGTCTCCGGCACCCGGCCGTCCAGGTGGTAGACCTCGCGCCTGATCCGGATGAGGAGCACGGTCGCGATGATGCCGCCAAGCAGCAGCGAGAACATCAGTATCGACATCGCCGGTTCCGGTGGAGGGCCAGTGTCGGCCGGCGGTGAAATGATCGAAAGTGACACACAGGATCCGAAGGTCATGGCGCCGAACAAGCAGGCCAGCCATCCCATTCGGCGGTTGCGCGACTTGACACTCGCGTGGATGAACGGCACAAATGCCAGGAACCCCCAGGTGAGGATCGGCAGATAGAAATACCAGCGTCCCTTTGCCACGGGAGCGAGCCACCATGGACTGCGCGACGCTGTCCTCGCCTCTGGCGCCATTCGTCGCACCTGCGCCGCCATATGACCGGCGTGGCCGTTCACGGGAGCCACCAGACCATCCACATTAAACTTGAATAGCGCGATTCCCGTCTCGTTCGCGAAGGTGATAGCGGGCGCGGAGAACCCGCTCAGGCTGTAGAAGATGCCATGGATGCCGC
Source organism: Stackebrandtia nassauensis DSM 44728 (assembly GCF_000024545.1). Taxonomy (GTDB): domain Bacteria; phylum Actinomycetota; class Actinomycetes; order Mycobacteriales; family Micromonosporaceae; genus Stackebrandtia; species Stackebrandtia nassauensis. Next base: position 5,499,888 of record NC_013947.1, read on the forward strand.
GCCGCTTGACTTCGCCGTACAAGCGTTGCACCGCAGGCTTTCCGGTTGTGCTCTTCTCAAACTTGACTTGGGCTGCGGCTTCGTCCGCCAGCACGTCGACTCCGCCGTCGGCGCCCGGTGGGGTGAGGTGTGGACGGGACAATCCCAGTTGCCGCATGTGGAGGCTGGCCAGGGCTTCGGCTTCCTGCCAGTCGGATATCGAAGGGGGCATACCCCCAAATTGCCACACGGAACGTACACGAACGCCCACCGTTGCGACAATCACGTGCATGCATTGAGCCCCAAATCAACCAGGCCCTTCGGCCTCAGCCGATCGTGAAGTCCAGCACCGCTTCGGCGCCGCCGTCCTCGCGGTTGCCGAGTTTGATGGTGCCGCGCAGTTCGCCGGTGGCGAGGGTGTGGACGATCTGGAGGCCGAGCCGGTGGGTGGCGTCGATGCGGAAGCCTTCCGGTAGGCCGCGGCCGTGGTCGTAGACGGTGACCTGGAGGCGGTCGCCCTCGCGTTGGACGTCGACGACGACCTCGCCGCCCTGGCCGGGTGGGTAGGCGTGTTCGACGGCGTTTTGGACCAGTTCGTTGAGGATCATGACCAGGGGTGTGGCCACTTCGGATGGTAGGACGCCGAAGTTGCCGACCCGGCGGGGGCGGACCTGGGATTCGGGGGCGGCGACTTCGGCGGCCATGGAGGCGACCTTGTCGACGATGGCGTCGAAGGAGACGGCCTCGTCGCTGGAGCGCGAGAGGGTTTCGTGGACCAGGGCGATGGAGGTGACGCGGCGGACCGATTCCTCCAGGGCCGCTCGGGCCTGCGGGACGCCGACGCGGCGGGCCTGGAGGCGGAGCAGGGCCGCGACGGTTTGCAGGTTGTTCTTGACCCGGTGGTGGATCTCGCGGATGGTGGCTTCCTTGGTGACGAGTTCGCGGTCGAGTCGGCGGACCTCGGTCACGTCGCGGACCAGGACCAGGGCTCCGGCGCCCTGGCCGTCGGGGCGCAGCGGCAGGGCCCGGACCAGGACGACGGCGCCGCGGGCCTCGATCTCCTTGCGGCGCGGCGTTTCGCCGGACAGGGCGCGGTTGATGCGGCGGTGGACGTCCTTGGCCTTTTCGGGGTCGTCGACGAGGCCGCGGGTGAGTTCGGCGAGGTTCTCGCCGGACAGGACGCCGGTGACTCCCATGCGGCGGTAGGCCGACAGCGCGTTGGGGGACGCGTAGCGGACCAGGCCGTCGGCGCCGATGCGGACCAGGCCGTCGCCGACGCGGGGGGCGGTGGTGGGTTCGCCGGGCAGCAGGGGTGGTGGGAAGCCGCCGTCGGTGAGCATGCGGATCAGGTAGTCGGCGGTCTTGAGGTAGTTGAGTTCGAGGTGGCTGGGGCTGCGGGTGTCGGAGAGGTTGGTGTCGCGGGCGACGACGGCCACGACCTGTTGCCGGTCGCGGCGGCGGACCGGGACGGCTTCGTGGCGGGCCGGGGTGGCGCCGTGCCACACCGGGTCGCCCTCGCGGAAGATGCGGCCCTCGCTGAAGGACGTGTGCAGGTGTTCGGCGTCCTTGCCGGACAGGACCCGGCCGACCTGGTCGTCGTCGTAGGCGGTGGGGCCGGTGGTGGGGCGTACCTGGGCCAGGCAGATGTAGCAGCCCTCGCGGTCGCGGACCGGCGCCCACAGCAGCAGGTCGGCGAAGGACAGGTCGGCCAGCAGTTGCCATTCGGCGGCGAGCCGGTGCAGGTGTTCGCTGGTGTTGGCCGACAGGTCGGTGTGGGCCGCGATCAGGTCTCCGAGTGTGGACATCGCCCCCGACTCTAATCGGTGAAGATCGGTGGCCGGTCCCGTGCGGGACCGGCCACCTGGTGATTCGGTGTCGTCGGACGTTAGTTCTTCAGGAAACCCTCGTCGACGAGCCATTCGCGGGCGACGTCGAGCGGGTCGCGGCCGTCGACGTCGACCTCGGCGTTGAGCCGCCGCATGGTCTCGGTGGACAGCTTGGAACCGAGCTTGTTGAACATTTGGACTATCTGCGGGTGCTTCTTGTGGATCTCCTCGCGGATGGTCACCGCGGGTTCGTAGATCGGGAAGTAGCCCTTGTCGTCCTCGAGGGTGCGCAAGCCGTTGGCCGGGATGCGGCCGTCGGTGTCGAACACCTCGCCCGCCAGGCAGGAGCCGCCGCCGATCCGGCTGTAGATCACGCCGGTGTCCATGATGGTGACATTGTCCTTCGGGACGTCGATGTCGTAGGCCTGCTGCATGCCCGGCCAGCCGTCGGGACGGTTCTCGAACTCGTTCTCCAGACAGTAGGTCTGCTTGTCCGGCGGCAGCTTCGCCAGGTCCGAAAGGGACTTGACGTCGATGGTCTTGCCGTTGGCGTCCTTCTGCTTGGCCTGGTCCTCCTTGATGGCCATCGCGTAGGTGTTGTTGAACGGGGCCGGATCGCCCCACACCACGTCGTTGTCCTTCAGGTCGGCCTTCTTGACCGCCTCGTACAGCGCCTCGGGGTCGGAGATCTTGACGCCCCCGGCCTCACTGGTCTTGGGGTCCACGTCGGAGTGGCCCATGTAGACCAGCCACGCGGTTCCGGTGTACTCCCAGGCGATGTCGGAGGATCCGTTGAGGATGGTCTCGCGGGCGTTGACGCTGCCCTTGGTGTTGGTGTGGTCGGCGACGTCGGCGCCCTTGGCCTTGAGCACAAGGGACAGCATCTTGCCGAGGATGAGCTGTTCGGTGAAGTCCTTCGAGGTCGTCACGATCGGCGCCTCGCCGAGGTTGTCGAACTCGGCGAGTTCGGGTCCACCCTGGACGTCGGGTACCGACTGGGACGCCGGTTCCAGGCCGCAGGCGGCCAGTACCGCCACCAGGGCGCCGGTCAACAGCAGTTTGGTCCTTCGCATCGAACGATCACACTCCCTTCGGGTGCAGGTAGCGTTCGGCGATCGCGGCCACCCAGTCGACGGCCAGCGCCAGGATCGCGATGAGGACGCTGCCGGTCACCAGGACCGGGATCTGGGCCAGTTTGACGCCGGTGACGACGAGGTTGCCCAGGCCGCCGGCGCCGATGAGCGCGGCCAGCGCGGCCATGCCGACGTTGAGCACCAGCGTGGTGCGGATTCCGGCCAGGATCACCGGCACCGCCAGCGGCACTTCCACCCGGAACAGGACCGCGGGCGCGGACATGCCGATGCCGCGTCCGGCGTCGATGAGCGCCGGGTCGACCTGTTGCAGGCCCACCAGCGTGTTCCGCAACGCTGGCAGAACACTGTAGACGGACATGGACAGGATGGCGACCCAGAACGACTGCGCCGACGAGTCGGGTTGGATGACGACCGCCAGCAGTACGATCACGCCGATGGCGGGCGCGCCCTGGCCGATGTTGGCCGCGGTGAGCACCACCGGCAGCGCGGACTTGGCGCCCTTGCGGGACAACGCGATGCCCAGCGGCACCGCGACGGCCAGCACGATCACCGTCGACACGGCCGACAGTTCCAGGTGCTGCCACAGCAGTCCCGAGATGGTCTCGGCGTTGAGCGAGGACTCCATCGACGGGTCGATGGTGGCGTTGCGCAGGTACAGCATCAGCGCGGCCGCCGCGATCAGGATGACCGCCGGGGTACCGATGAGCGCCCACGGTTTGCCCCTGGCCTCGGCCGGTGCCGCCCCGACCGCCTGTACCTCTTGTTCGGCGAGGGTACTCATGAGCGGCTCCTGGCCTTGGACTTCTCGCGCAGACCCGCGATGGCGTTCTGCACCGTCGACAGCGAGACCATGCCCACGTACTTGCGGCGCACCGTCACCGGAACGCTGGTGAAATCGGTCTTCAGCAGCGCCTCGAGGGCTTCCTGGACGTTGGCCCGGCCGCTGATGGTGGCGGTGACCTTGTCACCGGCGTTGCCGATCGCACCATCCATATCGGCCAGCGTGTCCTTCGAGATCCAGCGGACCGGTCGGTCGGCGTCGTCCAGAACGATCGCCCACGGAACGTCGCGGTCGCCGATGCGCTCTCTGACGTCGGCGGCCGAGTCGGTGGCCCGCGCCGTGACGAGTTCATCGAGTTCGATGTCGGCCACGCGGGTGACGTTGAGCAGCTTCATCGCGCCGCCCTCGCCGATGAACCCGCGCACGAAGTCGTCGGCCGGGTTGGCCAGGATCGCGGCGGGTTCGTCGTACTGGACGATCTTGGAGCCCTCGGCGAGGATCGCGATCCGGTCGCCGAGCTTGACCGCCTCGTCGAAGTCGTGGGTGACGAAGACGATGGTCTTGGACAGTTCGTCCTGAAGCGACAGCAGCTCGTCCTGAAGGTGGGCCCGGGTGATCGGGTCGACGGCGCCGAAGGGCTCGTCCATGAGCATCACCGGCGGGTCGGCGGCAAGCGCCCGGGCGACGCCGACACGCTGCTGCTGTCCGCCGGACAGCTGCCGGGGATAGCGGTCGGCGAACTGGCCCGGCTCCAGGCCGACCAGGTTCAGCATCTCCCGCACCCGTTCGGCGGCCTTGTCCTTGTCCCAGCCCAGCATGCGCGGCACGATCGCGATGTTCTCGGCGACGGTCATGTGCGGGAACAGTCCCCCGGCCTGGATCACGTAGCCGATGTGGCGGCGCAGCTCGTTGGCGTCCTTCTTGCGCACGTCCTCGCCACCGATGAGGATCTCACCGCTGGTGGGTTCGATCAGGCGGTTGATCATGCGCATCGTCGTGGTCTTGCCGCAGCCGGACGGCCCGACGAACACGACGATCTCCCCGGCCGGAATCGTCAGGTTGACGTTGTCGACGGCGGCGATCTTCTGGCCCGAATAGCGTTTGGTGACACCGCAGAGCTTGATCTCGGCGCCACGGGTCAATGCGGGTTTCGCGGTGGTTTTGGTGTCAGACACGAAGGCCCCTCGAAGTGGTGAGTCGTCCAATGAGTACATAAGCGGCGTCGAACAGCAGGGCCAGAATGACGATGCCGAGCGTCCCGGCCACCACCTGGTTGATCGCGTTGGCTCCGCCCAGACGGGCGAGCCCGGAGAAGATCTGTTCGCCCAGACCGGGACCGGAGGCGTAGGCGGCGATGGCGCCGACGCCGACGGCCAGCTGGGTCGAGACGCGGATGCCGGTCAGCACCACCGGCCAGGCCAGCGGCAGCTCGACCCGGAACAGGATGGCCATCCGGCCCATGCCCATGCCGCGGGCCGCGTCCACCATGTTCTTGTCGACGCCTTGCAGGCCGACGATCGCGTTGCGGACGATGGGCAGCATCGCGTAGAGGGTCAGCGCGACCACCGAGGGCGCCACGCCGAGACCGAACAGCGGAATCATCAGTCCGAAAAGGGCAAGTGACGGAATCGTGAAGATGACGGACGCCGTACCGGTCGTGACACCCGCGAGCCACGGCTTGCGATAAGACGCGACCGCAAGGCCCAGACCGATTATGGAAGCCAACAGGACACATTGAAAGACCATGCTCGCGTGTTGGTAGAACTCGAAGGCGAGTTGCCCGGAGAATTCGTTGACGTACCCGAAAAAGTTCAATCCGTTCCGCCTCCTTCCTTTTGAGATGGATCGAGACAGTGGCTCGATTGGGCGTTTACGCAGCGCACTCGGCGCCTACAAGCCACAGACAATAGCGAGATCGGGCCCGCCTTGGGCGTATCCCTCGCGGCGCTTCGTTACCGAGTTGGAATAAAGACACGCGAAAGTCGACACCGCGTTGTCACGGTGTCGACTTTGCGTAGGAAAACCGGTCGACCGCACTGAATGATCGTTATGAAACAGAGATCAGCGCGGTCGACGGGCAGACGGTATGAAGCGCCGATTGTTGACAATCGGCAGCGGATATGCAGCCTCGCGGCCGCCTGCGGCTACAGCGTCTCGGTGACCTTGCGCAGGCCACGCGGCGCGTCGGGGTTTTCGCCCCGGTTCAACGCCAGCGCCAACGCGAGGCGTTGCAGCGGCAGGATGTCCAGCATCGGCGCCAGCCGCTCATCGACGGCGGGCACCGGGATCCGGATCGGCGCGCCCTCCACATCGGAGGCGCCAATCGACACGACGTCGGCGCGCCGCTCCCCCAGCCGTCCGATGACGTCCCGCATCGCGTTGCCGCCCGGCCCGTCCCCGACGATGGCCAGCACCGGAATGTCGGGGTCGGCCATGGCCAGCGGACCGTGCAGCAGATCGGCGCCCGAAAAGGACAGTGCCGACAGGTACGAGGTCTCCATGAGCTTCAGCGCGGTCTCGCGCGCCGTCGGGTACGCGTATCCCCGCCCGGTGGTGACCAGCCGCTCGGCGAACCGGTACCGGGCCGCCAACTGCACCGGCGTCTCGTCGGCCAGCACGGTGCGGGCCAGCTCCGGCAACGCCGCCACCGCGGCGGCCTCGTCACCGGCGAGTTTCCCGTCCCCGGCGCGGATTCCCTCGATGAGCATGAACAGCGCCAACAGCTCGGCGGTGTAGGTCTTCGTGGCCGCGACGGCCTTCTCGTGCCCGGCCGACACGTCGATGTTGAGCCCGGCCTGCTTCGCCAGCGGCGATTCGGGGTTGTTGGTCACGGCGAGGGTGCGCGCCCCCGACTCGGACGCCACCCGCAACACCTCGGCGATGTCGGGCGAACCCCCGGACTGCGACACCCCCACGACGAGCGCCTCGGACAGATCAGGGCGGGCCCCGTACACGGTGATGGCGCTGGGCGAGGCCAGCCCGGCCGGAATCCCCAAGCGGATCTCGGTGAGGTATGCGGCGTACAGCGCCGCGTGGTCGGAGGTACCCCGGGCGGTGAACATGACGAACCGGGGCCGCTCGCGCGCGATCTCGGCGGCGATGTCGGCGATCGCACCCGACTGGGTCTCGGCCAACCGGGCGAACGCCTCGGGCTGGTCGGCGATGTCGGCGGCCATCCCGGCTCCGGGCGGCGTGGCCGCCGTGGCGTCCGTGGCCCCCGCCGTGGTTGACCTGGCGGCCTGCTGCTGGCTCATAACCGTTTCCCTCTGCGTAATTTTTGCGCGGTTCTGCTCATCGAGACTGTATTTCAATCATATCCGCGCGGGTATTGAGGGCATGCTGACGCGCGGCCCAGATCACACGAAAAAGCGGCCCAAGCAGGGCTCAGCCTGCTCAAGCCGCGGTTCGGGGCCGGTCGTTGCTACTCGATGACGGCGATGAGGTCGCCTTCGGAGACGACGTCGCCCTCGGACACGGCGATCTCGGCCACGGTGCCCTCGTCCTCGGCGTGTACCGGGATCTCCATCTTCATGGACTCGAGGATGACGATCGGGTCGGCGTCGGTGACGGTGTCGCCCTTCTTCGCGACCACCTTCCACACGTTCGCCACCATCTCGGCGCGCACTTCTTCGGCCATGGCCGCCTCCTCGTTTCTCTTCTCACGTCGACTGCGAACACAATATACGGCCACACCGCGCCCGGTCAGCCTCGCGGAGGACTCCGTAAGCTGGGCGACCGACATGTTCGCCGACGTTGAGGAGGGATCGCTATGGCCAAACGCGCACGTAAGCGCAAGGCGCGCAAAAAGAAGGGCGCCAACCACGGGAAACGCCCCAACGCCTGAGCGCGAGCGAATGCCGGTTCCTCTTGCGGGGACCGGCATTCGTGTGTCCGGGGCCGGATTCGGGCCAGCCGCGACGCAACCTCCACCACCGGTGTGCGCGTCCAGCAAGTAGAAGGCTTACCCGATATCCCCCACGGCGGCTCCGGCACACGCCGAGGACGGTTTCGAACTCGAACTCAACCTGCCCGAGATGAAGGACTCCGACGAGTACGTCGGGTTCACGCCGACGCTCACCAACTCCACCGGTGAGACCGTCGAGGACGTGGAGGTGGAGTTCACCATCTCGGCGCCCGACGGGGCCGCCCCGCCGGTGGCCATCCAGCAGGGCGACCCCGACGAGGGCGGCGAACACGACACCGTCGCCGTCAAGGGCGAGGCCATTCGTGGCGACGCCACCGTGGACAGCTCCGAGGGGCAGTTCACGATCGAGCACGACCCGGCCCTGGACCGGGTGAAGTTCGACGGCGTCCCCGACTCGGTCCCCACCGACAAGATCCGCCCCAACGGCGTCGACTGGTCGTTCACGATCACCAACGACACCGACACCGACATCACCGACGGGTTCATCGTCATCGGGCTGTACGCCGACGACGGGCAGCGCGGACTGGAGCTCGGCACCGAGCAGAAGGGCTGCGAGGAGACCCACGACGAGGACGAGGTCACCCGCTGCGAGGGCGTTTCGCTGGCGGCGGGCGAGTCGCTCACCTACGACATGAAGCTGTTCACCGACGGCACCTCCGAAGATCTGTCCAAGAAGGTCAGTCTGACGGTGCGGATGTCCTACCCGACCGACGCCGAGCAGGTGCGGTTCGCCAGCGGCGAGACCTACACCAAGGCCGACGCGGCGTCCAGCGACGAGATCCTGCCGGTCACCGGCTTCAGCCTCGGCGGTTATCTCGCCGTCGGTGCGGGTGTCATCGGGCTCGGTGCCGTGATGCTGCTGCTGGCGAGCCGCCGTGCGGCCCGCCAGCAGGTGTGACTCTTCAGTTAGCTGTTGTCGAAGGGGGTCTAGGCCGCGATGGTTGCGGGCTCGGCCTCCTTCGGCTCTTCCTTGGCGGGCTGTCCGCCGGTGCGCAGCGGGACCTCCTTGATGAACCAGGCCACCAGGAATCCCAAGGCCGCGAACGGGATCGTCCACACGAACACCGTGGTGATGGCGTCGGTGACCCCGCCGGAGACGACGTCCATGATCTTGTCGGGCAGCTGGGCCAGCTTCGACGGCTCCAGACCGCCGGTGCCACCGCCGGAGAAGTTCTTCGCGATGTCCGGCGGCAGTTTGCCGCTCATGGACTCGGTCAGCTGGTTGGCGAAGATCGAACCGAACGCCGCCACCCCGAAGGATCCGCCGATGTTGCGCAGGAACGTCGAGGTGCTGGAGGCGACGCCGATGTCCCGCTGCGGGGCGCTGTTCTGCGCCACCAGCATGGTCACCTGCATCAGCAGGCCCAGCCCGATGCCGAACACGACCATGTAGATACTGGTGGTCAGCTCCGAAGTGGAGGTCGTCAGCTGGGTCAGCAGCAGCATTCCGGCGATCATGACGGCGCCACCCGCGATCGGAAAGATCTTGTACTTGCCGGTGCGGGTGATGATCTGTCCGGCACCCAGCGAGAACACCATGGCGCCCAACATCATCGGGATGAAGAACACGCCCGATTCGGTGGGGGTCAGGCCCTGGACGATCTGCTGGTACATCGGGATGAAGGTCATCGCGCCGAACATGGCGAAGCCCTGCAGGAACCCGACGACGTTGATCAGGGTGAAGTTGCGGTCGGTGAACAGCCGCAGCGGCAGCACCGGCTCGGCAGCCTTGCGCTCCACCATGATGAACGCCACCAGGGCCACCAGTGAGAAGGCCGACAGGCCCAGGATCTGCGGGGAGTCCCATTCGTACTCGTTGCCGCCCCAGGTGGTGACGAGCACGAGGCTGGCGGCCACCGCGGACAACAGCGCGATTCCGGCGTAGTCGATCTTGGCCTTGTTGCGGTGTCGGGGCAAATGCAGGGTCGTGGCGATGATGATCAGCGCGATCGCGCCCAGCGGCAGGTTGATGTAGAAGGCCCAGCGCCAGTCGACGTGGTCGGTCAGCAGGCCACCGGCCAGCGGGCCGCCGATGGTGGCGACCATCATGACCGCGGCCATGAAGCCCTGGTACTTGCCGCGTTCGCGGGGCGGGACCAAGTCGCCGAGGATCGCCATGACGCCGACCATGAGGCCACCGGCGCCCAGGCCCTGCAGTGCGCGGAAGGCGATCAGCTGCTCCATGCTCTGGGCCGCACCGGAGGCGACCGAACCGATGAGGAAGACACCGATCGCGAACATGAACAGCCGCTTGCGTCCATACAGGTCACCGAGCTTGCCGTACAGGGGAGTCGAAACCGTCGCGGCGAGGATGTATGCCGTCACCACCCAGGACATGTGTCCGTAGCCGCCGAACTCGCCCACAATGGTGGGAAGGGCGGTACCGACGATGGTGTTGTCCAACATGGCCAAGAGGATCGCGAGCATGAGGCCGGGAAGAACCACCAGCACCTCGCGTCGCAGTCCCTTGGCCGGCGCTTCGGCGACGGCTTCGCTTTCTGTCATAAGGCATACTCCATCCGGAACAACTAGCCGCTCGGCTAGTGGGGTCATGAGCTACGATAGAACGACAGCTAGCCGGTCGGCAAGTAAGTTTGGAGAGGCGAATGAGTGAACCGCGCAACACGCGCGAGCGCATTCAACAAATCGCGATGGAACTGTTCAGCGAACAGGGTTACGACCGCACCTCGCTGCGGGAGATCGCCGAACGCCTCAACGTGACCAAGGCCGCCCTCTACTACCACTTCAAGACCAAAGAGGACATCGCGGCGAGCTACTTCGACGACTTCGCCGCCGACGTCGACAAGGTCCGCGAATGGGCCGAGACCCAACCGGCCGACCTCGACACCCGGCGCGAGATCCTGCGCCGCTACTCCGACGTCATGAACACCCACGGCCAGACCCTGCGGTTCATCCACCACAACCAGCCCGCCCTGCGCGAGATCAACAAGGGACGGACGTTCAAGGAACGGATGCAGCAGGTCAACAAACTGCTGGTCGACGCCGAGGCCCCCGCGATCGAACGGCTGCGCGGCGTCAACGCACTGTTCATCATGCACATGGCCTGGTTCGTCGAACTCGACGGCGACCCCGACCCCGCCGACCTACAGGAACCGGCCCTGCAGATCGCGCTGGAACTGATCGAGACGAACGAGAAGAGCTAGCCCCCAACCCGGTCGCTTCCCTCCGAGGGCCGGTTCAGCGCTACAAGGATGTAGATCCCGGGGACGATCGCCAGCGGCAACACGCCCACCGCGATGATCGGATTCATGAGCATCCCGATGGCCACGATGGCCACCACCGCGGCAAGCGATACGCAAAGGGTGTAGACAATGGTCGCGGCTTTCTTACTCGAAGCGCACCACAGCAGCAACGCGCCCGTCATCGCACCCACAAAGACGCCGGTGGACCCGATGACCATCGGGAACCACGCCAACGCGTCCAGCCCCACGACTCCGGAATACTCCACCCATGCCAAGGCGGCGGCGATCCCGGTGATGACGGCATATCCCAGCGCGACCCAGCGCACCGACGTCGGCGGCCGCCAGCGATCCCTTATGGCTGTTGGGGTTTCGTCACCTGATGGTTCATTCATCGACATCGATGACAAGATATCGGACCCGACCGGGAGGCTCGGGGCCTCCAACCTCCTCCCCTACGTTGACCGTAGCCGGGAAGGGCTGAGCGTGGGCTTAACCGGCCTGAAGCTGGTTTCAGCCGCTGCCGAGGTCGAACTTGGCGAGCTTCTCGCGCAGGCGCGCCTTGACTTCCTGGGGCGCGGTGTCCTTGGAGCAGCAGCGGTGTACCAGGGCCCGGACGTCCTGTTCGATCCCGTATTCGGCCAGGCAGGGCGAGCACTCCGCCAGATGCTGCTTGATCAGGTCGCGGCGGGCGTCGCCGCATTCGGAGTCGAGATAGAAGTAAACCTCCGAGAGCACTTCCCGACAGTCCACCTCGTGCGGATCACCACAGCTCACCGCGAAACCTCCTCATGATCATCCGAGGCACTGAACCCCCGCTGTGCCGCGTACTCGGCAAGCATGTCACGCAACTGGCGCCGTCCCCGGTGCAGTCGCGACATCACTGTGCCAATGGGCGTCCCCATGATCTCCGCGATTTCCTTGTAGGCGAAGCCTTCGACGTCGGCGAGATAGACCGCCAGCCGGAATTCCTCCGGCAGCCGGGCCAAAGCGTCCTTGACGTCGGAGTCGGGCAGCCGGTCCAGGGCCTCGGTCTCGGCCGAGCGCAGACCGGTGGAGGTGTGAGACTCCGCCGAGACAAGCTGCCAGTCGGTGATCTCCTCGGTGGGTGACTGCACCGGCTGCCGCTTGCGCTTGCGGTATGAGTTGATGTACGTGTTGGTCAGGATGCGGTACATCCAGGCGCGCAGGTTGGTTCCCGCTTTGAACTGGTGGAAGGCGCTGAAGGCCTTGAGGTAGGTCTCCTGGACCAGGTCCTCGGCGTCCTGGGGGTTGCGGGTCATCCGCAACGCGCCACCGTAGAGCTGGTCGACGAGGGGCATGGCGTCCCGTTCGAACCGCGCGCGCTTCTCGGCGGCGGTCTCGGCCTGCTCCTCGTCGGTCACCGGCTCCCCTCTCGTTGCCTGTTTGGCCGAGGGTACGGCACCGCTGTGACGCGCGGGAGCCGGAATGGGCGATGCCGCGGTCGTCTCACCGCCGTCGAGGGGCCACTCGGGGGCCGACAGCAGTCGGCGCAGCCGTTGGGTGTCCTCGTTCTCTACGCGTTCGCGGGTGGAGGCCATCACTGCTGGCCACTCCTTTCTCGGCGCCGTACGTATCGCCGTCACGGCGGATGCAACAGCGACGGGGGCCGGTGCATTCCGGGGCCCGCCGAGCGCCGGGTCACAGCCGCGGTCACGCCCGCGGGCGAGGTCGGGTGGCGAATTGATCACAGCCCGTAACCGATCGATGGCGGTCTCGTTGAGAACAATGGACCCATTCGGGATCTCCCATCACAGACTTCACGGTCTGTGCGCCAACCTCCCAGGCCCTGCCCGGGCCCCGAGGCCGACACCGCCACGGGGCCCGGGATGGGAGGGGTATCCGCGTCCACGATCGCGGAGCTTCAGCCGACCGGGACGAAGTCCCGCCACGCCACCACCATCGCCTTGCGCTCACCCGGAGTGGTGCCGCCCCAGACGCCGTTGCAGTCGCCCGCGTCCAGTGCCCAGGCCAGGCAGGTCGACTGGACGGCGCAGGCCGAGCACACCGCCAGCGCCGCGCGCGGGGACTGTTTCACCTGCGGGTCGGGAAAGAAGGTCTCGGGGTCGACGGCGACGCAACGTCCCCGCATTCGCCATTCCGGGTCACTGCGGCGGGTCTCGTGCGCGCGTCGCAGCCGGGGGTCGTGTCGTGCGGCCTCGATTTCCTCGGGCTTCGGTGCCTTCTTCGTGTGGCTCATGGGTGCTCGACCTCCCGCAACTGGTGGAGGCGGGGACCGCGGCTCGGCGCGGTCACCGCGCATGCATAGTGTTGTGTTTTACACCACACTGCGCGCTGATATCAAGACCTCACCGGGGAATCGATCCGAAAAGCCGGTTCGAAGTGGGCTGTTCAGAACCCGAATGCGGCTCAGAACAACGTCGCCTCGTCGTCCTTTGTGGGCTCTTCGGGTTCGGGCACCCGGTCGAGCAACTCCGGGGAGTCATTGCGGACGTTGCCGACCGCCCGGCCCACCGGACGGACCTCCAGACTGGACACCAGCTCGGTGTCGGGCGGCGCCAGCAGTTCGGCCGGATCGGACTCGGTCTCGCCCAGCCAGGCCGCGTGCCGGTCGGGGGTCAGCAGCAACGGCATCCGGTCGTGGATCCGGTCCAAGCCGCCCAGGGCGTCGGTGGTGAGGATCGTGCAGGTCAGCAGCGACTCCTCCCCCTTGCCCCAGTGCTCCCACAGCCCCGCGAACACCAACGGGTCCTCGCCGGGCGCGGTCATGTAATAAGGCTGCTTGCCACCGGCGGGCAGCTTGCGCCACTCGTACCAGCCGTTGGCCGGGACCAGGCAGCGCTTGCGCGCGAACGGCGACCGGTAGGCCCGGGAGGTGGCGACGGTCTCGGAACGCGCGTTGATCATCCGCACCCCGATGCTCGGGTCCTTCGACCACGGCGGCACCAGACCCCAGCGGGCCGCCGAGACCACTCGCGACTCCTGGCTACGCGAGACACGCACCACCGGGATCGTCTGGGTGGGGGCCAGGTTGTAGCCCGCGCCCGCCTCGCCGTCGGAGTCGTCAACGGCCTCGAACAACGTGGCCAGATCGCTGCTGCTCAGCGTCGAAACATACCGTCCACACATGGCATCACACTACGTCCGGGGACTGACATCCCCAAGTATTGTGGGCGCGTGAACGATACGCGTGCGCCCGAGGAACTGCGCTGGCCCGCCCCGCAGGCTCCCGGGGCGGTGCGTGGCCGGGTGAGCATTCCCGGCTCCAAGTCCATGATGTCCAGGGTGCTGGTGCTGACCGCCGCCAGCCACGGCGCCAGCTCGGTGGCCGCGCCGCTGCTGGCCCGCGACAGCGCGCTGATGGTGGCGGGTCTACAGGCCATGGGCATCCGGGTCGTCACCACCGACGACGCGCTGTGGATGGTGCATCCCCGTGCGCCGCAGGGACCCGCGGCCGTTGACTGTGGACTGGCCGGGACGGTGATGCGGTTCCTGCCGCCGCTGGCTGCCGTCGCCCACGGACCCATCACCTTCGACGGTGACCCGTACGCGCGCAAGCGTCCGATGGCTCCGCTGCTGCGGGCGCTGACGGCGCTGGGGGTCAGCGTCGACGCCGCGAGCGAGTCGCTGCCGTTCACGATCCAGGGCACCGGCCGGATCAGCGGCGGCGAGATCACCATCGACGCGTCCTCCTCCAGCCAGTTCCTGTCCGGGCTGTTGCTGTCGGCGCCGCGCTACGACCGCGGCATCGTGCTGCGGCACCAGGGACCGCCGGTGCCGTCGCGCCCGCACGTGCGCATGACCGTCGACATGCTGCGCGCCGCCGGCGCCGCCGTGGACGATTCGCGCCCCAACGTGTGGGAGGTGGAACCCGGGCAGCTCGGCGGCCGGGCCTGGCACGTCGAACCCGACCTGTCCAACGCCGCCCCGTTCCTGGCCGCCGCGCTGGTCACCGGCGGCGAGGTCACCGTCCCCGACTGGCCCGCCACCACCAGCCAGCCCGGCGACCTGCTGCGCGACCTGTTCACCCAGCTGGGCGGCCGGGCGGTGCTCAGCCACGACGGCCTGACCATCACCGGGTCCGGCTCGGTCAGGGGCATCGACGCCGACCTGTCCGAGGCCGGGGAACTGACGCCGGTGGTCGCGGCGGTGTGCGCCCTGGCCGACTCCCCCTCGACGCTGCGCGGCATCGGGCACCTGCGCGGTCACGAGACCGACCGGCTGGCGGCGCTGACCGCCGAACTCAACCGGCTGGGCGGCGACGTCACCGAGACCGACGACGGGCTGCGCATCCGGCCGAGGCCACTGCACGGTTCGGTCGTCGACACCTACGACGACCACCGGATGGCACAGGCCGCCGCCGTCCTGGGACTCGCGGTCCCCGACGTCGTCCTGTCCGATGTGGCCTGTACTTCCAAGACGCTGCCGCAGTTCCCGCAACTGTGGACCGAGCTGGTGGGGGCCCGGCCCTGACCCGGCGGCGGCAGTACGACGAGGACGACGTCCGGGTTCGCCCCGGGCGTGGCTCCCGACCCCGTACCCGCACCCGCCCCAAGCACGCCGACGCCGTCGACGGCTTCGTCACCACCGTCGACAGAGGACGGTACACCTGCCGGGTCGGCGACACCGACGTGACCGCCATGCGCGCCCGCGAACTGGGTCGCAAGGGCGTCGTGGTCGGCGACCGGGTCTCCCTCGTGGGCGACACCTCCGGACGCGACGGCACCCTGGCGCGCATCGTCCGCATCGGCGAACGGCACGGCGAACTGCGCCGCACCGCCGACGACGACGAGGCGCTCATCGAACGCATCATCGTGGCCAATGTGGACCAGCTCGTGGTGGTGGCCTCGCTGGCCGATCCGCCGCCGCGCACCGGCTTCATCGACCGGTGTCTGGTGGCCGCCTTCGACGCCGACATCGCGCCACTGCTGTGCCTGACCAAGGCCGACATCGACACCGAGGACGCCGCGCTGGCCGAGGTGCTGTCCTACTACGCCGACCTCGAGTTCGACCACATCACCTGCCACCCCGACGAACCGCTGGACGAGCTGCTGGCGAAGCTGCACGGCAAACTGTCCGTCCTCATCGGCCACTCGGGCGTCGGAAAGTCCACTCTGGTCAACCGCCTGGTGCCCGACGCCGACCGCTCCGTCGGCGTCGTCAGCGCCATCGGCAAGGGCCGCCACACCTCGACCAACGCCGTGGCCCTGGAGCTGCCCGACAGCGGCTGGATCGTCGACACCCCGGGCGTGCGCTCCTTCGGGCTGGCCCACGTGTCCGCCGACTCGCTGCTGCTCGCCTTCGGCGACCTGGCCGAGGTCGCCACCGGCTGCCCGCGCGGCTGCGACCACACCGGCAACTCCGGCGACTGCGCCCTGGACAGCCTGCGCGCCGCCGACGGTACCGCGCCACAACGGCTGCTGTCCTACCGGCGGCTCCTGGAAACCTCGTCGAGTCAATAGACTGTCGCGCATGTCCTCCTACGCCGATGACCTCGGACTCGCCCACATGCTCGCCGACTCGGCCGACTCGATCTCCGCCGAGCGGTTCCGGTCGCTGGACCTGCGGGTGGAGCACAAGCCGGACATGTCGCACGTGACCGACGCCGACACCGCCATCGAGAAGGCGCTGCGGTCCACTTTGGCGCGTGCCCGGCCCCGGGACGGTGTCGTCGGTGAGGAGTTCGGCGAGGAACACGGTTCCGGGGGCCGCCGGTGGGTCATCGACCCGATCGACGGGACCGCGAACTTCGTGCGCGGCGTCCCGGTGTGGGCGACGCTCATCGCGCTGTTCGAGGGCAGCCAGCCCGTCGTCGGCGTCGTGTCGGCCCCGGTGGTGGGCCGTCGCTGGTGGGCCGCCAAGGGCACCGGGGCCTTCGCCGGACGGCACCGCAACCGCGCCCAGCGCATTCAGGTGTCCGGGGTGCGGCGGCTGGCCAACGCGTCGATCAGCTATTCGAGCCTGCCCAGCTGGTTCGAGTACGACCGCGGCCCGCAGATGGTGGACCTGCTGCGGGGCGCCTGGCGCTCACGCGCCTACGGCGACTTCTACAGCTACGTGCTGGTCGCCGAGGGCGCCGTGGACGTGGCGATGGAGCCCGAGGTGAACCTGTGGGACCTGGCGCCGCTGTCGGTCATCGTCACCGAGGCCGGGGGCACCTTCACCGATCTGGACGGCAATCCGGGCCCGTCCGGCGGCTCGGCGATCGCCAGCAACGGCCTGTTGCACGACGCGGTACGCGAGGCCCTGCGCCCTACCTCGAACGAATGGTAGGCGCTGTCATACGTGTGAGGGTCGACTCCGTGTTTGCCGTCCCGCCTGTCTGAAGTAGCGAAAGCGGATTAGGCTCACAGGGTGAATGAGTATCCGTCCCCACTTCGCGGCGCCGGACGCCGCGACAGGGTGCGGTGAGCGGTTATGGCACTGGCTTTGGGCTGGATCTTCCTCGGCACGATGGTGATCTCCTACGGGGTCGCCAACTTCCTTCAGGCGGTGGCGACCGGCCGGGAGCAGCGGCACGAATCCCTCAACCCCCGGCTGCTGTTGAAGCTGGCGTCGCAGAAGACCTACCTGACCGGCATCGCGTTCCAGATCCTCGGCTTCCTGCTGGCGATCGCCGCGCGTGCCGACCTGCCGCTGTTCCTGGTGCAGGCGGCGGTGGCCGCCGGGCTGGGTGTCACGGCCGTGCTCGGTGTGGTGCTGCTGAAGTGGCGGCTGCCCAAGGCCGAGATCGCGCTCCTCATCGGACTGAGCCTGGGCATCGTCATGCTCGTCATCTCGGCCAAGCCCTCGGCCTCCAAGGACCTCGACCTGGTCGCGATCCTGGCGCTGGCGGGCAGCTGGGTGCTCATCGCGGTCGCGGGCTGGTTCACCGCCCGCAAGCTGCACGGCGTCCCCGGTTCGGTGGCGCTGGGCGCGCTGGCGGGCCTGTCCTTCGGCGCCGCCGCCGTGGCCTCGCGGCCGCTGGCCAGCGCCGTGGGCGTCACCGGACTGCTGTCCGACCCGCTGCTCTACGTCATCATCGTGCAGTCGCTGACCGGTCAGCTGCTGCTGGCGCTGGCGATGCAGCGCGGCAGCGCCACCGCCGCGGTGGCCGCGATGGACGCCGCCTTCGCGGTACCGGCGGCGGCGGTGGGACTGCTGTTGCTGGGCGACCAGATCCGTCCGAACCTGGAGTGGCTGGCGGCCACCGGATTCCTCGTCACCCTGGGAACGGTGCTGGCCCTGACCCGCTACGCGCAGCCGCAGCAGCACACCGCGGCGATCGCGCGGTGGCGGAGCCGCCCGTCGGAGCTTGAGGCCTCAGTGGACGTTCACGCGTCGGATCTGTTCCCGCCCACCGACGACGGCGCGCCGGATCCGATGCGCGAACCCAGCAACCGTTGAGAAGTCACGGAACCGGGTCGCCCCGGCGCACGTTCATCTCGATCTCGGTGGCCGCGTAGTCCAGCAGCGAGTGCGTCAGTTGCGACAGCGCCCTCGCGCAGGCGACCTCCTCTCCGATCCGGGCCACCGGCCGGTCGCCGGGATTGCGGCGGGCGCGTCCGGTGCCCTTGAGTTCCCTGCCCGTCGGCGCGGTCAGGGTCGCGGTGGCGATGGTGGAGTCGGGATTCTCCTCGAAGTCGATCGTCACGTTCCAGCTGGTCTTCAGCATGGGCATCGTGGTCATGACAGCCTCCTCACGTTGGGCGGTCCCCCTCATTGTGCGCCCTGGCGGGCGATCGAGTAAAGCTCCCCCGAAGATCCGATGCCGGACATGAAGACAACGAGAAAACTTTCGGCTGTGGCTTGTATCACGCGTGATTGCTGACTACGCTTGTGCAATAAGGAGACTGTTGTAACTCTCCCCCAACCAAATACAGAGCTATCCACATAGGACGTGACGCTCGTGGCCGAATACGCACCAGAGGCCCTCAAGTGGCTCGCCAGAGAGATCATCAAGGCGATTCCGTCCGCTGAGTTGTCCGGAATTGTGGGGGATCCCGCCCACACTTACGGGTACCACCGGTGTCGTAACAAGCTCCCATCCAGCGACTACAGTGTCCAGACGAAGCCCGACCGGGAAGGGGACGGCGACGCCGCTTCCGCCCTCGACATGAAGTTCAACGCCGAGTGGATGAAGAAGATCACCCGGCGCCTACTCGACTCCGCCAAGGATCAGAACGACCCACGGCTGAACTACATGCGCGAGTTCTTTGGCACTTTGGACGGTAAGAAGGTCACCGGGTGGGATACCTATTACGGTAAACCGGTAACCAGCGACGACTCTCACTTGTGGCATATTCATATGTCCATATTGCGCAAGTACTGTACGTCCAAAGACAAAATGGCGAACATTCTTTCCGTCATTAAAGGAGAAGACGACATGGATCTTGGAGATCGGGTAAAGGTCGCCGACTGGATCAACGACAGGTGGGACGATGTCGGCGATTCCATTTCCGTCCGCACCGCTCTGGGCTCCAGCTACGGCCACGCCCGCAGCGCCAAGGACGGCATCTACGACAAGGTCATCCCGATGCTGGAGAAGCTGACCGCGGCGCGGGAAGGCGGCGCGGCGGCACTCAGCAACGAGGACCTGAAGCAGAAGCTCACCGAGTCCCTCACCGACTCCCTGGGTGACAAGTTCGAGGACCTCGACGGCGACGACCTCGCCGAAGCCGTCGAGAAGGCCGTCGACAAGGCGCTGGACTCGCTCAACAGCTGACCGCCTCCCGTACAAGGCCCGTGATCCGTCCGCCACGGGCCTTCAACCTTTCGCCACCACACTGCCCACCACGCCCCAGGAGTCCTGGTGAAACGCTTGTTGCCCACGCTGTTGCTGCTCGCCGCGTTCACGTTCACGGTTACCCCCGCGCAGGCCCACGACCGGCCGACGACGCTGCGGGTCGCCACCTACAACATCCACGCGGGTGCCGGAAGCGACAACGTGTTCGACGTCGATCGCACCGCCGAGGCCATCGCGTCCCTCGACGCCTCGGTGATCTCGCTGCAGGAGGTCGACGTGCACTGGCACTCCCGCAGCCAGTGGCGCGACCTGGCCACCGAACTGGCCACCACACTGGACATGCACATCTTCTTCGGCCCGATCTACAGCCTGGACCCGACCACGCCGGGCGCCCCGCGGCGCGAGTTCGGCAACGCCATCCTGTCCAGTTACCCCATAGTGGACGCGAAGAACCACGAGATCACCCGGCTGTCCACACAGGTCCCCAACCCGGTGCCCGAGCCCATGCCCGGCTTCCCCGAGGTCGAGATCGACGTCAACGGCACCCCGGTGCACGTGTACTCCACCCACCTCGACTACCGCCCCGACCCGGCGGTGCGACAGGCCCAGGTCGCCGACATGCGCCGCATCATGCGCTGCGACCACGGCGAACCCCAGCTGCTGCTCGGCGACTTCAACGCCCCGCCGGAGGCACCCGAGCTGCGACCGCTGTGGCGCAAGCTGTCCGACGTGTGGGCCAAGTCCGGACAACCCGACCCGGGCTACACCTACCCGGCCTCCGCCCCGGACCGCCGCATCGACTACATAGCCGCATCGAAACGTTTCAAAGTCAAGTCGGCCGCCACACCCACCACCCTGGCCTCCGACCACCTCCCCGTCGTCGCCGAGCTCACCCTGCGCTGAATCGGATAGGCTCGCCACTTCCCGAAGCTAAGGAGCTCGTCAGTGGATGCGCTTGTCGACGCGTGGGAACACCTGTTCTCCACCGCCAAAACCATCCCCGCCTGGATAGCCATCGCCACCGGGGTGGCCGCCGTGGTCGTCGTCCTGGTCAGTGGCACCTGGCGCCTGTCCCGCAACGTCATCACCATCGCCCACGAAGGCGGCCACGCCGCCGTGGCGATCCTGACCGGCCGCAGCCTGCACGGCATCCGCCTGCACTCCGACACCTCCGGCCTCACCTACACCAGAGGCAGCCGCGGCGGCCCCAGCGCCATCCTCACCCTCCTGGCGGGCTACCTCACCCCGGCGGTCATCGGCCTGCTCTCCGCCTGGCTCATCTGGGTGGGAAAGATCGTCCTGCTCCTGTGGGTCATGATCGTCCTCCTGGTCGCCATGGCGATCTTCATCCGCAACCTCTACGGCGTCTTCGCCATTGTGGTCGTCGGCTTCGCCATGTTCGCCATCGCCTGGTGGGCCTCCCCCGAATTCCAGTCCACCCTCGCCTACGCGGGCGCCTGGTTCCTCCTCTTCGGATCTGTCCGTCCAGTGTGGGAAATCTGGCTCCAGCGATCCCGTGGCCAGCAACGAAACTCCGACCCCGACCAACTGGCCCAACTAACCCGGGTCCCCGCCACCCTGTGGCTCCTACTCTTCGCACTGTTCAATGTAGGCGCTCTGGCCCTGGGCTTCCGGCTCCTGTTCCCCGACGCCCTCACCTGGTGACGGCAAACACCCCACCCCCCGGTTGCGAGCCGGACAACCCGTCAGTTACAGTTGCACTTGCGTAAAAACGACGCGGGGTAGAGCAGTTCGGTAGCTCGTCGGGCTCATAACCCGAAGGTCGCTGGTTCAAATCCGGCCCCCGCTACAAAGATGAGAGATCCCTGTCTGGCTTCGCCAGACAGGGATCTTTTTCGCATTGCTTCATGGCTCCCTTCGGTCGCCGGGTGGGGGAGTCTGGCGAGCTTGCGAGCCAGACCATTAGCCCAGCGCCACCCCACACCCCCCGGCGAGGGGGCGAAGCCCCCTCGCGCTCCCCCAACCGGGCTGGGTAACTGGGCGGGCTTGGCTTCGGGGTCAGCGGAAGACGACGGTGCGGTGGCCGTTGAGGAGGACGCGGTGGTCCAGGTGCCAGGACAGGGCGCGTGCCAGGACGGTGCTCTCCAGATCGCGTCCGGTGGCGATGAGGCGCGACGGGGCCATGGCGTGGTCGACGCGGGCGGTCTCCTGCTCGATGATGGGGCCCTCGTCGAGTTCGGCGGTGACGTAGTGGGCGGTGGCGCCGATGAGTTTCACGCCGCGTTCGTAGGCCTGGTGGTAGGGCTGGGCGCCTTTGAAGCTGGGCAGGAACGAGTGGTGGATGTTGATGATCTGGCCGGGGAGTTTGGCGCAGAAGTCGTCGGTGAGGATCTGCATGTAGCGGGCCAGGACGACGACGTCGATGCGGTCGGCGGCGATGAGGTCGAGCAGGCGCTGTTCCTGGTTGGCGCGGGTGTCGGGGGTCAGGGGGAGGTGGTGGAACGGGACTTTGGACGATTCGGTGAGCTCGGCCCAGTCGAGGTGGTTGGACGCGACCGCGGTCAGTTCGCCCCGTAGGGCGCCGGAGCGGAAGCGGTAGAGGAGGTCGTTGAGGCAGTGGCCTTGTTTGGAGGCGAGGATCAGGACCCGGGGTTTGACGGCGAGGTCGTGGAGTTGCCAGTCCATATTGTATGGTGCGGCGGTGGGGCCGAAGTCGGCGCGCAGTTGGTCGACGGTGGTGTGGGCGTGGAACTGGACGCGCATGAAGAAGCGTCCACTGCCGGGATCGGAGAACTGCTGGCTGTCGCTGATGTTGCCGTCGCGGTCGGCCAGAAAGCCCGCGACCGCGTAGACGATGCCGACCTTGTCGGGACACGAGAGGGTCAATACGAATTCACGGCTCACCCGGGGAATTATCGGCCACGGGGAAGGTTGGCCGGTAGTCAGGGAGCGACTATTGGTAGCCGGGTCACGATTCGGGCAGCTTGTCGGCCCGCCAGCGCAGGTAGTCCTGTTCGGGGAGGCTCGTGGTGAGGGTGGCGGCGGCGAGGTAGGCGGCGCGGGCGGCGGCGGGGTCACCGTCCATTTCGTAGAGATGCGCGCGGACGGCCTCCAGGCGGTGGTGCCGGGCCATGCGGGGGTCGTCGTCGAGGCGGGACAACAGTTCCAGCCCGGCCCGGGGTCCGTCCACCATGGCCACGGCGACGGCCTGGTTGAGGGTGACCATGGGGCCGGGGGCCAGGTTGTCCAGGACGGCGTACAGCGCGACGATCTGGGGCCAGTCGGTGGCTTCGGTGCTGGGGGCCTCGTCGTGGATGGCGGCGATCGCGGCCTGGACCTGGTAGGGGCCAGGGGGCGCGGTGGCCAGCGCGTGGCTGATGAGGTCGACGCCTTCGGCGATGGATCGCCGGTCCCAGCGGGAGCGGTCCTGGTCGGCGAGTGGGACGAGGTCGCCGGTGGCGGTGTTGCGGGCGTCGCGGCGGGCGTCGGTCAGCAGCATCAGGGCCAGCAGGCCGGTGACCTCGCCGTCGTCGGGCAGCAGTCGGTGGACGGCTCGGGTGAGGCGGATGGCCTCGTTCGACAGTTCCGCGCGTCGCAGGTTGGGGCCGGAGGTGGCGGTGTAGCCCTCGTTGAAGATCAGGTAGAGGACGTGCAGCACGGCGCCCAGTTTCGCGGCCCGCTCGGGTGCCGGTGGCATTTGGAAGGGCAGCCCGGACGCCTTGACCTGTTGTTTGGCGCGGCTGATGCGTTGGGCCATGGTCGCTTCGGGGACCAGGAAGGCGTGGGCGATCTCGGCGGTGGTCAGACCGCCGACCGCGCGCAGGGTCAGGGCGATCTGGGACGCGGCCGTCAGCGAGGGGTGGCAGCACATGAACAGCAGGATCAGGGTGTCGTCCGCGTTGGTGTCGGGGGCGTCGGCGGCGGGGGCCTGGGTGTCCTCGGGGAGCTGGCGGGCCGCGACGGTGTCCTCGCGGCGGCGGCGGGCCTCGTCGCTGCGCAGCTGGTCGGTGAGCCGGCGGGAGGCGACGGTGATGAGCCAGGCGCGCGGGTTGTCGGGGAGGCCGTCGGTGGGCCAGCGGGTGGCGGCGGTCAGCAGCGCCTCCTGGACGGCGTCCTCGCTCTCGTCGAAGTGGCCGTAGCGGCGGACCAACGCGCCGAGGACCTGCGGCGCGGCCTCGCGCAGCAGGTCCTCGATGGTCGGCGGTGCTGTCAGTTATCGCTCCCGAAGAAGAAGATGACCGGCCGCACCTCGACTCCCATACCGTCGATGTTGGCGTCGGGGATCGTGGCGGCCAGTTCGTGGGCGCGCTCCTGGCTGGCGCATTCGAGGAGATAGTAGCCGCCCAAGAACTCCTTGGACTCGATGTACGGTCCGTCGGTGACGACCTTGGCGCCGTCGCGCACCCGCACCACGGCGCTTTCGGTCGGCTGCGCCAGCGCGACGCTGTCGACGAGTTCGCCGGAGGCGCGCACGGCGTCGATGAACCGCTGGTGGCCGTCGCCGATCTCCTTCATCTGGTCCTCGTTGAGCTTGCTCAGCACGGCGGGGTTGTTGTGCATGATCAGCAGGTATTTCATGGTCGGTTCTCCTTGTGTCGTCGTGCCCCGTGTGGGCCTTTCGCCGGTACGTCGGTGCTGGCGGGCGGTGCTCTACATGATTCGCCGTAATGTGTTGACCGTCACATTTCCAGTCCGGCCTCGTCCATGAGCGGCCGGACCTCCACGGTGCGGCGCGCGGGCCACGGCGCCTCGGCGGCTATCCGTACCGCCCGCTCGAATGATTCGCATTCCACCTCGAAGCATCCGACGAGCCGTCGTCCGGCGCCGGTGGATCCGCCGGACCGGACTTCGGTGTCGCCGTGGCCGACCCGCACGGTACGGGTCAGGCACGCGTCGGCCAGCAGCCGCCCGCTCACCCATTCGCCGGTGACGGTCAGGCGTCGTCGCCATTCGTCGCGGTGGACGGATCGGGTGGGCCGGTCGGGTTCGGCGTTGTCGTAGATCAACAGCATGAAACGCATGGCAGTGCCTCCTGTCACCCGGTACGTCGGTTCCGGCGAAAAAACTTCGACATCGCTGCTAAGAAAATGTCGAGGACCGCCCGGCGGTCTCGACGTCCCCTGCGAAGCGCGCCTGACCGCAGGCGCCGTCGAAGGACAGGAGCACACCATGACGATCGTTACCGCCGACCTGGCGATCACGCTGGATGGTTACATCACCGGGCCGAACGTGCGCGCCGCCGACAATCCCGTCGGGGACGGCGCCGAGAAGTTGTTCGGCGCGATCCACAGCCTGGCGAGCTGGCGGGAACGGCAGCATCTGACCGGCGGCGAGCACAACCTGGACTCGGCGCTGATGCGCGACTGGTTCGACACCACCGGCGCGGTGGTGATGGGACGGACCATGTTCGACACCGGCGAGGTGCCGTGGGGCGAGGACCCACCGTTCCGGTGCCCGGTGTTCGTGCTGACCCACCGCGGCCGGGACCGGGTCGAGAAGAAGGGCGGCACCTCGTACACCTTCGTCACCGACGGTGTCCACAGTGCCCTGGAGCAGGCCAGAGCCGTCGCGGGAGACCGGAACGTCGACGTCGCCGGTGGCGCCGACGCGGTGCGGCAGTTCATCCGGGCACGGCTGCTCGACGAGCTGCACCTGCACGTGGTTCCGGCGCTGATGGGCAGCGGCACCCGGCTGCTGGACGAACTGGGCGAGGACCTGCCCGAGCTGGAGACCCTGCACGTGTTGCCGGGAACCCATGCGGCGCACCTGAAGTACCGGTTGCGGAAGTTAGGGGGCCGAGGACCTGGGCTGATCGGAGTTCAGCCCAGGTCCTCCCCCAGCAGTTCCAGGTCCATCGGAAGCAGATTGGCGGTTTCCAGCAGGACCTGGATCAGGTTGTGGTTGAGCGTGTTGCCCACCGGCTCGCCGACGCCGTCCTCGCGCAGGATGCCGGGAATCGGGTTCTCGCCACCGGCCAGTCGTTCCCGGATGACGCTGACCCGGTGGGCGACTCCTTTGGACGTCCACTGTCGTTCGGGGGCGGCCCGGTTGAGGTCGTCGGCGACCTGGTTCCACGACACCGGTTGCGGATACCGCTCGCCGCGCAGGTATCGCTGTGCCAGTGCGGTCAGCACCAGCCGTTCGACGTGGTCGAAGTCGTAGGTGATGGGCGGCGCGGTGGCCACGTTCGGGGCGCCGGTCGCGTAGTGCTGGCCGGATCCGGTCACCTGGATCTCCAGCAGGTGGGACTTGCGTTTCGACGTGCCGATGAACACCGGCGTGTAGCCGGGTTCCAGGGGCAGCGAGTACCCGGACAGCAGCATCGCCTCGCCGGGCAGCCGGATCGGCAGTTTGCCGTCGTTGCGCAGCCACCATTCCTTGCCGTGGCAGATCAGCTTGCCGTGCTGGCGGCTGACGTGGGTGTCGTCGACGCCGACGGGGACGTGCACGTCCTCGGCGTTACGTCCGAAGTGGATCGTGAATTTCCGGGGCGGTGAGGCGAATCCGCCGGTGGCGGCGAGCACGAAGATGCTGCCCGGCGGGGCCGGGGGCACCTCGCTGGCGAGGCTGCGCATGGACGACGGCAGGAACCTGGGTCGAAACTCCTGCTCTGTCACGTGGCTTTCCTCTCTTACATACCGGGAACCGTAAGACTAGGCCAAATCGGCCGGGACCCCTCCCGGAGCCGTCGCCTCACACGTGCCACAGGTTGACGCTGTACTCGTCGCCGTTGGAGCCGTCTCCGGCCAGCGCCGCGACGGTCTTCCCGTCGCGGCTGTACCCGACCTGGTGAACGGGCAGGTATCCGGTGGTCAGGGTGCGGGGCTTACCGGTGCCTTTCACCGGCCACAGCCGGACATCGGAGATGCCGGTGACCAGGGTCCGGCTGTCGGGGCTGAACGCCATGTTCTTGAAAGCGTCCATCACAAACTGGCCGTCGAGTTCCAGAGTCCTGATCTTGTCGCCGCTTGTCAGATCCCACAGGTGGACGATCCTCACGCCGTCGTCGCTGGCGAGGATCTTTCCGTCGGGGCTCACCAACCCCGCGCCACCGCTTCTGCTGATGACGCGGACCTTGTCACCGCTGGCCACGTCCCACATGACCACTCCGCTCATGCTGTCGGTGATGAGGTTCCTGCCGTCCGGCGTGAACACGGCCCTGCCGCCGAACTCCTTGCTGATGGTGCGGACCTTCTTCCCGGTGGCCGCGCTCCACAGGAAAGTGCCGCTGTTCGAGCTGGTGACGACCAGTTCGCTGTCGGGGCTGAACTCCATGCCCTGCGCGGCATCCCGGTTCAACTCACCGATCCGCTCGCCACGGTCGACATCGAACAGTTCGACCCCCTTGCCGTCGCCTATGCCGTCGCCCTCGCTCCCAGGCCCGGTGATGACGGCTTTGCCGTTCGGGCTGAAGTACAGCTCCAACGCCTCGTTGTTGACCTCGAGTTCGGCTATCTCGTCACCATCGCGCGCGTCCCACACGCGGACGGGATAGGTTCCGGCGCCGAGTCGCGTCCCGTCTTCGCTGAAGGTCACGCAATAAGCGTTGCCACCCCTGAACTCTCGGACCGTCTTGCCGGTGCGGACGTCCCACAGCCTGATTCCGGCGCTGCCGGTGGTGGCGATGGTCCCGCCGTCGGGCGCGAAGGCGAAGCCGTGGATGAGGTCTTCGCCGCCGTCGGTCGCGATGACGACGTCGGCTCCCGGATCGCCGACCCCGGCGATCTTCGGCCACAGCAGCGCCGCCGTGGCGGCGGTCGCCCCGACCCCCGCCACGGCCAGTCCTCCGAACAGCACCGAACGCCGCGACAGCAGTCCCCGCGACGGCGGCACCGCTTCGGCCACGTGGACGATCTCGGTTTCGGGGACTTCCGTCGCCGGGACGGCGGCCCTGGCGACGGCGTGGCCGAGGTCGCGCTCGTCCGGGGGCACGGTGTCGGCTTCGGACAGTGCCGGGTCGGCGGTCAGTTCCGTCACGACGTCGTCGAGTCCGGGCCGGTGGAGCGGGTTCTTGGCCAGGCACGCGGCGACGAGGTGCCGCAGGCTGTCGGGCACCCCCTCCAGCCGGGGTGCCTCGCTGGTGATCCGGTGGACGATCGCGGGTATGCCGGTGGCGTCGAACGGCCCCTC
Organism: Stackebrandtia nassauensis DSM 44728; assembly: GCF_000024545.1. Taxonomy (GTDB): domain Bacteria; phylum Actinomycetota; class Actinomycetes; order Mycobacteriales; family Micromonosporaceae; genus Stackebrandtia; species Stackebrandtia nassauensis. The sequence goes on from NC_013947.1 coordinate 5,527,491, forward strand.
GCCCGTGGCGGCGAAGGCCAGCAGGCAGCCGAGGGCGAACACGTCGCTGGCCGGGGTCGCGGTGTCGGCGACCACCTGTTCCGGTGACATGTACGCGTAGGTGCCGATGACGGTTCCGACGGCGGTGAGGGTGCTGGCGTCCACGGCCCGGGCGATCCCGAAGTCGATGATGCGGGGGCCTTCCTCGGCCATGATCACGTTGGCGGGCTTGAGATCGCGGTGGACGAGTCCACAACGGTGTATCTCGGCAAGGCCCCGGGCCAGGCCACGCCCGAGCGCCCGCAGCTGCCCGAGCCGCAGCGGCCCCCGCTCGGCCACGACCTGCCCCAGCGACGGTCCGGGAATGTACTCGCACACCAGCCACGGCGGGTCGGCCGCCGCGTCGGCGTCGAGCACGGACGCGGTGTGGACGCCGCTCACCATTCGCGCGGCGTCCACCTCGCGGGCGAACCGGGTCCGGAACTCGGGGTTCTTGGCCAGGGCCGGTTTCAGGACCTTGACCGCGACCCGGCGGCCCGGTTCGGTGACGGCGAGGTAGACCTGTCCCATGCCGCCCGACCCCAGCCGCGCCTCGATCCGGTAGCCGCCGATGTCCCGAGGATCGTTGTGCCGCAGTACTTGTGTCATGTAAGCCTCCACAGTCTGTCGCCGGCGATGACGGTCGTTCCGTCGCCGCTGATCGCCAGCGCGCTGGGGTGTTCGGGGCCGCCGGTGAGGGTGGTGAGGTGTTCGCCGGTGCTGACCTTCCACAGTCGAACCGTTCCGTCGACGCTGCCGCTGGCGAGCGTTTCCTGAGCGTTGTCGAAGGCCACTCCGTAGACGGGGCCGGAGTGTCCCTTGAGGATGCCGACCGAGCTACCCGCCGCCGGATCCCAGAGCCTGACGGTCTTGTCCTTGCTGGCGCTGGCCACGTATCCCATGTCTCGGCTGGCGGCGACATTCAGGACGTCGTCGGTGTGTCCGGCGAGTACGGCGAGCCGCTTACCGGTATCCATGTTCCAGATCCGAAGGGCGCTGTCCTTGCCCTCGGCCGCGGCGCTGATCGCGATCGGCGTGTTGTTCCCGCCGGTGTTGAGCAGTGTGGTCGCCACCGAGGTGACCCTTCCGGTGTGTCCGGTGAGGACCTGGGCGCCGGAGGACGCGTTGTTGTGCCACAGCCGGACTTCACCGTTGTCCAGGCCGCTGGCGAGATTCGTGCTGCTGTCGTAGGCGACGCCGGTGACCGCGTGGTTCCCGATCTCGTTGACCTGTTCCAGGAGGCCGCCTTCCAGGTCCCACATTCGGACCGTGCCGTCCCGGCCACCACTGATCAGGAGGTTCTGGTCCTCGGGGTCCCAACACAGCGACGTCACACCGTCGGTGTGGCCGGTGTACTTGCCGACCTGCTCTCCGTTGGGGACATTCCACAGCCGGATCGACTTGTCGGCACCGCCGGTGGCGATCGTCTTGTCGTCAACGGAGAAGATCGCCGCCGCGATGCCGCCCTTGTGTCCGGACAGCGTGGCGTACGGCTTGGAATCGGTGCCGTCCGCTGTGGAATTCCACCGCAGCAGGATCGTCGGCACCGCGACGACGGCGGTTGCCACAATCCCGGCACCGCCGACGATCAGGCCGCGACGGCTGACTCCGCGCGGCCGCTCGACGGGGCGCGATTCCACTCTGGTGGCTTCGAGGGTCGTCGCGTCGAGGTCGCCGGACAACACGCTCGCGACGACCGCGGGGCTGGGCCGGGCGGCGGGGTCCTTGGCCAGGCAATCGCCGATCAACCGTCGCAGGTCGCGGGGAACCCCGTCGAGATCCGGTGTCTGGCTGAGGATGCGGTGCACGATCACCGGGATAGTACTGGCGTCGAAGGGGCTCCTGCCGGTCGCGGCGAAGACCAGCACGCTGCCCAATGTGAACACGTCACTGGCGGGGCCGGACTGGTCCGCGCGGATCTGTTCGGGGGACGTGAAGGCGTAGGTTCCCACGACCGCGCCGGTTCCGGTCAGGGTGCTGGCGTCCGCGGCCTGGGCGACACCGAAGTCGATGATCCGGGGACCGTCGGCGGCCATGATCACGTTGCCGGGCTTGAGATCCCGGTGCACCAGTCCGTGGGAGTGGATGGCCGTGAGCCCTTCGGCGAGCGCGGCGCCCAGCTGTCGCAACGCCGCCGCGTCCAGGACGCCGTCGTCGCGCACCAGCTCATGCAGCGTCGGGCCCGGGACGTACTCGGTGGCCAGCCACGGCGACTCGGCCTCGGGGTCGGCGTCGACGACCCGCACCGTGTGGCGTCCGCTGACCCGTTTGGCGGCGGCGATTTCCCGGGCGAAGCGCTCGCGGTACACGGCGCTGTCGGCCAGGTCCGGGTTCAGCAGTTTCACCGCGACCTTGCCGCCGTCCGGCGAAACCCCCAGGAACACCTCTCCCATGCCACCGGCGCCCAGCGATGCCGTCAGGCGGTACGGGCCGACCTGGGCCGGTCGCAGTTCATCCATCACGCGCGGAAGTCTCCGCCAGCCTGGCCGGGACCGGTCCCGAAGCGGCGGCACGGAAAGCGCCCCCGAACCGCGACGGTTCGGGGGCGCCATCGGTTTCGTGTCGGTCAGCCGTCGACATCGCCTCCCAGCCTGCGGGCGCGGTTGGCGACGCGGTACAGGATCAGTGCCGCTCCACCGGCGGTCAGCAGGATCGTGCCGATCAGCAACAGCATTCCGAGCGAGTTTCCGGTGATCGCCAGACCGTCCCGGTCGGACGAACCCTGTGGCGCGAACTCCTCCAGCGTCGGCTCTGTCGGCGGATGCATCGTCACCGGTGGTGTGTCCTCGTCGTCGGGCGGCTCCTCGTCGTCCGGCGGCGGTGGCTCTTCCTCACACGGTGGTTCGCGTCCGTCATCGCACGGCGGGGGTGGTTCCTCCTCGCACGGCGGTTCCCGGCCGTCGTCACACGGCGGCGGCGGTTCTTCCTCGCATGGCGGGTTCGAACCGTCCTCACACGGCGGGGGCGGAACACTGGTGCCCGGGCACGCGTGGGTCAGGTTGAACTGGTCCTGCGGGGTGCTGCCGGTGATGACGGCGGTCGCTCCGGTCAGGGTCCAGCCCGCGTTGGCCAGCACGTAGGCGAACTTGCCGTCGTGGCCTTCGACGACGGTGCCGGCGATGGTGCCGTCCTCGGCGAAGGTCGCCGAGACAGAGACGAACGCGGCATCGTTGCCGGGCAGGACGAACACCCAGCCGTCCTGGCCCTCGGGCGCCATACCGCCCGGAATGTGGTCGCAGTTCGGGGGCCCGAAGTCGGCCGCGGTGGTGCCGACGTTGCCCGGGTTGATCGGGATCTCGCTCTCGCCCTCTTCGAGCTCGGCCTCGGCTTCTTCAGCCTCCTTGGCCTCGTCCGTCTCTTCGGCCGCTTCGGTCTCCTCGGTCTCGGTCGCCGGTTCGATCACCTCGGGTTCCTCGACGACCTCGGGCTCCTCCACCGGAGCCGGTTCTTCGACGATCTCGGGTTCCTCGACGGGAAGCTCGGGCACGGGCTCCTCGACGACTTCAGGGGCGGGCTCCACCTCCGGCTCCACCACCGGATCGTCCGCCTCGGCCTGCGAGACCGGGTGGTCCTTCTTCTCCTTCTTGTCCTCGCCGGGATCGGCCCACGCCGCCGACGGGAACGCGAAAACCGCGACGACCACCCCGACTGCTATCAGGCTGCGCGGCAGGGATTTTCGCATGACCCCTCCAAAAATTGTGATTTACGGATTCAAATCAGTGAGTTACCGCACCGATCCGCTGAGTCTCGTTCGGATCTGCCAGGCGGGCGCAGGGTCGAAAGTCCCCGCCGACGGTGCCGTTCAACCCTGAACCATCACGGCACTGACCAGGGACTTCACCGGTTTCTGTTGCCGCGCAAGCAATACGGCGGCATTTGCGAAAACACGTGGCGCATGCGTATGCGACGGGCCAGACTGCTGCCATGACGACCGATTCCGTTCGCAACTTCAGCACCGACGACCTGCACCCCACCGGCGGGTACGAGCACGTCACGATCGTCGAGCCCGGCCGCTACGCCAACCTCGCCGGACAGTGCCCCGTCGACGCTGACGAGAAGGTCGTCGGCCTCGGCGACATCGACCGGCAGATCGACCAGGTCGCGGCCAACGCGTTGGCCGCGATCACCGCCGCCGGGGCCCGTCCCGAGGACGTGGTCCGCTCGGTGGTCTACGTCGTCAGCGCCGACAGCGCCGTCGTGGGCGCCGCCTGGCACCGCTTCGCCGAGAACACGGTGCTGGCGCCCGCGTTCAAGGCCGCGAGCACCGTGCTCGGGGTGACGGCGCTGGGGTATTCCGGCCAGCTGGTCGAGCTGGATCTGACGGTGCGGCTGTCGTGACGGGGGCTCACCAACCGCGCCGGATCGGCCGCAGGTTGCGGCGGCTGGCGGCGGCGCGGCTGCGGTAGACGATGTAGGGCCGAAACGGGTAGCCGACCGGGGCGCTGAAGGCGTGCACCAGCCGGGTGAACGGGAACAGCGCGAACAGGGCCATGCCGATGACGACGTGGATCTTGAACGCCATCGAGGCGGCCGACATGGCGGCCACGTCGGGGTTGAGGATCCAGATGCTGCGGAACCACACCGAGACGGTCTGGCGGTAGTCGACCTCGGGCACGTCACGGATACTGTCGATGGTGGACAGGAGCGTCGTGGCGAGTCCGGCGACGATCGCGGCCACCAGGACCAGGTACATGACCTTGTCGTTCACGGTGGTGGCGGAGAAGACCGGACCGACGGTACGGCGGCGCCAGATCAGCAGCGCGATGCCGCCCAGCGTGGCGACCCCGGCCAGCGCACCCAGCGACAGCGCGGCGAGGTGGTAGGTCTCGTCGGTGACGCCCACGGCACGGGTCCAGCTCTCGGGAATCAGCAGGCCGACGACGTGGCCGACGATGACCAGCAGGATTCCGAAGTGGAATATCGGGCTGGCGACGCGCAGCAACCGGGACTCGTACAGCTGCGAGGAGCGGGTGGTCCAGCCGAAGCGGTCGTAGCGGTGGCGCCAGATCGTGCCGCCGATGAGGGTCAGCAGCACCAGGTACGGGGCCACGCCCCACAGCATGTGGTCGAGGAGGGTCATCGTCGGGCTCCCAGCGTTGGCATTCCGAGCATGGTGCGATCGCCGCTCGCGGGCGAGCCGGGCGTCGGATAGCCGCCCAGTCCGACGTCCTCGGCGGGCGGGCCGGACGCGGCCAGTTGCCGGGCCAGCGCCAGGTCGGCCCGCGACGCGGGCGGCAGCGACGCGCGAACCGCGTCCACGACGTCGGCGTAACGCGTCCCATGCTCGCGCAACGCGGCGCTCAACAGCTCCAGCGCGGGCTGGAACCGGTTGAGCAGCCCCACTCCCAGCTCGGCGTCGCCGCGAGCGGCGAACTCCAGCATCACGGCCAAGTGATCCGGCAGCTCCCCAGCGGCCGGTGCCCAACCGCGCGAGGCGTAGACCTGCTTGATGTCGGACAGCGCGTGGCCCCGACGGCGGGTGTCGCCGTCGGTGTAGAACGTCAGATGCAGGGTGCGGCGGCGCTTCAGATCGAAGGTGTCCACATAGTGCGCGCCGAGTTCCAGCGGCGGGACGGACTGCGCGTGGTCGCAGAACCGCTCCAGTTGCGGCGCACCGGTCCGGCCCTTCAACTCGGCGACGGCCTGCCGGATGAGCGGCAAGCGTTCGAAGAAGCCCGCGTCGGGATAGGCCAACAGCAGCGCGGCGGCCTGACGGACGACGGTCTCGGACGGGACGGTCACGGGGCCTCCTCGCCGGGTTCGGTGGGCTTGCTCGGGAACATGCCCTCGGGTCGGCCGTTGCCGTCCCAGTTGAGCAGGTTGACCCGCCCCGCCAGGTCGCCCCGCGCGTCGCTGGTCTGACGGTCGCGCAACGCGTGGAAGTTCTCCACAGTAGCCGGTGGATTGATCCCCGACATCTCCCCGAACGGCCCGGACCCGCCCATGCCGGGCCCGCCGTCGAAGTCGAGGCTGCACCCCAACTCCTCGATCACACCCCGATCGGCATCATCAGTCCCGTACGCGGTGGGAATGACATACCGGTCGTCGTACTTGGCCAAGGCCAGCAACCGGTACAACTCCTCCAGATCCTCACCGGAGCAACCCACCGACGCCGCGATCGACTCGTCCTGCTCCTCCCCAAGGTTGACCCGCCGCATGTGAGAGCGCATAGCCGCGAGCTTGCGCAGCGTCGCGGTGACCGGCTCCGGGTCACCGGCGGTGAACAACTCCGCGAGGTACTCCACCGGAATGCGCAGCGATTCGATGGCCCCGAACAGGTTCCCCGCGTCCTCGCCATCGTGCCCGGTGGACGTCAGCGTGTCCACAACCGGCGACAGCGGCGGGATGTACCAGACCATCGGCATGGTGCGGTATTCCGGATGCAGCGGCAGCGCCACCCGGTGCCGTTTCGCCAATGTGTACACCGGCGAGCGACTGGCCGCGTCGATCCAGCGATCCGGGATGCCATCCCGGCGCGCAGCGCGCCGCACCTGCTCGTCGTCGGGGTCGAGGAACACGTCCAGCTGCGCCTCGTACAGATCGCGTTCGTCCTCAACGGCCGCCGCGGCGCCGACCTTCTCGACGTCGTAGAGGATGACGCCCAGATACCGCAGCCGTCCCACGCAGGTCTCCGAGCACACCGTCGGCATGCCGACCTCGACGCGCGGGTAACACAGCGTGCACTTCTCGGCCTTGCCCGTCTTGTGGTTGAAGTAGACCTTCTTGTATGGACACCCGGTGACGCACATCCGCCAGCCCCGGCACGCGTCCTGGTCCACCAGCACGATCCCGTCCTCGCTGCGTTTGTACATCGCACCGGACGGGCAGCTGGCCACACAGGACGGGTTGAGGCAGTGTTCGCAGATGCGCGGCAGGTAGAACATGAAGGTCTGCTCGAAGTCGAACTTGACCTTCTCTCCCAACTTTCGGACGATCGGGTCGGCCGAGCCGAGTTCTTCGCCTCCGGCTAGGTCGTCGTCCCAGTTGGCGCTCCAGGTGATGTTCATCGGTTCGCCGCTGATGAGGGATCGCGGCCGGGCCACCGGGATGTCGTCACCGAGCGGGGCGGTGATCAGGTTCTCGTAGTCGTAGGTCCACGGCTCGTAATAGTCCTGTATGGACGGCAGCTTCGGGTTGGCGAAGATCGACGCCAGCTTCTTCCACCGGCCCCCGGCGCGCAGCTTGAGCCGTCCGTTGCGGCCCCGCCGCCAGCCGCCCTGCCAGCGTTCCTGGTCCTGGTAGCCGCGCGGATAGCCCTGGCCGGGCCGGGTCTCGACGTTGTTGAACCACACGTATTCGACGCCGCCGCGGTTGGTCCACGCCTGTTTGCAGGTCACCGAGCAGGTGTGGCAGCCGATGCACTTGTCGAGGTTCATGACCATGGCGACCTGCGCCATGACTCGTCCGATCTCGGCTGCCATCAGTACCTCACCTCACTGGTTCGTTTGCGAACCACGGTGACCTCGTCGCGCTGGTTGCCGGTGGGTCCGATGTAGTTGAACGCGTAGGACTGCTGCGCGTAGCCGCCGATCAGGTGGGTGGGTTTGACCAACAGCCGGGTCAGCGAGTTGTGGATACCGCCGCGTCGCCCGGTGGTCTCGGTCTTGGGGACGTCGATGAGCCGTTCCTGCGCGTGGTACATGTAGACGGTTCCGGTCGGCATCCGGTGGGAGACAACGGCTCGGGCGGCGACGACACCGTTGCGGTTGACGGCCTCGACCCAGTCGTTGTCGGCCACGCCGATCGAGGCCGCGTCGGCGGGACTCATCCAGATCGTCGGGCCGCCGCGCGACAGCGTCAGCATCATCAGGTTGTCCTGGTACTCCGAATGGATCGACCACTTCGAATGCGGCGTCAGATACCGGACGGTGACCTCGCGTCCATTGGGGCCGATCGCGGGTTCGCCGAACAGTTCGGTCATGTTGAGCGGCGGCCGGTACACCGGCAGCGCTTCCCCGAAGTCGCGCATCCAGTCATGGTCCAGGTAGAAGTGCTGGCGGCCGGTGAGGGTGTGCCAGGGTTTGTCGTTCTCGACGTTGATGGTGAACGGCGAGTACCGGCGGTCGACGGCCTCCTTGCCGGACCATTCCGGGCTGGCGCCCACCGGGGTGGGGCGGGCCTTGGTGTCGGCGAACACGACCCGGCGTTCGCCAGCGGCGTCGATCAGTGCGGAGAAGTCGGTGCCGGTGCGTTCGGCCAGTCGCCGAAACCCTTGGGCGGCAAGGCGTCCGTTGCTGGTTCCCGACAGCGCCAGTATCGCCTCGCAGACCTTGACGTCGGTGTCGAGCAGCGGACGGCTGTCGGCGACGCCGCCGTGGGCGGTGCCGTTGCGGGTGGCCAGCCAGCCGATCTCGGCGTCGGGGGTGAACGCCACGCCCTTGACCGGCAGCCCCTTGGACTCGGCCAGCGGCCCGAGTGCGGCCAGTTTCGCCGCCACCGCCGGATAGTCGCGTTCCACGGTGATGATGGCGGGCATGGTCTGGCCCGGGATCGGGGTGCGGCCGTCGTGTTTCCAGTCCGGGACGGTACCGCCGGGCTGGGCTAGTTCGCCGGGGGTGTCGTGCTGGTGCGGCGCGGCCACCAGGTCGGTGACGACGCCGAGGTGGCGCTCGGCCAGGGCGCTGAACTCGCGGGCCAACGCGTGGAAGATCTCGAAGTCGGTGCGCGACTGCCACGGCGGGTCGGTGGCCGGGGAGAACGCGTGCACGAACGGGTGCATGTCGGTGGTGGACAGGTCGTGCTTCTCGTACCAGGTGGCGGCGGGCAGTACCAGGTCCGACAGGATAGTGGTGCTGGTCATCCGGAAGTCCAGCGACAGCAACAGGTCCAGCTTGCCGCGCGGTCCCTCGTCTCGCCAGTCCACTTCGGCGGGACGATGCTCGGGACCGGCCTCGGTGGCCTGGACGCCGTGGTCGGTGCCCAGCAGGTGGCCCAGGAAGTACTCGTTTCCCTTGGCCGAGGAGCCCAGCAGGTTGGCCCGCCACACGGTCAGCACCCGGGGCCAGTTGGCGGGGGCGTCGGGGTCCTCGGCGGCGAACCGCAGCTTCCCCTGCGCGAGTTGGGATGCGACGTAGCCACCCGGGTCGTCCCCGGCCTCGGCGCCCAGTTCGATCGGGTTGCGGTCGAAGGTCGGGTAGGACGGCATCCAGCCCATCCGCGCCGAGGCCGCGACCAGATCGGCGGTGTGCCGTCCACTCAGGCCACCGGTGTGCAGAGGGGACAGGAGTGCGTCGGCCGAGTAGGTGTCGTAGCGCCACTGGTCGGTGTGGAGGTACCAGTACGGTGTCGCGGCCATGAACCTCGGCGGCCGCGACCAGTCCATCGCGGAGGCGTATGCGGCCCAGCCGGTCTGGGTGCGGCACTTCTCCTGGCCGACGTAGTGGGCCCAACCGCCGCCGTTGACGCCCTGGCAGCCGGTCAGCAGCAGCGGCGTCAGGAACGCCCGGTACATGGTGTCGCCGTGGAACCACTGGTTGGTGCCCGCGCCCAGGACGATCATGCACCGGCCGCCGGAGGCGGCGGCGGTCCGGGCGAACTCGCGGGCGATGCGGGCGGCCTTGTCCGCCGGTACCGAGGTGATCTCCTGCTGCCAGGCCGGGGTGTACGGCTGCGACGCGTCCTCGTAGCCGGACGGCCAGCGGCCCGGCAGTCCGTCCCGGAACACCCCGTACTGGGCCAGCAGCAGGTCGAACACGGTGGTGACGAGCCGGTTTCCGATGCGGCGCACCGGAACGCCGCGCTCCAGGTAGGTTCCCTGCTCGTCGAAGCGCGGCAGCCGGACCGCGGCCGTCTCGCCTTCGGGCTCCCACAGGCTCAACCGGGGCCGGTGCTCGCCGAGGTCGAGGTTCCAGCGCCCGGTTCCGGCCTCGCCCCACCGGTGGCCGATGGTCCCGTTGGGACACACGGGCCGGTCGTCGGCCTCGTCCAGGAACACCGGTTTCCATTCGGCGGCGGTCTCGTGACTCTGGCCCAGCCGCGCGGCGGTGAGGAACTTGCCCGGCGTCAGGTAGCCATCCTGTTCGGATAGTTCAATAAGGAACGGCAGGTCGGTGTACTTGCGGACGTAGGCGTCGAAGGCTTCGACGGTGTCGTCGACGAAGTTCTCCTTGAGGATCACGTGCCCCATGGCCATGGCCAGCGCGCCGTCGGTGCCCGGGTGCGGCGCCAGCCATTCGTCGGCGAACTTGGTGGCGTCGTTGTAGTCGGGCGCGACCACCACGACCTTCTGACCGCGATAGCGGGCCTCGGCCATCCAGTGCGCGTCCGGGGTGCGGGTCACCGGCACGTTGGAGCCCCACAGCATCAGGTAGGCCGCGTCCCACCAGTCGGCGGACTCCGGCACGTCGGTCTGGTCGCCGAACACCTGCGGCGACGCCACCGGCAGGTCGGCGTACCAGTCGTAGAACGACAGCATCGAACCGCCGAGCAGGTTCACGAACCGGGCGCCGACGCCGTGCGAGACCTGCGACATCGCCGGGATCGGCGAGAAGCCCGCGATCCGGTCGGGCCCATAGCTTTTGATGGTGTGGACGTGCGCGGCGGCGGCGATCTCCAGCGCCTCGTCCCACTCGATGCGCACCAGGCCGCCCTTGCCGCGCGCCGACTGGTAGCGGTGGCGTTTGGCCGGGTCGGTGGTGATCTCGGCCCAGGCCGCGACGGGGTCGCCCAGCCGGGCGCGGGCCTCGCGGTACATCTCGACCAGCACGCCGCGCCCGTACGGGTAGCGCACCCGGGTCGGCGAGTAGGTGTACCAGGAGAACGCGGCACCCCGGGGGCAGCCGCGCGGCTCGTATTCGGGCCGGTCGGGGCCCACCGACGGGTAGTCGGTCGCCTGGGTCTCCCAGGTGATGATGCCGTCCTTGACGTAGACGTTCCAGGAGCAGGAGCCGGTGCAGTTGACGCCGTGCGTGGAGCGCACCACCTTGTCGTGGCTCCACCGGTCCCGGTAGAACACGTCGCCGTCGCGGCCACCGGTCTTGAACTGGGCCCGCAGGTCCTCAGTGACCGGTGTCCGGTTCAAGTGGACACCGAGTTTGAGCAAAGTATCGCCAGCGTCAGCCAATATTCTCACCTATGTCGACGTTTGATGTTCGTCCCAGCAAACTCGTTCGCCGCTGTGCCCGTTTAGGGCCACAGGTCCCTCAGACTTATGAGGTTTGTCTATCAGTCGACCGGTGTGTGCCGATGCAGAATTCGTCGAAAACCCGGCACGAGTCCGGACGACGTCATTAGGGTAACCCGGAGCCGGGAGTGAGATCAATGTCCATGATGAACAGTAAGACAAGCGCGATCAACGGCCACACCACCGCGCGACCGGGCGCGGGCACCAACCTGGCACTGGCGACGGTGGCGTTCGCGGTGACGTTCTGGGCCTGGAACCTGGTCGGTCCACTGTCTAAGACATACACCGACGCGCTCGACCTGACGCCGACGCAGACGTCCATTCTGGTGGCGTTTCCGGTGCTGGTCGGTTCGCTGGGCCGCATCCCCGTCGGCGTGCTGACCGACCGCTACGGCGGCCGGATGATGTTCACCGTCATCTGCTTCGTCAGCATCATCCCGACGCTGCTGGTGGGGCTGTCGCACGGTTCGTTCACGGGACTGCTGCTGTGGGGGTTCTTCCTGGGTATCGCCGGGACCTCGTTCGCGGTCGGCATCCCGTTCGCCAACGCCTGGTTCCCGCCGACGCGGCGCGGCTTCGCCACCGGCGTGTTCGGCGCGGGCATGGGCGGCACCGCGCTGTCGGCTTTCCTGACGCCGCAACTGGTCTCGGCCTTCGGGCTGCTGCGCACCCACCTGGTGATGTGCGCGGCGCTGGCCGTCATGGGCGCGGTCATGTGGCTGTTCGCCCGCGACAGCCCCGACTGGCGGCCCAGCACCGAGGCGGCACTGCCCCGGATCCGTGACGCACTCAAGATCAAGGCCACCTGGCAGCTGTCGCTGCTCTACGCGGTGGCCTTCGGTGGTTTCGTGGCCTTCTCCACCTACCTGCCGACGCTGTTGACCATCTCCTACGAGTTCGTCCAGACCGACGCGGGCATGCGCGCCGCCGGGTTCTCGCTGGCGGCCGTCGTGGCCCGCCCGGTCGGCGGCATGCTGTCCGACCGGATCGGGCCGGTCAAGGTCTGTCTGGCCTCGTTCTTCGGCGCGACCGGCATGGCGGTGGTGCTGTCGTTCCATCCGCCCGCCGAGATCCCGGCCGGGACGTCGTTCGTGCTGATGGCCGTGGCGCTGGGGCTGGGAACCGGCGGCGTGTTCGCACTGGTCGCCAAGCTCGTCGAACCGGCCCGGGTCGGCACCGTCACCGGCCTGGTCGGTGCCGCGGGTGGCCTGGGCGGCTACTTCCCGCCGCTGTTGATGGGCGTCATCTACCAGGCCACCGGCGACTACGTCATCGGCTTCTGGCTGCTGGCCGTCACCGCGCTCCTGGTGGGGCTGTTCACGATGCGGGTGTTCCGGCAGGTGCGCTGAGGCCGCGCCCTCAGCTGGCCAGCCGCGGCGTCAGCGGGGTGGGTGAGGTCTTCGGGTCGGGTCGACCGACGCGCAGCACCAGCAGTGGGTACCCGACACCGGACAGCAGTCCCCGCAACCGTTCCCGGGCGATGTCGATCTCGATGACGTCGCTGAACGGGACCACCGACAGGCCCAGTCCGGTCGCGGTGATCCAGGCGCTGGCCAGCGCCTCCCCGCCCCGCAGCCACGCGGCCGGGTCGTCGGTGTCGGCGAACAGGATCACGAAGCTGGCCAGGTCGTCGCCCTCGTCCGGGTCATAGGATCCGCCGACGTCGGCGGTGCCGTCGAACCGGGGCGGCAGCAGGTAACGCGAGCCGTGCCGGGGAATCGCCGAGCCCGGGACCCCCGCGGCGTTGCGTCGCCCACCGACCCACTGCGTTCGTTCCGCGTCCCGGGACGGGTCGTTCCGGTCCAGATCACGGGCCGACTGGGCGGCGAGGCTCAGCGGCAGGAAGTCCTCCTGCCGCACCAAATGCAGGTGGGCGGCCTCGGTCTCGACGGCCGCTCGCAGCCGTTCCAGCTGCCAGGCCGCCACCGAGCCCCCGGCGGGCGTCCGCCGGTCGGTGCGACCACCAGCGCCTTCCGCAGTCGATCCTGGTGGCGGCGGACGTCGTCGATCGGTTCACCGACGGTGACGCGGGCGAGCAGATCCCGGTCCCCGAAGGGCGACGACCGCGCCACCTCCGCCTGATGTCCATTGGCCGCGACCGCCAACCGCGCGTAGTAGAGCGAGGCCCCGCAGCTGAGGATGGACAGTCGTCCCGACGGGTCGGCGGCGGGCAGCCGCCGGGTGCGGTCGAAGCGCAGCGTCAGCCCGGTGGGGCCGAGCGCCCACTTCCAGGGCTGGGTGTTGTGGACGGAGGGTGCGTACCGCGCGACGCTGGCCGCCTCGCCCAGGACGGCGCTGCCGGTCGCGGCGTGTGTATGGGTCTCCACGAGGCAATTCTCGGCACTGACGTCCCGATCCGGCAGGGCCGAATTCCCCGGAGGAAATAGACCGGGAACTACCTGGGCGGCGGCGTCAAGGTCCTTCGAACGGCGGCCCCCTCAGGCCCTGTCTCCATGGCGCCCAGGGGAACAGGATGGCGGTACGCATCGAACGGAGGAACCTCCCATGCCAGTTCCCGCTCCCGTCGCCGTCGGGTTCGACGGCTCCGCAGCCAGTCAGGTCGCCGTGCGGTGGGCGACGACCGAGGCCCGACTGCGGCAACGGCCGCTGCTCATCGTGCACGCGTTCCTGGCCCTGGCGCCGCTTCGGTCCGATTCCCCCGAAGCCGAGGCCGCGGCCGTCCGGCGCGCCGTCGGTGAACTGCTCGAAGCCGAGGTCACCCGGGTCCGTGAACTGGCTCCCGACCTGGACGTCAGTGGTGTGCTCGTCAACGGCCTGACCGCGAGCAACACCCTCGTGGACATGTCGCGCAGCTGTGAACTCATGGTCGTGGGCACCCGGGGCCGCAACGGCCTGACCGGCCTGCTGCTGGGTTCGGTGGCGACCCAGGTCGTCGAGCACGCGTGCTGCCCGGTGCTCGTGGCCCGGCCCGGCGCGGACGAGGCGACCCCACCCGACGGCCGGGTGGTGGTCGGTGTGGACGGTTCGACCCTGTCCCACGAGGCGCTGCGGTTCGGCTTCGAGGAGGCTTCGATGCGCGGCGCCGAGCTGCTGGCGGTCCACGCCTGGCGACACCCGGCTTCGCTGGCCGGTGGCGACCTCGTCACGCTGGTGCGCGACGAGGCCGAACTGGCCGACGAGAAGGAGCGGCTGTTGGCCGACTCGCTCGCGGGCTGGGAGGAGAAGTACCCCGACGTGACGGTCCTGCGCCAGCTGACGCACGGCGATCCCCGCCAGGTCCTCAAGGACGCCTCCGCGGGCGCGCTCCTGCTGGTGGTGGGGGCGCGCGGGCTCGGCGGTTTCGCGGGGCTGCTGCTGGGATCCACCAGCCAGACCCTGGCCCACCACGCCCACAGTCCGGTGGCGATCGTGCACCCGGGCCGCTCCGGGTACCGGCGGTGACACCGGTGAGCGTCGGCGTGACTCAGTCCAGTTCGGCGCCTTCGGTTTCGGGCAGCCACAGCGCGAAGATCAGCGCGATGACGAAGAACGCCTCGATGAACACGACCGTCGGGGTGAAGCCGATCGCGCTGGCGACGAGGAATCCGATCAGGGTGGGTGCGATGGCGTTGGCGACGCGCTGCGCGGTGATGCCGATCGAGTAGCCCTTGCCGCGCACGGCGGTCGGGTAGATCTCGCCGAGCCAGGTGTCCCACACGCCCCAGGCGCCCTGGGCGAAGAACGACATCAGGAAGTTGCCGACGTACAGCCACAACAGGTTGGGGGCGTAGGCGAAGGTGAGGCCGCCGACGGTTCCCATGAGGACGAACAGCAGGTAGGTCTTCTTGCGTCCGAACTTCCCGGTCATATAGGACGCGGTGAAGTACCCCGGCAGCATGAACACCGCCGACAGCGCGATGAACCCGTAGGAGTCGGGCAGCGACAGGTTCCGTTCGGCCAGCAGGCCCGGCAGCCAGGTCTGGAGTCCCCAGTAGCCCCACGACAGCGAGAAGTTGATGATGATCTGGACCAGCGTGAACATCGTCAGTTTGCGTTTGGTCGGTCCGGCGGGCACGAT
The DNA here is from genome assembly GCF_000024545.1 of Stackebrandtia nassauensis DSM 44728. Classification (GTDB taxonomy): domain Bacteria; phylum Actinomycetota; class Actinomycetes; order Mycobacteriales; family Micromonosporaceae; genus Stackebrandtia; species Stackebrandtia nassauensis. Next base: position 5,542,649 of record NC_013947.1, read on the forward strand.
GGCTCCGGAGGTGGCCAGGGTCAGGTTGCGCGCCACCGTCATCGCGCCGTTGGACAGCCAGGTGATCGCGGCGCGTGCCTGTTCGATGCGGCCGTTCTTGACCAGCCAGTACGGCGATTCGGGCACCCATTTCCACACCACCAGCGCCCACAGGCCGGACAGGGAACTGATCACGATCACCCAGCGCCAGCCCGCGAACTCCAGGAATCCGGAGGCGACGCCGACGGCGATGAGGGTGCCGAACGGCCAGCCCGCGGCCAGGAAGACCGTGGCGCGGCCCCGGTACTTCACCGGGATGAGTTCCTCGAAGTACAGGAACACGGTCACCAGGATTCCGGCGAGCGCGACCCCGGACAGCAACCGTAGGCTCCATAGTGTCCAGTAGTTCGGGGACAGGGCGGAGACCGCCGAGATCACGCCGTAGGCGGCGAGGCTGATGACGCAGGCGGGTTTGCGGCCCTTGCGGTCCACGTACACGCCCCAGGCGAGCGCGCCGGGGATCATGCCGAAGAACATCGCCGAGATGAGGAATCCGATGGCGGTGTCGCCGACCTGGAGTTCGGCCTCCACATCGGAGGCGATATAGGACAGGATCAGCATCTCCCAGGCTTCGATGACGAAGGCGAAGAAGAGCGCGAATCCGGCCATGAGGTGCCGCCGGTTCAGCGGCATGCGGGTGAAGATCGTGCCGACGGCTTCGGTGTCGGGCGTCGCCGGGGCTTGCGGGATGGTCATGGGGGGTCCGATTCGTTGGCGCGGTCCGGGGGCGGACCTGTGGTTCAGGTGGCGATGGCGCCACCCTGGATCACGGTGCGGGGCCGGGATTCGTCCCACAGCACCGCCGGGTCTGCGACGGGATCGCCGTCGAGCAGCAGCAGGTCGCCGCGGGCGCCGGGGCGGATCACGCCCAGGTCGGTGCGGCGCAGCAGTTTCGCGTTGACGGTGGTGGCGGAGCGCAGCGTGTCGAGCACACTGGACGCTTCGATCTGGAGCCGCAGTCCGAGCAGCTGGTCGTCCTCGAGGTCGCCCATGAGGTCGGAGCCGAAGCCGACCGCGACCCCGGCGGCGTGCGCGAGTTCCACGGCGTGGCGTCCGGCGTCGAGGACCTCGCGGTTCTTCGACCGGGACACCGCGGGCAGGCCGATGGCGTCGCCGCGCCGGTCCATGGCGTCGTAGGCGATGAGCGTGGGGACGAGGTAGGCGCCCGCCTCGGCCATCAGGGTGGCGGTCGCGTCGTCCAGCAGGTTGCCGTGTTCGATGGAGCGCACGCCGTTGGCGATGGAGTGGCGGATCGCCTCGGGCGAGTACGCGTGGGCGGCCACATAGGAGCCTCGTCGGGCGGCTTCGGCGCACACGGCGGCGATCTCCTCGGCGGAGTACTGCGGCCGGGTGAGCGGGTCGGTGGGTGACACGACGCCGCCGGAGGTCATGAGTTTGATGGCGTGCGCGCCGGTGCGGAACCGTTCCCGTACCGCGGTGCGCAGCGCGTCGACGCCGTCGACGACCTCGTTCATGTGTCCGCCGTGCAGGCAGATGTCGAGGTCGGCGGGTCGGGCGTCGCCGTGGCCGCCGGTCTGGCTCAGGGCCGGTCCGGTGTACAGGTAGCGCGGTGAGTCGATGAGTCCTTCGGTGATGGCGCGGGACAGTCCGATGTCGCCTCCGGCGACGTCGCGCACGGTCGTGAAGCCGCGTCGCAGGGCGCGCCCGAGCCGCCGCGCCCCTTTGAGCGCCAGATAGGACAGTGGTCCGGCTTCGAACTCGAGGTTGTGGACGGAGATGCCGTAGGCGTGGAAGTGGGCGTCGATGAGGCCGGGCACGAGGGTGCGTCCGGCCGCGTCGATGACCTTCTCCCCCACCGACACCTGTCCGACCTCGGCGATCTCGCCGCCGATGATCCGCACGCCGCCTTCGGTGAAGTCGGTGCCGTCGAAGATGACCGCGTTGGTGATGGTGATGCCCATGGTCAGTTCCCTCTCGCGGTGGCGGTGGCGGGTTCGTCGACGGTGTAGTCCGGGTTGACGACCACGCCGTAGGACTTGAGTGCCGATTCGGCTGACACGAAACCGTTGCGGACGTCGCGCGCCACCGCGGCCGGGTCGCGGTGGAAGGGGTCGCCGTAGCCGCCGCCTCCACCGGTCTGATTGGACAGTGTCTCGCCCGCGTCGAGGCGGTTGTAGCTGCCCGCCTGGATCTTCTCGCGTTCGGTTCCGGCGTTGCGGACCATCCGGTTGGGCACGCCCTCGCCGCCGCCGTCGATGGACCACGGTGGCGACTTCGTCTTGTACACCAGGCAGATCCCGGTCGAGGGCGCCGTGAACCGGTACACACGGGACACTCCGACGCCGCCCCGGAACCTGCCCGGTCCGCCGGTGTCGGGACGGTACCCGTAGTGGTCGATGATCATGGGAGACTTCGTCTCCAGCACCTCGACGGGGTTGTTGCGGCAGCCCGGTTCCGACAGGTGCATGATCCCGTCCTCGCCGTCGGCGAAGGCCGAGGCGCCGAAGCCGACCGCCTCGTTGGTGGCCTCCAGCCACTGCCGTCCGTCGCGCGGGTTGACGCCCAGGCCCATCATCGAGCAGACGTCGCCGCCGGAACAGGCGGGCACCCGGTCGGGCATGCCCTGGGCCAGCGCCTTGAGGATCACCTCACCGGCCAACAGGCCCGTCCACAGTGTGAAGGTCGGCATGGGTGGTACCGCGTGCATGACCGAACCCGGTTCGGTGACCACCCGCAGCGGCGCGAAGTTGCCCGCCACCACCGGGGTGTCCGGTGTGGTCAGTGACTTGAAGATGAGGCTGGACAGCGCTTCGGTCTGGCCGCGGGGGACGTTGATCGGGCCCTTGACGCCGGTGGCCGAGCCGGTCCAGTCCACCACCATCTCCTCGTCAGAGATGGTGACCGTGACGTGCAGTTTGACGAGGGTGTCGGTGTCGATGCCGTCGCTGTCGAGGAAGTCGGTGGCACTCCACGTGCCTTTGGGTAGTGTGGACAGTCCGATGCGGGCGAGTTTCTCGCCGTGGGTGTTGATCTCGCTCATCGCCGCGGTGAGGGCGTCCGCGCCGTATTTCGCGGCCAGTTCCTGGGTGCGTCGCACTCCGGCGTGGCAGGCGGCGACCTGCGCCTGGATGTCGCCGATGGTGCGTTCGGGCATCCGGGAGTTGAAGCGGATCAGGTTGAGGATGTCCTGGTTCGGGGTGCCGCGCCGGTACAGTTTCGCGGCCGGGAAGACCAGGCCCTCCTGGCTGGCGTGGGTGGAGTCCAGGACGTAGCCGGGGTCCTTCTGGTTGAGGTCGAGGACGTGGACCCGGCAGGACGCGAAGCCGATGAGCGCGTCGTCGATGTGGATGGGCGCGAACACCAGCGGGTCGAGGGTGTGCGCCGATGACCAATAGGGATAGTTGAGCAGGAAGACGTCGCCGGGTTCCATGGTCTCGACGCCCAGGAACTCGATGGACTTCTTGATGCCGTGGTCGTTGCCGCGTGTGAACACCGCGATGCCGGGCGCGTCGGCGACCACGTCTCCGGCGGCGTCGTGGATGCCGATGCCGTAGTCGTGGATCTCGTACACGACGGTGTTGTAGGCCGTGCGGCACAGGTTTCGCGCGACCTCCTCGGCCGCCGCCAGCAGGCCGTGCCGGATGACCTCCAGGGTTACCGCGTCGCTCATGCCGTTTCCCTTCCGAGTGTGATGACGAGTTCGCCGTGCGGCCCGACGTCGAGCCGGTCGCCGTCGTGCAGCACCGTCGTGGCGGTGTGCTCGGTGACCACGGCCGGTCCGGTGAAGGCGTCTCCGGCGGCGAAGTCCTCGCGGGCGTAGCGCGCGTAGTCGGCGGTGGAGCCGTCGGTCTCGTGCACCACCCGACTGCCGCGCGGTCGCAGTGGTTCGCCGGTTCGTTTGGGCGCCAACGGGAGTTCGGGTTTGTCGACGACGCCGGTGGCGCGCAGCCGCAGTGTCGTGATCTCGACCGGGTCGTCCATGACGTGGCCGTACTGGCGTCGGTGGGCTTCGGCGAACTCGGCCTCGATCACGGCGATCGTGTCGTCCACAGCGGAGGGGAACGCGACGCTGACCGAGTGTTCCTGGCCGCTGTAGCGCACGTCGACGCTGCGTTCGTAGCGCCGGGCTTCGGGGGCGAAGCCCTCGTGTTCCAGCTGGACGGCGGCCTCGGCCTCCAGGTCGGCGTAGGCGGCGCCCATCCCGTCGAGGTCCACATCGGCCAGGGCGGTGACGGCGGTGCGGGACAGGTCGTGCTGGACGTCGGCCATGAGCATGCCCAGCGCCGAGAAGGCGCCCTGTCCCGGCGGCACGACCACCTCGGGGATGCCCAGTTCGCGGGCCACGTCGACGGCGACCAGTCCCCCGGCGCCGCCGAAGGACAGCAGCGCGAAGTCCTTGGGGTCGTGGCCGAGTTCCACGGTGATCGCCCGTACCGCGCCCATGATCTTCGTGTTCGTGATGCGCAGGACGCCGCGCGCGAGTTCCTCGGTGGAGTAGTTCAGTTGGTTCGCGATGGGCCGCAACGCTTCCCGGGCACCGTCGGCGTCGAGAGCGAGTGTGCCGCCCAGCGGCGTGTCGGCGCCGAGGTAACCGACGGCCAGCGCCGCGTCGGTGAAGGTGGGCCGGGTGCCGCCGCGACCGTAGGCCACCGGACCCGGTACCGCCCCGGCGCTCTTCGGGCCGACCTGCAACGCCCCGGCGTCGTCGAGGTACACAAGGGAGCCGCCGCCCGAGCCGATGGTGTGGATGTACAGCGAGGGCGTGTTGATGGGCATCCCCTCGAACTCGGCGCCCTGGTGCGCGACCGGGGTGGAGTCCAGAACCAGCGACGCGTCCAGGCTGGTTCCTCCCATGTCGATGGTGATGAGATTGGGGCGCCCCAACAGTTTCGCGAACCCGGCCGCGCCGACCACGCCGCCGGCGGGGCCCGACAGGATCAGGTTGACCGGTTGTTCCCGGGCGGCCTCGGCGGTCATGGCGCCACCACCGGACCGCGACATCAGGAACCGGCCGCCGAATCCGGCGTCGGTGAGTCCATCGTCGAGTTCGGCGAGGTAGCGCCGGACGATCGGCTTGATGTAGGCGTCCAGCACCGCGGTGGAGGTGCGCTCGTACTCCCGGTACTCGCGGGACAGTTCGTGCGAGACGGTCACCTCGACGTCGGGACAGTGTTCCAGCAGGATCTCGCGCATCCGGGTCTCGTGCGCCGGATTGGCGTAGGAGTGCAGGAATGCCACCGCGACGGCCTGGTAGTCGCGCTCGCCGATCTGGGCGGCGACGCGGGCCGCGTCGGCCTCGTCCAGCGGGGTCGCGACGGTGCCGTCGAAATAGGACCGTTCGGCGACCTCGAAGGTGTCGTAGCGTTCCAGCAGCGGTTCGGGTTTGCGGTAGGCGATGTCGTACATGACGTCGCGGTTGGTGCGGCCCAGCAGGTACACGTCGCGAAAGCCCCGGGTGCCGACCACGGCCACCTTGGCGCCGGTGCGGGTCAGCAGCGAGTTCAGTCCCAGGGTGGTGCCGTGGTTGAACATCGACACGTCCGGCATGTCCACTTCGGCCGCGCCGAAGGCGTCCAGGACGCCGCGCGCGGGGGCCTCGGGGGTGGTGGGGACCTTCTCGAACCGGAACTCGCCGGTGTCGGGCCGAAGCGTGACGACGTCGGTGAACGTCCCGCCGACGTCGATGGCCACCCGGGTCTCGTGCTGCATGTCTTGGCCTTCCCGTCTCGCCCAATTGGGGTGTGGGTTCCAGGAGGTTCAATACAATGTCACATGACACTGGTCGAGTCAATAGCCGTGACCTGCGTATTAGCCCTGACCCGGTATTGTGAAATATGACATTCCAGCCCGCTCCCACAAGGAGTCCCATGACCGCCGCCTCCCACCTGACCTCGCTGAAGAAGCGCGAGAGCCTGCGCGCGACGGTGGCCAACGCGCTGCGGGCCGCCATCGTCTCCGGCGAGATGGAACCCGGGAGGGTGTACTCGGCGCCGACCCTGTGCGCCCGGTTCGGCGTCTCGGCCACCCCGGTGCGCGAGGCGATGCTGGACCTCATCAAGGAGGGCATGGCCACCCCGGTGCCCAACAAGGGTTTCCGCATCACCGAGGTCTCCGACGCCGACCTCGACAACATCACTGAGCTGCGGCTGCTCATCGAACCCCCGACGGTGCGGCGGGTGGTCTCCCTCATCCCCGAGGCCGACTTCCCGAAGCTGCGCCGCCTGGCGCAGGACATAGTGGACTTCGCCCTGGAGGGGAGCCTGGGCCAGTACGTCGAGGCCGACCGGATCTTCCACCTGGAACTGCTGGCCTACAACGACAACCCACGCCTGGTCGAGATGATCTCCCAGCTGCGCACCCAGACCCGGCTGTTGGGCCTGTCCCGGCTGGCCGAGGGCGACGAGCTCAAGGACTCCGCGGCCGAGCACCTGCTCCTGGTCGACCTCATCGCCGAACGTGACGCCGAGGGCGCCGAATCCCTGATGCGCCGCCACATCGGCCACGTCCGGGGCAAGTGGGCCTGAGCCTCACACGTCCACCATCGTGACCCGCGTCATCGACACTATCCCTACTAATCAGATAGGTTTCGTCGATGAACGCATCACGTTCGGACACCGTGGTGGGCAGGCTGTTCGCCTTCCCCAACCCGGTCAACGAGATCTCGGCGCGCCTGGTCGCGGGCGGGGTGGTGCTGATGTGCGTGGCGGCGATCGCCTTCGACCAACCCTGGCTCACCGCCGTCATCGCCTACGGCTTCGTCGCGCGAGTACTGACCGGCCCGACGCTCAGCCCGCTGGGCCAGCTCGTCACCCGCTTCATCACCCCCCGACTCCCGGTCGAACCCGTATGGGTCGCCGGTCCGCCCAAGCGGTTCGCGCAGGGCATCGGCGTGGTCTTCTCGGTCACCGCCGCCGTCCTGGCGCTGGGGCTCGGTCTGCACACGGCGGCCTGGATCGTGCTGGGGGCGCTGGCGGTGGCGGCCACGTTGGAGTCGGTGTTCGCGTTCTGCCTGGGCTGCAAGATGTTCGCGGTGCTGATGAAGACCGGCCTGATCCCGGAGCAGGTGTGTCTGGAGTGCTCCGACCTGTCACTGCGCTACGGGACTCGCTGACTCGGCTCAGCCGTCCTGGTTCTCGTCCCGCAACCGGTGAAAGGCCCGGTTGGCGGCCAGCACCAGCATGCCCTGGACGCCGAGATGGTCACCGCCGTCGCCGATGATCTGACGTCGCAACTGCGCGGCTCGCCGCACGCCGTGTCGAACCCCGGCCTCGGCCTGTTCGTCATGCGGCCCAAGCGGATGCCGATAGCGTTCCAGAGCCGTGGCCAGGTCGTCCAGGAGCTCGGCGAACGCCCCGTTGAAGTCCCCGCTGGGACACCCGTCGGGCTGGTGCGGGTCGGTCGCGGTGACGAGAGCGTCGGCGATACGACGAAGTTCGGTGTTCACATCGCTGAGCACACTGACCGCCGCCACATAGGAATGCGGAGTCGCGGCGCGCGGCGACCGGGTCAGGCGGCGCAGGTTGAACCGCGTGCTCTCATACCCGCGGCTGGCCGACTCCTCGGCACCACGCGCATCGCGTTGCAGATTCTGGCTGCGATGCTGCCAGCTTCGCGCGGTCTCGTGATCCCACCCGTCTCGCAGCCCGTCACCGATCGCCGTCAACAGCGCGATGGTCATGTCGCTGACCTGACCGACGACCCGATGTGCCTGCCGCAACTGAACCGGCGGAAACACGAGGATGTTGATGACGGCACCGACGCTGACGCCGACCAGACTCTCCACGATCCGGTGGTACAGGTAGGCGGGATCGTCGGCGGTCCCATAGGTGAGCATCAGCAAAGCGATCGTGCCCACCCAGATTCCGTCGTCCCCCAAGCGACGCCACTGACCGATGAGCATGCCGACCGCCACCGCGACCGCCAGCGCTGCCCCGGAGTACTGAATCGTCGCGGCGACGCCGAACGCCAGCACGATCCCCAGCACCACGACGACAAGCTGTCGTCCTATCTGGACCAGCGACCGGTAGACGGTCTCGCTGATGACGAACACCGCGGCGTAGGGCGCGATGAAGGACTGGGGCGGATGAATCTGCTCCGCGATGGCCCAGGCGGCCACCGCCGCCAAGGTCATCTTCGCGATCTGGGTGAGCGTCTCCCGTGTCACCGCAACGGGTTTGACTCTCGCGACCGCTCGCCCCACCAAGGTCTTGATGCGTGCGGACAAAGTATCGATGCCCCACCGTTACCCAGCTCGGGCACCGAGAACACCTGCCGCGACCGGGAAACCGCTACGCGCACTCGGCGGCCGTCGACGACAGCGTCGCCTGGAACCGCGACCCGGGCCGCAGCTGGTGGAACCCGCCGCCCGGCTTGTCCGGCACGGTCACCGCGTAGCTGACCCCGACCCGCTGCCCACTGGACAGGTCGCCTTGCCACATCAGACCCCGCGAGTCGTATTCGACGCTGCCGTGACTGGTCTCGGGCCGCCGCACGATCTCACTCCCGGCCAGGGCGCCGTCCAGCGCCTGCCGAGCCTCCACATGGGTCAGATCGGTTCCGGTGCGGTTCTCGATCGACAGCGCGATCGCGCGTTCGGCCGGTTCGCCCGCTCCCCCACCGGATCTGCCGACGGTGGTCAGCATGTCCAGGTTGCGCACCTGCCCGTTTCCGCAGTCGATGATGGCCACCGCCGCCGAGGTCGCCGGAAGCAGGATCACCGCCGTCGCCGCCACCGCCGCGATCCAAAGCCCGTATGCGATTCCCGTGAACACGCTATGTATATATCAGACAACGGTCAGCGCACACGTGTTCTCGGGCGGCGGCGGTCATTCGGCCGGGGCGAAGGCCTCGGCCAGCAGGGTGGTCTCGGGTGGGAGTTCGCCGTTGGCGTCGGCCGAGCGGAGGTGCTCCAGCAGCATGCGGTGCAGTTCGCGGGCGGCTCGGGGTGGTTGGACGTCGCGGCGGTGGGCGATGGCGATGGTGCGTTCCGGGCCGGAGCGGGTGAAGCGGGTGATGCGCAGGCCGGAGCGTTCGGCGACCATGCTGGGGACGACGGCGAGGCCGAGCCCGGCGCGGACGAAACCCAGGACCGCGTCCATCTCGCCGCCCTCGACGGTGAAGGTGGGTTCGAATCCGGCTTCGCGGCAGGCGGTGATGGTGGATTCGCGGAGGTCGTAGCCGCGCCGGAACATGACGAGGGGTTGGTCGCGCAGGTCGGCGACGGTGATGCGGGCGCGTTTGCCCGGGGGTGGGAGTTGGGGGGCCGAGGCGACGACGAGGTTCTCGTGCAGGAGTTCGGCGACCCGCAGGGCGGCGGGGCGGCCGGTTTGGTGGGTGATGATGAGTGCCAGGTCGAGTTCGCCGTCGGTGAGGGTGCGCACGAGGTCCTGCGAGCCGCCTTCGTCGACGGTGAGTTCGACGCCGGGGTAGCGGTCGTGGAAGACGCGGAAGATGTCGGGTACGAGGCTGGCGCACAGGCTGGGTGGTGCGCCGAGTCGGACGCGGCCGCGGCGCAGGTCGACGGTGTCGGCGACTTCGCGGTAGGCCAGTTCGGTGTCGGCCAGGATGCGGCGGGCCACCGGCAACAACGCGGCTCCGGCGTCGGTGGGGGTGATGTTGCCCCGGGCGCGGCGGAACAGGGGGGTGCCCAGTTCGTGTTCCAGGGCCTTGATCTGCTGTGACAGCGAGGGTTGGGCGACGTGGAGCAGTTCGGCGGCCCTGGTGAAGTGCCTTGTGTCACAGACTGTGACGAAGGATTTCAGTTGCGGCAACTGCATGCACCCACAATAGGCAGCGCCTATGAAAACCACAAGATCCATCACTTGGACAGAATGACGGCGCGGGTCTAACTTCTGACCTCATGGCACTGGACACACGCAGCAAGCGACCGCCCGTCGCGGTGACGCTGTGGAAGGCGACGATCGGGAAGAAGATCATCATGGCCCTCACCGGGCTGATCATGATCGGTTACCTGGTCCTGCACATGGCGGGGAACCTGAAGATCTTCTCGGGGGCGAAGAAGTTCAACGACTACTCGCACTGGCTGCGCACCTTCGGAGAGCCGGTGCTGCCCTACGAGGGTTTCCTGTGGATCCTGCGGGTGGTGCTGCTGGGCAGCGTCATCGCGCACATCGCCGCGGCGGTGGCGTTGACCCACCGCAGTCACCAGCCGCATCGGGCGTCGAAGAAGAAGGTGCTGGGACGCAACTACGTCACCTTCACGATGCGCTCGGGCGGGGTGATCCTGGCGCTGTTCGTGGTGTGGCACGTGCTGGACCTGACGACGCTGACGGTCAACACCCGCGCCCAGGCCGGTCACCCGTACGAGAACCTGGTCGCCAGTTTCTCGACCTGGTACGGCAACGTGATCTACCTGGTCGCGGTCACCGCGGTCGGTTTCCACCTGTGGTTCGGCACCTGGCACGCGGCCCAGACGCTCGGTGTGTCCGACGCCGCGCGGATGCGGCTCATCCGGCAGGTCGCCGCCATCCTGGCGACGGTCATCGCCGTCGGTTTCGCCCTCGCCCCGATCTCCGTCATGGCTGGAGTAGTGCAATGACAAGCTTCACCGATTACACCCTCGGCGAGGACATCGCCGATACCAAGGCTCCAGACGGGCCGATCACCGAGCGCTGGAGCACCCGGCGGTTCGAGGCCAAACTCGTCAACCCGGCCAACCGTCGCAAGCAGACGGTCATCGTCGTGGGCACCGGGCTGGCCGGTGGCGCGGCGGGCGCGACGCTGGCCGAGCAGGGCTACCGGGTGGTGCAGTTCTGTTACCAGGACTCGCCGCGCCGGGCCCACTCGATCGCCGCTCAGGGCGGTATCAACGCGGCCAAGAACTACCGCAACGACGGCGACAGCATCCACCGGCTGTTCTACGACACCGTCAAGGGCGGCGACTTCCGGGCTCGCGAATCCAATGTGCACCGGCTCGCGGAGGTGTCGGTGGAGATCATCGACCAGTGTGTGGCGCAGGGCGTGCCGTTCGCGCGTGAGTACGGCGGCCTGCTGGACACCCGCTCGTTCGGCGGTGTGCAGGTGTCGCGCACCTTCTACGCGCGCGGCCAGACCGGACAACAGTTGCTGCTGGGCGCCTACCAGGCGCTGACCCGGCAGATCTCGGCGGGCAGTGTGGAGATCCACCCGCGCACCGAGATGCTGGACCTGATCGTCGTGGACGGCCGGGCCCGGGGCGTCGTCGTGCGGGATCTGGTGACCGGACAGATATCCACGCACCTGGCCGACGCCGTGGTGCTGGCCACCGGCGGCTACGGCAACGTGTACTTCCTGTCGACGAACGCGATGAACTCCAACGCCACCGCGATCTGGCGGGCGCACCGACGCGGCGCCTACTTCGGCAACCCGAGCTTCACCCAGATCCACCCGACCTGCATCCCGCGTTCGGGCGACCACCAGTCGAAGCTGACGCTGATGAGCGAGTCGCTGCGCAACGACGGCCGCATCTGGGTGCCCAAGAACAAGGGCGACAACCGGGCGCCGGGCCAGATCCCCGAGGCCGACCGGGACTACTACCTGGAGCGGCAGTACCCGTCCTTCGGCAACCTGGTGCCGCGCGACATCGCCTCGCGCGCCGCCAAGAACGTGTGCGACGAGGGCCGCGGCGTCGGCCCGGGTGGTCAGGGCGTCTACCTGGACTTCGCCGAGGCCATCGAGCGGATGGGAGCCGCGGCCGTCGCCGAGAAGTACGGCAACCTGTTCGAGATGTACGAGCGCATCACCGGCGAGAACCCGTACAAGGTGCCGATGCGCATCTACCCGGCGATTCACTACACGATGGGCGGACTGTGGGTCGACTACGACCTCCAGACCACGATTCCGGGCCTGTTCGCGATCGGCGAGGCGAACTTCTCCGACCACGGCGCGAACCGCTTGGGCGCCAGCGCTTTGATGCAGGGCCTTGGCGACGGGTACTTCGTGCTGCCGTCCACGATCAACGACTTCCTGGCCCGTCACAAGCCCGAACCCGTGGCCGAGGACCACCCGGCGGTGGCCGAGGCGGTCGGCGGTGTCCACACCCGACTGACCCGGCTCTTGGAGAACAAGGGCGACCGCACTCCCGACTCGTTCCACCGCGAACTCGGCGAGATCATGTGGGAGTACTGCGGCATGTCCCGAAGCGACAGTGGACTGCGCAAGGCACTCGACCTGATTCCGCAACTGCGCGAGGACTTCTGGAAGCGGGTGCGGGTGCCGGGCAACGGCGCCGAACTGAACCAGTCGCTGGAGCGGGCCAACCGGATCTCCGACTACTTCGAGCTCGCCGAACTGATGTGCCTGGACGCCTTGCACCGCACCGAATCCTGCGGCGGCCACTTCCGCGAGGAGAGCCAGACCGCCGACGGCGAGGCCGCCCGCGACGACGAGAACTTCTCCTACGCCGCCGCCTGGGAGTACACCGGTTCCGCACCGACACTCCACAAGGAACAACTCGAGTTCGAGTACGTCAAACCGACCCAACGGAGCTACACGTGAGAATCACACTGCGAATCTGGCGCCAGTCCGGCCCGAAGGTCGCCGGTGCCATGACGACGTACAAGGTCGACGACGTCAGCCCCGACATGTCGTTCCTGGAAGTGCTCGACGTACTCAACGAGGACCTCACCCTGCGGGGCGAGGAACCCGTCGCCTTCGACCACGACTGCCGCGAGGGCATCTGCGGCGCCTGCGGTGTCGTCATCAACGGCGACCCGCACGGCCCCAGCCGCACCACCACCTGCCAGCTCCACATGCGCCAGTTCGACGACGGCGACGTCATCGACGTGGAACCCTGGCGCGCCAACGCCTTCCCGGTCGTGAAGGACCTGGTCGTCGATCGATCCGGCTTCGACCGCATCATCGGCGCGGGCGGCTACATCTCGGCGCCCACCGGGTCGGCCCCGGACGCGCACGCCACCCCCGTCCCCAAACCGGACGCCGACCTGGCCTTCGACAACGCCGAGTGCATCGGTTGCGGCGCCTGCGTCGCGGCCTGCCCCAACGGTTCGGCGATGCTGTTCACCGCCGCGAAGGTCACCCACCTCAACACGCTGCCGCAGGGCCAACCCGAACGGGCCCAACGGGTGTTGAACATGGTGAACGTGATGGACGAGGAGGACTTCGGCGGCTGCACCCTCGCCGGCGAGTGCGCTACGGCCTGCCCCAAGGGAATCCCGTTCGAATCGATCGGGAACCTGAACCGCGAGTTCCTGAAGGCTTCCCTGAAACGACGCTAGTCGCGCGGCGTCGTCCGCCGTCGCCGGTAGTTGCCAAACCGGCGACGGCGTCCGTACCATGTGGTTGGTGAAGCATGACGAACAAGTAGCGATTGTCAAACGCCTTCTGGCCCTTCGGGAATCGCGTCGCGATCAAGAGATGTTCGACGAGGTCAAAACGATCCCGGTCAGCAAGTACACCGACACCGCGCTGCTGGACCAGGAACTCGCCTCGGCTTTCACCCGGTATCCGTTGATCGCCAGCCATACCGCGGCGCTGCGGGAACCGGGTTCCTACGTGGCCAGCGATTGGGATCAATTTCCCTATGTCGTGGTCCGGGGCGAGGACGGGAAGGTCCGGGGCTTCTACAACCAGTGTCGTCACCGCGGTGCCCGGCTGTTGTCGGAACGCTCCGGCGCGATCAAGAACTTCATCTGCCCGTTCCACGGTTGGGTCTACGGCCTGAACGGGGAGCTGAAGGGAATCACCCGCTCCCAGGATTTCCCCTGTGTGGACAAGTCCGACTACGGACTGGTGGAGTTGCCGGTCACCGAGTCCGGCGGGTTCGTGTGGATCTCCCGCACCCCAGACGCGATCAGCGACATCCCGGCCTTCATGGGCCGCTTCCACGACGACCTGGAGAGCTTCGAGGTCGCCAACCTGGTGCGGTACAAGAAGACCAAGGTCGTCAAGAACGCCAACTGGAAGCTGCTGATCAAGACCTACCTTGAGGGCTACCACGTCCCCTACCTGCACCGGGACACGCTGGCGACCGCGTTCAAGCGGGGACAGCTGGCCTACGACAAGGACGGGCCGCACATCCGGATGATGGCGGGGCGGACGAACCTCACCGACATCACCGCCAAACCCGAAGCCGAGTGGCGGATCCTCGACCACGTGTCGATCTACTACACCCTGTTCCCGAACACCTTCTTCATCCTCCACCCCGACTACGTCTCGGTGAACACGTTCTGGCCGCAGGCCCCGGACCGGACGATCTGGACCCACGAGATGCTCTACCGGGCCGAGGACTTCAACGGTTCGAGCGGACAGAGCGCCCTGGAGAAGCGGTTCCGGTTCACCAATGACACAGTGTTCGATCAGGAAGACTTCGCCATCGCCGAAGAGGTGCAGCGCAACCTGCTGCACGGCGGCAGCGACCACCACGTACTCGGACTCTCGGAGGGCTTGCTGGCCATGTTCCAGGACAACATCGATGAACGTCTGGCCATTCACGCGGCACAGGGGACGGAGCGATAGCCATGGAATCCGACGAGCTGACCGCTTTCGCCCACTCCGTCTTCAACGCCCAGCCGTTCAGCCGTTTCATCGGGGCCGAACTGGTCGCGGTCTCGCGCGGCACGGCCGAGATCCGGGTCAAGAACCGTCCCGATCTCCAGCAGCAGCACGGTTACCTGCACGGCGGGGTCATCAGCTACCTGGCCGACAACTGCCTCACCTTCGCGGGCGGACTCGCGCTGGGCGGCGACGCCCTCACGTCCGAGTACAAGATCAACTACGCCAGCCCCGCCAAGGGCGACGTGATCATCGCGCGAGCCGAGTCGCTGGTGACCACGAAGCGGCAGGCGGTGTGCCAGTGCTCGATCTACTCGCAAAAGGACGGTGAAGAGCAGCTCGTCGCGGTCGCGCAGGGCACCATCGTCAAGATTCAGTCCGCGGCGCGCGAGGCGACGTCCTTAACCGCTTCGACGGCGGCATCGGGTTCGTCGACGTAGATGTAGTGCCCGCTGTCCTTGGCGGTGTCGAGTTCGCTGTCGCTGGAGACGTTCAGCCAGTCCTTCTGGCCCGCTGTCCAGTCGTCCTCCAGGCCGGGACCGTATTCGGGAACCGCCGCGAGGTACTGCTTTCCGTGCTGGATCACCCGCACCGGGATGTCCCCCGCTGACTTCACCTTGCCGTCGGTGAAGACCAGCTTCTCGGGGTTCTCGCCGCCGTAGATCGCCAGGGTCTGGGCTCGTAGTTCGGCGGCTTCGCCGGTCGCGTCTTCCGGAATCCGTTGTTTCAGGTCCGCCACCGCCGTCGGCGAGGTGGCGTCCAGCAGGACCATTCCAGCGACCTTGTCCTTGTTGTCGGGCGCGTATCTCGCGGCGATCAGCCCACCCATCGAGTGGCCGACGAGGACGACCGGGTCGCCGTTGGCGAAGGTGTCGATGACTCCGGTGAGCGTCTTGCCGACGGACGCGTAGTCCTGCTCGCCGTCCGGCTTGTCGCTCTTGCCCGCGCCGAGGCGGTCGTAGGAGCACACTCGACTGTTCTTGCTGATCTGCTTCTGGAAGTCGGCCAGCTTGGTGAGATCGTCGCCGCCGCCGTGCAGGAGGAGGACGATCGGCCCGTCGGAGGTGGGGCTGCCGGAGCACGACACGTTCACCTGGTGATCCCCGATGGTGAACGTGTCGGTGCCGGTGAACAGCTCCGCCTTGAACTCCTCCCCTGCCTCGTCCAAGCCTGAGCCGTCGCAGCCGACCAACCCCACCCCCGCCAGCACGCAACCCACGATGGCTATGGACGTCGAGATCGTCTTGCGGGTCACGGTTTCCTCCTGCTTCGCCGGTGTCACGGCGGATGCCGTGACGGGTTTCGAAGCTACGGATTCGCTTGGCCCGCAACATCCCCACGCGGTGGACACTTGGCGGTAGCTCGTCCGAGGGACAACCCACGCCGAGACATGACCAAGCCCCCGCCACGAGGACGGGGGCTCAGGTTTCGTCCGGTTACTTCTTGACGGTCGTCAGGAAAGCATCCCAGTCAGAAGCGGACATGCTGAGGAAGCCCAGTTCAGGCGTCTTGGAGTCGCGAACGTCCACATGGGGGCCGTGGGCGCGAGTCTCGAGGCACTGGCTGCTACTCCCTTGACCGCTACGGGTTGACTTGCGCCAGTTGGCGCGAGTCTCGACGCACTGGCTGCTGTTTCCCGCACCGCTCCGGCTGGACTTGCGCCAAGGGCCAGTCATAGTTCAATTTCTCCTATCGGCAAAGCTACAGATAGCGCTTCTTGGAGGATCCACTTATACAGTGCCACTACGGGCTTACGCTCGTGATACTGGCACTCGGACCGCGATTCTACGTAAGCGACCTCGGGATACACATCATCATTGAACTCCAAAAGAGTGAACGCGTTCTGCATCGCCGCGTTTAGACCCGCCGCAAACGGAATGACCACAATGTCAACCAAATCACGTCGAGCAAGCTCACGCAGGTGATCAACCTGCTCGGCCATGACTTCGGCACCGCCGACAACCCTGCGAAGGGTCCCCTCGCTCATCAACAACGTCACCTCCGGAAACGGGTCTCGGTTCCAGAACCGCTGTGCCCTCTGCATCCTGAAGTCGACATAGTTCTGGATCTTCTCCTCAGGAACTCCCAACGCCCGTTGTAGCGCCCTTGTGTAGTTCTCCGTCTGGAAGAGTCCGTTGACCATCTCAATCTCCACGAAGTGAAGCCGGTTCGCGGCGCTTTCGAGGTCGAGATAAGTCTGGAACTTCTGCGAAATATCAAACGGCACGTACCAGCCCGAGTTGAGACACGCTTTCGCCATCCTGACAAGTTCCCGCGTCAGCTCATTACTCGCCCCGAGGAACTTCGCGACAGCTTCGACCTCCGGCCACGACGGGTTCGGCTGGTGGCCATTCTCGATGGCATACAGCTTGGACTTCTTCCACAGCTTGCCGAAGTACTCGATGTCTTCCACCGTCTTACCCGACGACAGTCGAAGCTCCCGAAGCATCTTGCCGAGCTGTTTCCGCGTTAGCAGTGGGTTATCAGTCATATACGCAGTATCACCGCTACCTGTGACAAAGCAAATACCGCCGCACCCCCCGATATTCGGAAGTCGCGCGTTCGGATTCCGCCGGGTGTGGCTCCCGATCTTGCCCGTGGCGCGGGGCTGGCCAGCCACTTAACGTCAAATCATGACCGATTCGTCCATCCTGGCGCGAGACGCCAGCTACACAATGGAGTGTCACTCGAAAGTGGACTCCGAGGGCTACTGCGTCGGCTGCCGCACGTACCACGGCCAGCTCGACAAACCCGGCCCGGAGGGCTGCTACTTCTACCGCCTCGCCTTCGAGGTCTACCGCAAACACGCCGCGTCCCTCTCCCACCAAGGAGCACACCATGTCCACACTCTTCACACCCGACCTGCGTAACCCAGTCGTCGCCTGGGAAGTCATCGCCCGCTCCGCGGTCCACATCGTCCGCGAAGCCCGAGCCAGCCGACGCCTGGAACCGCTCTCGATCGACGGCCGCATGCTCTTCAAAGCCGTAGCGGCCCTCGGCATCGACCTGGAACCACCCAAACCCACCGCACTGCGCACCAGCATCCAACGCGGCCTGTCCGCCCGCGAATCCCAAGTACTGCTCGCCATCGCCAGCGGCAAGTCCAACGCCGAGATCGGCCGCGAACTGTTCATCACCGAAGACACCGTCAAAACCCACGCCCGCCGCATGTACCGCAAACTCGGCGCCCGCGACCGCGCCCACGCGGTAGCCGAAGCCTTCCGCGTCGGAATCCTCACCTGACCCACGCGTTGTCAACCACAGGAGGAGTTGTGGCAAGCATTGAAGAACTCATCGCGGCTGTTCGGTCCGCACTGTCGACCGTCGCAGAAGGCCGCACGTTAACAACCCAAGGCTGCTCCGCCCTCATCGAGGGCACAGCAGCCCTGACGGGGATCTCCAGGGGCTCAACGAACTACCAGCTACGCACGGCACTGGAAGCGCTCACCGCCGCGATCCAAGCCGCCGAGCGCGCGGAAAGCGTCGAAGCCACCGTCCTCGAAGCCATAGACGCCTACGTAACCGAAATCAGCAAAGGCAGCCGTCCATTCGACCTTCCGACGCTGTTGGCCAAGTTGAAGAACCAAGGCGTGGTGGGTCTTGAAGGCCGCACTTTGGAACAGGTACCGGATTTCGACCCGACCCGAACCAATCCAGCTTGTTTCCAAGGGCTGGCACCACGTCAAGACGGAGGACCGACACGAGGGAACCTGTTCTATTCGGACGGGCGCCGGTGGAACACCGAACCGCTAGAGTCTTCGGGCGGAGCCTCAGCATTCGATCTCGACAAAGTTAAGCTCGAATATCGAGACGTAACCCCAGCGCAGGGGCATTTGGAGGGCAACGTCGCGGCGTGGATGGCAGACAACCAAGAGCGCGAAACAGAGATGGCACCACTTCCTACACCTGGGACCACCGAGTTTTCAAAGGAACTGGTGACGCTTACCGAGACCGCATATAACTACTTCGCTCACCCGGTCACTGTCGATCCGCGAGTCAACCGCACCCTGATTGCCGTCTACAACAACTCAGAGGAGCAGGAAGAGGACTTGCTTGCCCTCTTGGCATCGGTCGGACTTCACCCGCCTGCTGTGCCCGACGGACATGTTGTGGCCGGGTTGGTGGTCACCCGATTCGGCGACGATCTGAACAACCCTGTCCTCGCCTGGGACGTCTACGGACCCGACGACGAGTAGCGCGGTCTGGATGCGAAGGGATACCAGCTCCTTGTCTGGTCACGATCCGCGAATCGCACCTGGCGACGACGGGTTTTCGACGGAACTGGAAAGGCTTTCACGACTCGCCCCTGAACGCGGCATATATCCCGTGACAGTGGACCCACGCCTCAACAGGCGGCTCATCGACATGGACGCCGAGCCCAAGGACCCCGACGAGTTCAAGACGTTCATCGCGAGCCTGGGACTGGTTCCCCCACCGCACTCCCGAGGCAACGTCCACGTCGAATGGCTCCCCGACGAAGACCCCAACGAAGTGGTCGGCATCTTCGCGTGGGGCGTCCCCACCCCCGAGGACCACTAGGGTCCCGGCTGGACCGTCGTCTGCTGCGGCATCGTCCGGTTGTCCCGCGCTGCCGCCGCGATGATCGCGATGACCAGCGCCACCAACAGCGGCGGCACCGTCATATAGTGCCCGATCCGGAAGCTCAGACTCATGTTTATGGCCCCCGAAACGAACGGTCCCACCGCCAAAGCCAACACGACGGCACCGCCCAGTACCGACAGTTCCACGACCTTGTTGCCACCGGCGGCCAGGGCGACGACGGTGACACTTCCCCACACCGCCCCGGCACCGAACCCGGTCACCACACTGCCCGCGACCAACAGCAGGAAATTCGGAGCGATTCCGGAAACCGATATGCCGATTGCCATGACAGCGATACCGACGATGGCCACGATCGCCGGGAATCGTCGTGCGAAGAACCCCAGAGCTGCACCCACTGCGGCCGGAATGAGAAAACCGAGCAGCATCATCGGCAGCGCGACGGCTGGTTGAATGCCGATGGCGGTCGTTATGGTGGCCCCTCCGGGAGCCAGCGGAGCGGTCAGCAGGTAGGCGCCAATCACGGCGGCCAGACCGCCACCCACCAAAAACAACAGCCGATGGAACGGTCGCGGCGCAGCGGCTTCACCTTGGGTCGGGGGGTACATGGTGTCGAACCTAGTGGCAGGTTTCCTGAGAACCCTGGCGGGCATCGCGGGCCGTCGTGCGCCTACCCGCGCTTACGCCACTGTGGCAGCGGTGTCGCCTATGCGGGCCAGTTGGTCACCCAGTTCGGACAGTGCCTCGGGCACCAGGGAATAGCAGATGGTGGTGCCGTCGCGGCGGGTTGTCACCAGTCCGGCCTCCCGCAACGTTCGCAGGTGAGCCGAGACCGTCGGCTGCGAGATGTCGAAGTCGTCGGTGAAATCGCACGCGCAGATCTCGCCCGCGGCGGCGAGGCGGCGGAGCATGCCCAGCCGGACGGGGTGCGCCAGCGCTTTGAACGCCTGCAACATCGTGACTTCGTCGTCCACCACTACTCCCTTGCCGTGAACCTAGTACTCGCTCACCGTGACCCTCGGTGCCGCTTCGCCGTGGCCTCGTACGGCCTCGCCGTGGCCCTCTGTACTCCCTTGGCGTGACCCTTGCCAAGCATAGCCTAGGCGCTATATAGTTTTTTTGCTATATAGTCTTGCCCCTATACGAACTGCCAGGCGGCTCAGCGACAACGAGCAGACCCGACAACAAGCGAGTGGCCCCGAGGACAAGCGCGCGGCCCCGAAAGCAAAGGACGAGCGAGATGACTGACGAGACGCAACGCCAGCAGAACCCCGACGAGGCACGACGGCAGCAACAGAACTCCGAGGAGACGCAGCGGCGGCAGGACCCCGAGAAGACGCAACGGCAGCAGGACCCCGACGCGGCACAGCGGCAGGTCCCAGACGAGGGGCTGCGGCAGCAGAATTCCGACGCGGCGCAGCGGCAGCAGATTCTCGACGAGGCGCTGCTTCGGCTGCACACCACCGGACCCGAGTTCGACGACTGGTTGAGCAACCACGCGCCGATGGCCGTTGAGGCGTTGGCCCATCACGGGCACGCCGATCGGGTTCACCACTGGATCGATGAGTATGAGCACGTGTTGGAGGAGGCGCCGCGGCCGTCTGATCCGATCACCGTCGAGAATTGGCGCGAGGCGCTTGGGGATCCCCGGCGGCTTGGGGACTGGCCTTCGTGGTTCGACAACGAGCTGGCCGAGGCCGAGTGGACCGAGGTGTTGGCCCGGTGGTGGCCGCGGTTGTTGCCCGGGATCGTCGCCAGTGCCACCCATGGGGTGATTCGGGTCGGCCATGCCGTGCGCACGTTGCGGGAGCAGGGGCCCAACGAGGCGCGGTTGGCGGAGTTGGCGCGGGCCTTCGGGTACTGGGCGGCGCGGTGGCAGCCCATGGTGCGGCCGACGGCGCCGTCCGGTGGGCTGGACGCCGCGAGTGCGCTCGCGCGGGTGCCCCGGATTCCCGAGCAGGACGGTGGGATCCGGGATCGGCTGGCGCAGTTGGACGGGCTGGCGGGCTGGGAGTCGGCGCAGGCCGCGCTGCGGTTGCCCGGCGAGGCCGAGGCAGTGCCGGACGCCGTGCGCGCGATCGTGACCGCGGCGGTGAACCGGTACCTGAGCCACGGGCACGGTTCGGCGGTGATGCTGGTGCACGCCGCGACCGCCCCCAACGCGGTGCTGCGGGTGTTGCCGTCGCTGCCAAGGGAGCATTGGCACGACAGTGCCGCGTTCGCGTGGTCGGCTTCGGCGGCGGTGATGTCGATCTACGCTCCCGCCGAGGCAGCGCCGACAACGGAACTGCCGCAGGCTCCGGACGGTTCCGGCGCGGAGGAGGAGATCTTCGACGCGGCGGCGGCCAACGGTGACGCGCACGTGATCAAGTTCGCCGACACCGCGCTGGACGTGCGCTCCTGGACCGGGGACGCGACGCCGTTGGCGGCCGCGCTACGGTCGGCACAGCTGATCGGGGATTGAGCCACTGTGAGTTTCGTGACTGGCAAAAGCTAGATCAACAGTTACGATTTCGGGCATGACTGTGCCCGATCTGATTCGCCGCTGGCAGTACGGCTGGGGCCTGGCCAAGGGCCTGGCCCCGGCCGAGACCCTCACCGGATCCCACAAGAACGCCGTGGCGCTCAAGGTGACCCTCGACCTGCCCGGCCGGTACCAGGAGCTGCTGCCGCTGGACACCGAGCACGCCCGGTACTTCGCCGGGGTGGCGGCGCGGGCCGCGAAGCCCACCTGGGTCAGCGTCATCGGAGCCGACCCCAAGGACGTGCTGGCCGACTTCAAGGCCGCCGGACTGGATCGGATCGCCGAGGCCGACTCGCTGATGAGCATCGCGCTGGCCGAGCACCCGGTCCACGACGCGCCCGAGGGCTACACCGTGGAGGTCGCGGTGACGGATCCGGTCAGCCACAAGCGAACCCTGGACGAGCGTTCGTCGTGGGACGGTTCGGACGTGAACGCGCCCGCGGCCGGGGAGGTCGACGAAGCGGCGAGCCAGGACTCGGTGATCCGGGTGCGGGTCGCCGACGCGAACGGGGAGTTGGCCGCTCGCGGCCTGATGGGCGTGCACGGCACCGACGCCATCGCGCACGGGATCATGACCGAACCCGCGCACCGCAGGCGCGGGCTGGGCAGCGTCGTGATGTCCGCGTTGAGCCGCAAGGCGATCGAGCTGGGCGCCGATACCGGACTGCTGGTCGCCGTGCCCGAGGGCCGGTACCTGTACAACAAGATCGGCTGGAGCGAGCGGGCCGATTTCGTCAGCGGGTCTCCGCCGGAGTGGGCCTGAGTCTCACGACGGGTTGAGCAGTTTCCCCTTGTCGCTTGACCACTCATCGAGGCCGTTGTCGGGGTTGAGGTGCCGGAACCAGTACAGCTTCCCGTCCCGGGTGCGGGCATAGATGACTCCGGTGCTGCTGGCGACGAAGCTTTCGTAGTCGTCCCAGCCCTCGGCGATGGTGATCCTGTCCCAGGGGGAACTCACGTCCCTGAAGTCGCGCGGGGCGTGCCACAGGAGGTCGCCGTTCGGCCGTGTGACATATAGGACGCCGTCGCCGCCACTCACCAGCGTCGCCATGGGTGTGTTCCAGCCGCTGCCGATCTCCGTTCCCGAATCAGGTTGCCATTCGACCGGCCCATCATCTGGTGAGGTGTGCTTGTTCCAGAACAGCCGCCCCTTCTTGTCCACGGTGTGGAGAACATTCGCGGAGGCGGCGAAGATACGGATGTACTTGTCGAAGTCGTGCCCCACCCGGGTTCCCGAGCCCTTGCTCCACTTGTCGGCGCCGCCCTTGGGATCGGTGTGGCGGTACCAGTACAGGTCACCGTTGTCGTCGATCGCGTAGAGAACGCCTCGGTTGGCCGCGATCACCGTGCGGCCCTTCCAGTCCCCGCCGACGCGCTTGCCCGAGCCTTCGGCCCATGTGGGCGCTCCTGCTTTGGGGTCGGTGTGGCGGTACCAGGACACATGGCCGTCGGAGTCCACCCGATAGATCACGCCGTCATGGGAGTCCAGCAGGGTGCCGTCCTCCAGGCCCTCGGGAACCCAGCCGGGCGAGGACTTCCCGCCCTCGTCGGGAGTGGACAGATCGCCGCTGCCCGGCCGCCACAGGCCGACCACGACCACCGTCACGACGAGCGCGACCGCCAGGATCGCGGCCGTCACCATGGTGGCGCGCGTCAGGACGCGGCGGTTGCCCCGGCGCCGTTCCGGTTTCGTGTCGGGCAGTCCGCCCTGGCAATCGGCCACGAAGTCCGAGGCCGTCAGGAAGCGGTCCTGCGGTGCCTTGGCCAGCGCGCGCTTGACGGCCCGGGCCACGGACCTGGGTGTGGCGGGCGGCGGATCGGGGGGCGGTGTTCGCAGGTGCCCGCTGAGGATGTCCACCGCCGCGCCGGTGAACGGCGGTGTTCCGCTGAGGCACTCGAAGGCCACCGCACCGAGACTGTACACATCGGATTCGGGGCCGATGGCGTCGCCGTTGACCTGCTCGGGCGACACATAGCTCAACGTCCCCATGATCTGCCCGGACAGCGTCACCTTGGCGTCCCCGACGGCCCGGGCGATCCCGAAGTCCAGCAGGGTCGCCCGGCCGTCGTCGTCGACCATGATGTTGCCCGGCTTGATGTCGCGGTGCACGATGCCGTTGCGGTGCGCGACATCCAGCGCCCGCGCCACCTGTTCCAGGAGGGGCAGCAGCTCGGCCGCGCTCAGGGTGCCGCGTTCGGCGAGCAGTCGCGCGAGTGTCCTGCCCGGCACGAACTCCATCACCAGGTAGGTCACGGTGTCGCCGTCGAGCTGATCCTCACCGACGTCGTGGATCCGCGCGGCACCGGGGATCGCGAGCTTCGCCAGGTATCGCGCCTCCTGCTGGAACCGGCGCCGTGAATCGACGTCGTCGGACAGGTCGGCCCGCAGCAGTTTCAGGGCGACGGTGCGGTCCAGCGTGGTGTCGGTGGCGCTCCACACCTCGCCCATACCGCCCAGGCCAACCCGTTCGACGAGCCGATACCGGCCATTGAGGACTTGTCCGGCTCTCACGTGAACACGATACCAAGGGCGTCACATCACTGTCAGCCCTCGAATACCGGGTTGTTGGCGAACTCGGTGTAGCGCTTCTGTTCCTCGGCGTCGGCCTTGCCCTTGTCGTCGTAGCCGACCCGAAGTCCGCCGTCCTCATGCGTGCCGGGTGAATCGAAAATCATGTATGAGGACAGTTTCGGGAACTGATTCTTCTCCACCGCCGTGGCGGCCTGTTCGTAGTAATCGCGCGCCTGTTCCTGGGTGGAATCGCTCATTCCCCATTCGACGATTCCCCACGGTTTGGACTTCAGATCCATTTCCTCTGAACTCAATCCGTTGAGGAGATCGTAGAAACGTCCGACGTTCTCGGCGAAGTCGGCTTTGTTGCCGTCGCCATAGGCGTTGAACATGACCCAGTCGACGTATTCGTCGCCGGGGTACAGCTTCGGCACCAGGCAGTCCCAGGCTTCGTAGTTCATGTAGTCCATGACCCACACGACGTTGTCGATGCCCTTGGCGTCGAAGCGTTCCCGCACGTTGTGCCACATGTCGCGGTAGTCGGCGGCGGTTCCGGCGGCGGCGTCCTCCTTCGTGTCGCATGCGGAGTCGGAGCTGACGTCGTTCTCCGGCTCGTGGTGGATGGTGAGGAAGATCTTCTTGGGCGCCACCTCGGCGATGTTGTCGGCCGCCGCGTCGATGTGTTCATCCATTTCGGCGTCACCACCGGCGGCGTCCTTCCACTTGGCCGCCGGTTTCCAGTTCTGGTAGAGGTAGGTGTCCTCGCGGTTGGCCAGGGCACGTTCCTCCTTGGTCCGCAGCGGCAGCTGGCCTTCGGCGGCGAAGGTGTGGACGATGTCGAGCGGTTTTCCGATCCGCTCCTCGTGGTGGGCGACCTGTTCGGTCACCGAGTCGTCGGCCTGGGGGTAGTCCGAGGCCCGGGCTCCCAGCCACGGACGGCACTCGTTGACGAGGATCTCGCTGACCTGGCAGTCGCGGTCACCCGAATCGTTGGTGTCGGCGAAGACCGGAATGCCGATCGCGGCCGCGGCGATCATGGCGGCCATGGTGGTGAATATGACGATTGCTCGTTTTTTGCGCAGAGGGGGGCGCAACTCCTGGCTCCTTACCAATGGGGTTCAAACCGAAGTGGGGTTCGGCGTCATCGAAGAATAGGGAAATTCATATTCGTATGCAATACCAATGGGTAACTCATTTCCCACAACCGCGCCGATAAGCACCAGAAACACCATTGGCCACTTGTTGCCACAACAGTCACAGGCTTATTAAGATGCTTAAATGAATTGACGCGATCAGTCGCGAAAGGACTGTTGCCGCATCATAGCTCGTGATCTCCGGGACCGGTCCCCGCTTCGTCCATTGACAACCGTCGCCAACAATCGAGATACTCATTGGAATGAAACGACTCTCCGAACCCCTCGAACTCGGTCGGTACCGGCTGGTGGCCGAACTCGGCCGTGGCGCGATGGGCATCGTGTACCTGGGGGTCACCGAGGACGGCACCCTGGTGGCGCTGAAGCGGGTGCGGGAACAGTTCCTCGACGACGACGAGTTCCGGGCCCGGTTCCGTCGCGAGGTGGACTCCTCCAAGAAGGTGTCCGGCCCCCGCACCGCCGCCGTGATCGACGCCGACGTCGACGACAACCCGCCGTGGCTGGCCTCGGAGTTCGTATACGGCCCAACGCTTGAGGCCGCCATCGCCGAGGTCGGCCAGCTGCCGGAGTCCTCGGTGTTGCTGCTGGCCCAGGGGCTGGCGTCGGCGCTGTCCGACATCCACCGGACCGGGTTGATCCACCGCGACCTCAAGCCGTCCAATGTGATCCTGGCGCCGGACGGGCCGCGCGTCATCGACTTCGGGATCGCGCGCGCGGCCGAGACCGAGGGCGGCACCGACATCACCCACACCTCGTGGCTGCTCGGCTCGCCGGGCTACATGTCGCCCGAGCAGGCCGAGAGCAAGGCCCTGACCACCGCCAGCGACCTGTTCTCGATGGCCACGGTGCTCTATGTGGCCAGTACCGGCACCAATCCCTTCAAGGGGGCCGGTTCGCCACAGACCATGTACAACGTCGTGCACGCCGAACCCGATCTGGACGTGCTGCCCGACGCGGTCCGCGAGATAGTCGAACCCTGCTGGGCGAAGGATCCCGAGGCCCGGCCCACGGCGGCGCAGCTGCTGGACCGCATCCCGGTCGCGGCCGAGCGGCCCTGGCCCGAGGGCCTGGTCGCGCTGGCGGCGGCACAGCGGGTCACCGTCGCGGGGATGCTTCCCGACGACACGGTCCGGTTCCACGACGGCGGCACCCAGGTCCTCCCCGAGGATGCCGAAGCGCCGCAACCCGAACCGGCGGCGGCCGAGGCGCCCGACTGGGAGGCCCCCGGGCCGGATCCGGCCGCGAGCCCCGCCCCGGGAGTCGACCCGGCCTGGGCACCGCCGCCGCCCGGGTCGGAGGCGTTCGACGCACCGCCGCCTCCTCCCCCAGCGCCGCCGTTCGCTCCGACGCCGACGCCCGCCTTCGGTTCCGCGTTGACCACCGGGCAGATCGCCGGGATCGTCGTCGCGGGCGTGGTCGGCCTGCTGCTGGTCGCGGGGCTGATCTCCGTCGGCATCGACAGCCAGAACGCCTCCGACAGCAGTGATTCGGCCACCTCGGACTACGACTACGGCAACGACGAAGAGACCACCTACGACGACTACACCGACGACGGTTACACGGAGGACGACTACACCGAGCCGGAGCCCACCCAGGACGACATCGTGGACGTCAGCGCCGGTGACTGCGTCTACGGTTCCCCCGACGTGGGCGCCAACTGGGACATCCAGTCCTGCGGCACCGGCAACTTCACGGTGCTGGAGCGCATCGACGGCTCGGGTGACTACAACGCCTGCGACTCGTCCGACCACATGCTCGACTATGGCCAGCAGATCACCGACTACGGCGACACGAACTTCGTGCTGTGCCTGTCGATGAACTGGGCCCAGGGCGACATCGGGCACGCGCCGCAGGACACCTGCCTGTACCGCACCGGTTCCGGCGGTTCGGCGGTCTTCGAGTTCGTCGAGTGCGACCAGGCCAACGCCATCGTCACCGGCTTCAACGACAACTACGACGACGCCGGTTTCTGCAGCGGCTACGGCTATGCCTCCGCCCAGGATCCCACTTTCGACATCGCCTACACCGTTTGTTACAGCGACTACTGAACCGTCGCGAGTGGTTGCCCTCCGCGTGTCTTGTCCGTAAGGTCACGATTGATATAGCGATACCCGTCTATATCTTTTGTGTCCGAACGAAAGGCAAGATCATGAGACCCATGAGGACGGCGGTGGCCACGGCCACCGCCGTCGCCCTGAGCCTGGCCGTGTTGTCCGCCGCATCCGGTACTGCGACGGCCGACGACCTCGACACCGAGCCCGCGTACCTGAGCGTCCCGGGACTGTCGGGCGCCCAGACCCGTGCCCTGTCCGCCGACGGCTTCGACGTCGTCAAACGGACCGCCGACGGCGCCACGACCGTGATCGGCGACGCGAAGGTCGCCGATCGCCTGCGCGACCGGGGCCTTGAGCCCACCGTGCTGGACACCGTCTACAAGAAGGTGTCCACCAAGGCCGCGCTCGGCGAGTACTACGGCGGCTACAAGACCCCCGACCTGCACTTCAAACACCTCGACGACGTGGCCGCCGCGCACCCGGACCTGGCCAAGGTCTACGACATCGGCGACTCGTGGCTGAAGACCCAAGGCCAGGGCGGCCATGACATCAAGGCCATCTGCATCACCAAGATGGCCGACGGCGACTGCGAACTGTCGCCGGAGTCGGCCAAGCCCCGGTTCTCGGTGATCTCGCAGATCCACGCCCGCGAGATCGCCACCGGCGAGATCAGCTGGCGCTGGATCGACTACCTGGCCAACGGGTACGGCAGCGACGAGACCGTCACGTCCATACTCGACACCACTGAGGTGTGGGTGGTCCCGATCGTCAACCCCGACGGCGTCGACAAGGTGGCCTCCGGTGGCGATTCGCCGCTGCTGCAACGCAAGAACCTCGACAACAGTCACGGCGACTGCGGCGGCACCCAGACCGGGGTCGACCTGAACCGCAACCACTCCTACGGTTGGGGCGACGCCGGAACCCAACCGTGCAGCGAGACCTTCCAGGGCCCCAGCGCGGGCTCCGAACCGGAGATCGTCGCCGTGGAGGAGTTCTTCGGCAAGATCCACCCGGATCAGCGCGGCGACGGCGACGCCCCCGCGCCCGACGACACCCGGGACGTCATGATCTCACTGCACTCCTATGGGGAGTATCTGATCGTGCCGTGGGGTCACTCCACCTCGCCGCCTCCCAACGACTCGCAGCTGCGGGCGCTGGGCAACGCGATGGCCGAGTCCAACGGCTACCAGGTGGGCAACCCGTCCCAGACCGTCGGCTACCTGGCCAGCGGCACCAGTGACGACTACACCTACGGCACCCTCGGCATCGCCAGCTACACCTTCGAGGTGGGCGGCCAGTTCGGCGAGTGCGGCGGCTTCCTGCCCGCGTACTCGTGCGTCGAGGACCTGTGGACGCTCAACCAGGGCGCGCTGATCACCGCGGCCCAGAACGCCAAGGCGCCGTACCAGCTGTGACGGCCCACGACCGTCCCCATCGTCTGTTCGATGGGGACGGTCGTTTCGTCAGCTTCGCGGGGTGAGCCGGAACCGGTTGCGATACTCGGTCGGGGTGGTGTTGAGCTGCCGCCGAAACGCCCGGGTGAGCGTGTCGACGGTGTTGAAGCCGCAGCCGGTCGCGACCCGTTCCAGGGTGTCGTCGGTGGTCTCCAGCCGGTTGCGGGCGGCCTCGACGCGGGCCGATTCGATGTAGGCCGCCGGGGTGGTTCCCAGTTCGGTCTTGAAGACCCGGGTCACGTGGCGTTCGCTGACGTGGAGGTGCCGGGCCAGTTCACCGACGTTGAGCGGCTTGGCGAGGTTGCGGGTGATGTGGAGCCGCAGCTGGTCCATGCGGCGGGTGGTCGAGACCGGGTCGAGCGAGACGCTGAACTGGCTCTGTCCGCTGGGGCGCTTGAGGTACATCACCAGCTGCCGGGCCACGCCCAGCGCCAGTGTCTCGCCGAAGTCGTCGGCGACCAGGGCCAGCGCCAGGTCGAGGCAGGCGCTCAGACCCGCGCCGGTCCACACGTCGCCGTCCCGGATGAAGATCGGGTCGGCGTCCACTGTGACCGACGGGTGTTCGGTGGCGAGCTGTTGCGCGGTGGACCAGTGGGTGGTGGCGCGTCGGCCGTCCAAAAGCCCGGCGGCGGCGAGGATGTGGGCGCCGACGCAGACCGAGGCGACCCGGCGGGTGTTGGGGGCCAGGCGCCGCACCCACTCGACGACCTCCGGATCGGCCAGGGCGCGGACCCGGCGGTCGGTGTCGGTGTCGACCGAGCCGGGCACCACCAGCGTGTCGATGGCCTTTGTGGATACGTCGTCGAAGGTGAGGTCGGGAAGAACCCGCACCCCGGCCGAGGTGGTTACGGGGTCGAGGCTGCGCGCGGCCAGGACCACCCGGTAGCCGCTCGGTTCGTCCAGTTCGCGTTGCAGCAGCGAGAACACCTCCGGCGGTCCGGTGACGTCGAGCAGGTCGACGCGGTCGAACAGCGCGATGACGATGAGGCGGTCGATGGTGCCCACGGCGGCTCCGTTCCCGTTGATGTCCGGATTTGCAGGTTACACGACATTGCGGACATGCCGGTTTCGCCATAGCGTGGACTCCGGCCGTCGAGAACGGCCCGCGACCTGCGAGAACGCCACTGGAGAAGGGACTCCCATGAGCAGCACGACCCTGCGCGACATCAGCCAACTCGACCAGACCCCGGCAGCGCTGTCCGAGGCGACGCTGATCCTGATCGACATCCAGAACACCTACACCCGGGGCGTCATGGAGCTCACCGGCTGGCAGCCCGCGCTCGACGCCGCCGCCGAACTGCTGGCCAACGCCCGCGCCGCCGGAGCGAAGATCGTCCACGTCGCCCACGACAGCGGCGAGGGAAGCCCGTTCGACGTCAAGGCCGACATCGGCCAGATCCACCCGAAGGTGGCGCCGATCGACGGCGAGCCGGTCGTCGTCAAGACCGCCCCCAACAGCTTCGTCGACACCGACCTCGACGAGCAGCTGAAGGCGGCGGGCAACACCGACGTCATCATCGTCGGGTTCATGACGCACATGTGCGTGACCTTCACCTCCGAGGGCGCGTTCCTGCGCGGCTACAAGCCGACGGTCGTGGCGGACGCCTGCGCGACCCGGCCGCTGAAGACGGCGGTCGCCGAGGTCTCGGCGCAGCAGCTGCACCACAGTGCTTTGGCGACGATCAACGACATCTACGGGGTTGTCGTCGCGTCCGCGTCCGAACTGAGGTAGGTCTCCCGGCGCGTTTTACTGTACCGTCCGGACGGTACAGTAAAACGGTGACCGAAACCCGAGACCGACTGTTGGACGCCGCCACCGAGATCCTGTTCCGCGACGGCGCGCAGGCCCTGACCCTCGCGGCGGTCGCCGACCACGCGGGCGTCAGCAAGGGCGGCCTGCTGTACCACTTCCCCAGCAAACAAGCCCTGGCCGCTGGCCTGGTGCATCGCTTCGTCGAGCAGTTCGAAGCCGCGCTGGAGAGCGCCGGAACCGCTCCCGGCGCGGCGACCCGCGCCTACCTGAGCGCGACCATCGCGCCGAAGCCGAGCGTCGCGGGATCCGGTGGCGGCCAGGCCACCGCGGCCCTGTTCGCGGCGGCCCTCGTCGACCCCGACGCCCTGGAACCGTTGCGGCAGCGCTATCTCGCCTGGCAGCGGCGACTGGCCGACGACGGCATCGACCCGGCGGTCGCCACGACCGTCCGGCTCGCCGTCGACGGCTGGTGGCTGGCCCGGGTGGCGGTGCTGGCGCCACCGCAGGGCGAGTTGCACGAGCGGGTGTACGCCAAGCTGACCGCGCTGATCGAGGAGGGCTGAGATGGAACGGCCCCCCGCGTGGATCAAACGCTCGATGCTCGCCACCGACCTGGGGTTCGTGGCCTACTGGACGGCCACGGCGATCGCGGCGATCCCGCCGTACCCCCGGCAGATCCTCATCGACTGGAACTGGTCGTATCTCGTCCTGGACCTGCTGGCCAGCCTCAGTGGACTGGCGGCGCTGCTGGCGCTGCGACGGGGTGTGGCGCACGCGCGGACCCTGATGGTGGTGTCGCTCGCGCTGACCCACGCGGCCGGGCTCACGGCCCTGAACTTCTGGGTGCTGCGCGGCGAGTTCGATCTCATGTGGTGGATCCCGAACCTCTGGCTGGCACTGTTTCCGATCGCGGCAATCGGCAGACTCATGCGCTCCCCCCGTCGTGGTGCGGTGACGAGCGCACGAGCCTGCCGGACCCTCCCCGGGCGTGGTTAGACGGTGATGGTCTTGGTGGTGCTGTGTGATCCGCCGCGCGAGTCGGTGACCGTGAGGGTCACCCGGTACTGACCGGCGGCGGCGTACCAGTGGTGGACGAGCTGTCCCTGGCCGGTGCCGCCGTCACCGAAAGTCCAGCGGTACGAGGCGATCTCGCCCTTGGAGCCCTGGCCGTTGAAGAAGCACACGCCGGGGCCGCTGAAACACTGCGCGGTGAAGTCGGCCGTCGGCCCCTCGCCGTCCTCGCCCACCTGGAGCGTGAACACCGCGGTGCGGTCGACCTTGGCGCCGTCGGCGGTGACGGTGATCCGGTGGGTTCCTTGTGGAGTGTCGGACGAGGTGGACACGGACAGTTTCGCCGACTCGCCCGACCGGATCGCCGACGGCGAGAACGTCGCCTCGGCGCCGTCGGGCAGTCCGGTGGCGGTCAGCGAGACGTCCTGGGCGCTGCCGCGCGAGACCTTCGTGGACACGGTGGTCTCGGTGGACTGTCCCGGTTCGACGGTCGCCGAGTCGGGGCTCAACGAGACGCTGAAGTCGTCCTCGGCCGGGGCCTGGAGCTGTTCGTGCGCCCAGTCACCCATCGCGTTGGTGAGCCTGGCGAAGATGCTGTACCGGTCGCAGGCACTGGCGCCCCAGGACGTGATGCCGATGACGACGCCGTCGACGATCAGCGGGCCGCCGCTGTCACCGGAGCAGATGCCGGTGCGACCGTCGTCGTACCCGGCGCAGATCATCAGCTCGGGGTTGACGGTGACGTCGAAGACCTGGCAGGAATCGGCGTCGTTGATAGGCAGCGTCGTCTTCTTCAACCGGCCCATGGTCCCGTTGGCGGCGGTCTTGCCCCAGCCGTAGGTCAGGGAGTCGCGGCCCGGCTGCGACAGGTCGGCGTCGGCGGAGGTGGCGAACTTCGCCCAGTCGCTCTCGGGCACCGGGATGTCGTCGGCGACCTCGACGATCGCGACGTCGTAGCCGGTGCGCCAGCCGCCCGACCCGCCGTAGTCGGGATGCGGGGTGAACTTGGTGACGGGGCTCTTCCACTTCTCGTCACCGGCGGAGCTGAGATCGTCGTCGCCGTACAGGTAACTCTTGGCTCCGCCGACGTCGATCATGCAGTGCGCCGCGGTGAGGATCTGCCGTTTGCCGACGACACTGGCGGTGCACGACGAACCCTGCGGTCCGCCGCCGCCGACCCGCAGACCGGTGATGAGCGAGGGTCGTTCGGTATAGGAGGCGAGTTCGCCGTTGACGATGTCGGTGCCGACGTCGTCGGGGCGCAACTCGTCGGTCGGGTTGGCGGCCTTGGACTTGGGCGGATCGGCGCTGGCGGTGCCCGCCAGCGGTGCGGACAGGAGCAGGGTCGCCGCCGCCACAACGGCGACGGCGCGGGCGATTCTCATGGGGAGCACCTCTCGGGCAATCGATGCATTTCGATGCCTTGAAGCTAGGCGGCCCGTGGTTTCCCGCGCTACCAGAGAAAACCCTTGACGCCACCGTGCTCGCCGCGGGGTGGACCCCGGTTCGCGGCGAGCACGGTGGCGGGTTTCAGTTGTCGGGTTGGGTCAGGTCGTACAGCTCGGTTCCGTCTACTGTGACCTTCTTGAAGTTGTCCTCGACCCATTCGGCGATCTTCGACGAGGAGCCGGAGTCGCCGTTGGGGCCGCCCATCATGCCGCCGCCGGACACGTAGTAGTGGATCTCGCCGTCGGCGACGTACTCCTTGAACTGGTCCAGTGTTGGCGACGGGTCGCTGCCGTTGAAGCCGCCGATGGCCATGACCGGTTGTTCGCTGGCCAGCTGGAAGCTGGACGCGTTCTGGGAACCGGTCGCGGCGGCGACCCAGGTGTAGTCGTCGGCGTTGGCGGACAGTGCGTCGGCGACCTCGTCGCTGACTGACTGTCCGTTGAGGAAGCCGCCGGGGCCG
The DNA here is from genome assembly GCF_000024545.1 of Stackebrandtia nassauensis DSM 44728. Taxonomy (GTDB): domain Bacteria; phylum Actinomycetota; class Actinomycetes; order Mycobacteriales; family Micromonosporaceae; genus Stackebrandtia; species Stackebrandtia nassauensis. The sequence goes on from NC_013947.1 coordinate 5,576,091, forward strand.
TTGCCCTTGCCGCCATCCTGGCCGCCGGGCCCGTTGGCGCCGTCCTGGCCGCCCGGCCCGTTGGCGCCGTCCTGGCCGCCCGGCCCTTTGCCGCCAGGGCCGTTGCCTCCGTCCGGACCGGCTTGGCCCTTCGGCGAACCATTACCGTTGGGCGGGGTTCCGCCGTCCTTTCCGTCTTGGCCGTCCTGTCCCGGCGGGCCGTAAACCATGTTCTGGCCACCGGGACCGCCACCACCAGGGCCGCCCATGCCACCGTCCTGAGTGGCTGGTCCGGCGGTGATGATCGAGCCGCCATAGGAGGTGCCGACCGTGTAGGCGGTGTAGCCGATCGGGCCCGCCAGCGCGGCGGCCAGGCCGAGCGCGGCCACCAGCAGTGCCAGGCGTTTCGGCAGCCGTCGTGCGAAGACGAGGCCCACGGCGGCGACCAGGCCGACCGTCAGCACCGTCCAGCGCAGCCACGGCAACCAGTCCGATGACCGTCCCAACAGGACGAATGCCCACATGGCGGTCACGGCCAGGACAACCGCGAGCGTCACCGCGACGGCCGGGAACCGGCGTCGCCGCCACAGGATCACCGCGCCGATGCCGACGGTCGCGGCGATGTACGGGGCCAGCGCGATCGTGTAGTACTCGTGGAAGATGCCCGCCATGAAGCTGAACACCAGCGCGGTGATGAGCATGCTGCCGCCCCACAGCCACAGCTGAGCCAGTTGAGCGGTGGTGCGCCGGGCAACGGCCCGACGCGCGGCCGTCGCGACCTGCGGCTGCGGCCCAGCTTCCCGCTTGCCTTGCCTAGCGTCGGCTCGCGGCTCGACCGCCTCCAGCTTGCTGGCGCCGCGCCACGGCAGCAGCAGCCGCCTGCCGAGCTTGGCACGGTTGCGGCGCAACAGGTACAGGCTCGCCAGCAGCAGGATCAGCGCGGCGGGCAGCAGCCACGCGATCTGGCCGCCGTTCGCCGAGGTGAACATCCGCAGGATGCTGCCGTCGCTCATGCCGCCGCCCAGGCTGCCCGTCTCCTCGCCGGTGATGCGCCCCAAACCGTTGTAGCCGAACGTGAGTTCCAGGAAGCTGTTGGTCTGCGAGCCGCCGATGTACGGCCGCGAGGAGGCGGGCCACAGCTCGACGATCGCGATCCACCAGCCGCAGGCCGCGACCATCGCGGCCCCGGCGGCGAGCAGCTGCCCCACCCGCCGCCACAGCTTGGCCGGACCGGACGCCAGGAAGACGACGGCCAGTACCGGGACGATCAGCCACGCCTGCAAGGTCTTCACCAGGAACGCGAACCCGAGCAGGGCCCCGGCCGCGACCATCCACTTCGTCCGTCCGGCTTCGACGGCGCGGACGACACAGTAGATCGCCAGCACCGACAGCAGGCACAGCATCGCGTCCGGGTTGTTGAACCGGAACATCAACGCCGCCACCGGGGTCAGCGCGAACACCGCGCCCGACAGCAGTCCGGCGGCGGGTCCGAAGCCCCGGCGCACCGCCGCGTAGACGACGCCGACGCTGGCCACCCCCATCAGGGCCTGCGGCACCAGGATCGACCAGGAACTCAACCCGAACAGCCGCACCGACAACGCCATCGGCCACAGTGCCGCCGGAGGTTTGTCGACGGTGATCGAGTTGGCCGCGTCGGAGGACCCGAAGAAGAACGCCTTCCAGCTGGCGCTTCCGGCCTGGACCGCGGCCGAGTAGAACTGGTTCGCGTACCCGGAGGAACCCAGTCCCCACAGGAACGTCACCGCGCTCAACGCCAGCAGCGTCAACAGCGCGGGACGCACCCACGCCGGATCGGCGGGTCTGCCGCGCCACCAACGCATCGGCAGCGACACGGGTCGGGTCGGCTCAACGGCGACCGTGGTCATGACGCCTCACTTTCGGTACGGGCGGCCGGGAAGACCCAACCGCGAAACAGCAGGAACTTCAGCAGCGAGGCCGCGAGGTTGGCCACGACGAGTACGGCCAGTTCGGTGGTCTGGCCAGCCGTCGGGCTCGCGATTTCCAGTGCCGCCAGCGATCCGCTGGTGAGAGTCAGCCCGATCGCGAACACCGCGAGCCCCTGCGCCTGCTGCCGGACGGCACCGTCGCGTCCCCGGACCCCGAAGGTGAAGCGGCGGTTGACGGCCGTGCTGGCCATCGCGGTGACCAACAGCGCCACCATATTGGATACCTGTGGCCCGAGTCCGTCGCGGAATACCGTGTACAGCACCAGGTAGAACAGGGTGCTGAGTATCCCGATGACGCAGAAGCTCAGCAGCTGCCGCACCAGGCCGCCCGAGGTCTCGCGGTCGCGCGGGTCGTCGCCGAACGGGCGACGCAGCCGCGACAGCGGCAGCGCCCCCGACGCCAGCGCCCGGCCCACCCGCCACACTCCCTTGAGGTCGTCGACGGCGGTGCGGACGATGTCGACGCGGCTGTCGGGGTCGTCGACCCAGTCGACCGGGACCTCGTGGATGCGCAGTCCCGCGCGTTCGGCCAGCACCAGCAGTTCGGTGTCGAAGAACCAGCCGGTGTCCTCCACCAGCGGCAGCAGTTCGGCGGCCACGTCGGCGCGGATCGCCTTGAAACCGCACTGCGCGTCGGAGAACCCGGCCGCCAGGCCGCCCTTGAGGATGGCGTTGTAGGTGCGGGAGATGAACTCGCGTTTGCCGCCCCGCACCACCCGCGACCCGCGTGCCAGCCGGGTGCCGATCGCGAGGTCCGAATGCCCCGAGATGAGCGGTGCCACCAGCGGCAACAGCGCGTTGAGGTCAGTGGACAGGTCGACGTCCATGTACACCAGCACCGGCACCGTCGAGTGCGACCAGACCTGGCGCAGCGCCCGGCCGCGGCCCTTCTCGGGCAGCCGGACGAACTCCACCTGCGCCAGCTCGGCGGCCAGCCGGGCCGCGATGGCGGGGGTGGCGTCGGTGCTGGCGTTGTCGGCGACCGTGATGCGGTAGCCGTAGGGGAAGGTACGGGCCAGATGGGTGTGCAGACGTCGCACACTGGCCTCCACATCGTCCTGTTCGTTGTAGACGGGTATGACGACGTCGATGACCGGTTCGTAGTGGCCCGCCGGGATCGGTGCGCGGACCGGCAGGCCCTGGGATCTGATCGCTGTGTCTTCCATGCCGCCCAGGCTTTCCGGGCCCGCTGTCCGGCGGTTATGGCGAAGCTATGAACGGGCTGTGAACCCCAATTAGGGGGTTATCCCCACGCCTAATTGGGGGAACAACCCGATTGTCGTGACACCTGTGTCCAATGAGACTGAACTGGTGAACGCCCAACTGAGTCTTCGCCCCAATCTCCGAGTGATGTCGACCTGGCACAAGCCGCTCATGGTCAACGTGACCCTCATGACCGCCCTCGTCCTGGTGTCGACGGTGGGCCTGTTCCTGGACGACCGTGTCCTGTTGAACGAGTCGATCTGGCTCAAACCGCTGAAGTTCGGCTTCGCCTTCGCCGTGTACTCCGCGACGCTGGCGTGGCTGTTGACGAAACTGAAGAAGGCCAAGCGGTTCGGCTGGTGGTTCGGCCTCATGTTCGCCGTCTTCGGCATCACCGATGTGGCGGTCATCGCGCTGGCCGCGTCGCAGGGAACCTTCAGCCACTTCGCCGAGGGCGACAGCATGGTCAACCAGATCGTCCAGACCGTGTTCCAGTATGGAGTGCCGCCGCTGTTGATCTCGAACCTGGTCATCGGGATCCTGGTCCTGGTGCAGCGCACCGGGGACCGGGCACTGTCGTGGGCGCTGCGGGCCGGGCTGCTGTTGTCGACCGCGGGGATGGCGGTCGCGTTCGCGCTGATTCCCGCGAGCTACGCGGGCGAGCGCACCGTCACCGATGCCAACGGGGACAAGGTGGCCATGTCCGTCGGGCACGGCATCGGCGACCCGGACGGTACCGGCATGCCGCTGACGAACTGGAGCTCCACCGGCGGCGACCTGCGGGTACCGCACTTCATCGGGCTGCACGGCATCCACGTGCTGCTGCTGACGGTGCTGGTGCTGGCCGTGCTGGCGGCCCGCGTCGCGTGGCTGCGGGACGACCGGGTGCGGGCGGGCCTCGTGGGCGCCGTCGCGATCGGCTACACCGGACTGTTCGCGGTCACGACCTGGCAGGCGGCTCGAGGCCAGTCGCTCATCCACCCCGACTCGTCGACGCTGCTGGCGATGGCGGGCGCGGTGCTGGTGGCCGCGGCGGTGGCGCTGGTGACGGTGGCGGCGGGACGCCGTCGCGCCGGCTCCGCGAAGGAACTGGTCACGGCAGTGTGATGCGGACCGTGGTCGCACCCGGTTCGCTGTCGATCGAGACTTCCCCGTCGTGGGCGCCGATGACCGCCTCGACAATGGCCAGTCCCAGGCCGGTACTCCCGGAGGCTCGGGAGCGGGACGAATCACCGCGGGTGAATCGCTGGAACACCTGCGGCAGAAGGTGAGGGGGAATGCCGGGGCCGTCGTCACGGATGACGACGACGGCCCCGGCATCCACGTGTTCGACCCGGCCGGTGACGGTGGTACCGGCGGGGGTGTGGACGCGGGCGTTGGCCAGGATGTTGGCCAGCACCTGGTGCAGCCGGTCCCGGTCGGCGCGAACCGTCACGGGCTCGTCGGGCAGCTCCAGCACCCACCGATGCCCAGCCGCAGCTGCTGGGCCGGAGCTGGAGGAGCTGTTGGCCGCGGCGTCGGACGGAGTGGCTGGGCCAGAGGCGGCCGATCCAGCCGCCTCCTCGTCAGCCGCAGCGGCGGCCGCAAGCGGCTCGGCCGAGCCAGCTGCGTCGTCGGCTTCGGTCGGCACGGCCCCGTCGGCTCCGGCCGCGAGCGGCTCGGGCGAGCTGGCGTTGGTTTCGGCGGCTTGGGCGTCGCTGAAGGTGTCCACGAGCAACGCCGAGAGGTCGACGTCGGTCATGGCCAGCGGACGCCCCGAATCCAGGCGCGCCAACAGGAGCAGGTCCTCCACCAGGCCCGTCATACGGGTCGACTCGGACTCGATGCGGCCCAGAGCGTGGCGGGTGTCCGGGCCGATGGACTCGTGGCCTCGGCGGGTCAGCTCGGCGTAGCCCCGGATCGAGGCCAACGGGGTGCGCAGTTCGTGGCTGGCGTCGGCGACGAAGCGACGGACCCGGGTCTCACTGTCGTGACGGGCCTTCAGCGCCGCGCCGACGTGGCCCAGCAGCCGGTTGAGCGCCGTGCCGACCTGGCCCACCTCGGTGCGCGGATCGGCGTCGGGAACCCGTTCGGTCAGGCTCACCTCGCCGCTGGACAGCGGCAGCTCCGACACCCGGCTCGCGGTCGCCGCCACCCGGCGCAGCGGCCGCAGCGCCAACCGCACCGCCACCGCCGCGGCGATGCCCGCCGCCAACAGGCCCGTCCCGGCCACCAGCGACTCCACCACGATGAGGGTGTCCACCGTGCCCGCCACCTGCGCTGTCGGAAGTCCCACCAGGACCGACGCTCCGTGTGGCGAGTCGAGCGTGACCACCCGGTACTCCCCGAGCCCGGGAACCTCGACGGTGCTTGGCTTCGCGCTCCCCTCGACCTTCTCCAGCGCCGCGATCTGGTCCTCGTCCAGTGTGGTCAGCCGATCGGCGGGGTCCGCCGGTCCCGGCCCGCCCGGTTCCCGGCTCACCGCCGCGTCGGTGATCTCGCCGTTGGCGTCGACCAGCCCGCCGATCGTGCCGATCGGCTGTCCCGGCTGGGCCAGGAACGACACCCCGTCGGTGGGTGCCCCCGGCCCCGCCGAGCGCGCGGCCGTGGCCGCCAGCTGGTGGTCCAGCTGGTCGTACAGATAGGACGACAACGCGATCGTGGTGACGGTCGCGATGACCGCGCTGACCACCGCCAGCAGCCCGATGGTGGCGGCCACCAGCCGGGCGCGCAGCGACCATGGACGTCGCACGGCGCTCACTCCCCCGGCTTGAGGATGTACCCCGCACCGCGTCGGGTGTGGATCATCGGCGGTCGTCCCGCGTCGATCTTGCGCCGCAGATACGAGATGTACAGTTCCACCACATTGGCCTGTCCCCCGAAGTCGTAGTTCCAGACCCGGTCGAGGATCTGCGCCTTGCTCAGCACCCGCCGGGGGTTGCGCATCAGGTACCGCAGCAGCTCGAACTCGGTCGCGGTCAGCGGGATGTCCTCACCGGCCCGGCTCACCTCGTGGGTGTCCTCATTGAGCGTCAGGTCGCCGACGGTCAGCGCCGAGGCCCGGTTCGCGCGCGCCGCGCCCGAACGGCGCAGCAGGTTGCGCAGCCGGGCCAGCACCTCCTCCAGGCTGAACGGCTTGGTCACGTAGTCGTCGCCACCGGCGGTCAGGCCTCGCACCCGGTCCTCGACGGCGTCCTTCGCGGTCAGGAACAGCACCGGCGTCTCCGGGGCGTCGGCGTGCAGCCGGTCCAGGACCGACAGTCCGTCCATGTCGGGCAGCATGATGTCCAGGATCACCGCGTCGGGACGGTGTTCGCGGGCCAGTTTCAGCGCGGCGGTGCCGTCCCCGGCGGTGTACGCCTGCCAGCCCTCGTAGCGCACCGCCATCGACAGCAGCTCCGCCAGCGGCGCCTCGTCGTCCACGACGAGGACCCGGATCGGGCTGCCGTCCGGGCGTCGCAAAGCCTTGGGTCCGGTGCTGGTCATACCGCGACATTATGGCCGCAGCCTGCGGTTCGTCTATGGCTTGCCTGTGAATTGGCTATGAGCCGACCCCCGATCCGCTACCGTGCGTGACATGGGGAGTGCACGGCGGATGGTGACGGCGGTGATCGGTCTGGCCGTCCTGGCCACGGCCGCGAGCTGCGGCGAGGCCAAGATCAGGTATCCCACCAAAGCCGACCTCGTCTCGGACGCGACGATCGACATCGCCCCGACCGCGAAACGCGAGGACGTGCCGGTGTCGGCCGAGATCAAGCCGGGCATCGCCAACGGCAAGCTGGTCACGCTGAAGCTGACGAAACGGGGCGAGCCGGTCGAGGGCGAGCTGCGGCCCGACGGCACCAGCTGGGTCTCGGCCAAACCGCTGTCGTACGACACGAAGTACACCGCCACGGTCACCGCGATCGACGACCACCGTCGCACCGTCACCGCGAAGTCCGCGTTCACCACGATGGACAAGCCCGCGCGCACCATCGAACCGTATCTGGCCAATGAGGACGGCAAGACTTACGGCAAGGCGATGCCGGTCGCGCTGGACTTCCCGGACGGGTTCGAGGTACCGGAGAAGAAGCGGGCCGCCGTCGAGAAGCGACTGTTCGTGTCCAGCGCGCCCGAGCAGGCGGGCGTGTGGCACTGGTTCTCCGGCGGGCGGCTCCAGTACCGGCCCAAGGACTACTGGCGGCCCGGCACCGAGGTGTCGGTCCGGCTGGGGCTCAAGGGCCTCAAGCTGGGCAAGGGCGTCTACGGCGCGAAGGACCTGAAGTCCGACTTCAACATCGACGACACCGACCGGGAACTGTTGGTCAGCAACAAGAAGAAGCACATGATCGCCAAGAAGGACGGTAAGAGGGTCAAGACCATCGCCGTCGCGCTGGGCAAACCGGGGTACGAGTCGTACTCGGGCACGATGGCCATCATGGAGCGACTGCCCAACACCACTTTCGACACCACCCGGGAGCCGGGATGCAACGGCAAGGAGGACGGTGTCGACTGTTACCGCACCAACGTCGACCACGCCGAACGGCTGACCTGGACCGGACAGTTCATCCACTCGGCGCCGTGGTCGGTGTGGGCGCAGGGCAACACGAACGTGTCGCACGGCTGCGTGAACGTCTCGCCGGGCGACGCCTCCTGGATCTACGAATTCGTGCGGGTGGGCGACCCCGTGACCGTCAAGGGCACCGGGGTCGCCCTCACCGGCGGCGACGGGTACACCGCCTACGACCTGAGCTGGGACGAGTTCCGGGCGGGCAGCTACCTGGAGCAGCCCGCCGCGTTAGGCGGTGTAGGTGCCGAAGCTCCACACCTTGCCCTCCAGGTCGCGGGCGACGTAGTCGCGGGAACCGTAGTCCTGCTCGGTCAGCGGACGCACGATCCGGGCACCGGCGGCGACGGCCCGGTCGTGGTGGGCGTCGGTGTCGGTGACGGCCACGTAGATCGCGTAGTCGTCCTCGGCGGGTTCGGCGAGCGCCTTGTCGGTCTGGCCGAGCATGATGACGCCGCCGCCGTAGCGAAGCTCGGCGTGGACGACCTTGCCGGTCTCGTCCTCGTGAACGGCCTGCTCGGTGAGCCCGAACGCCTTGACCAGCCAGTCGATGGCCGCGCTGGCGTCGTTGTACTTCAGTACCGGGTAGACCATGCCCTTGCTGTCGTTCATCGCTCCTCCTAATACGGCTGTCACGAGCGACGATATGACGGTGTGGCGGCGCTGACTTGGAAAAATGCGACCGGCTATCGGCCGGAGTCGAAGACGTCGGTGCTCAGCGAGACGTTGACGTCGGGTGGGACATCGGTGCTCATCGTCAGCCGGGCGGCCACCGTCACCGGGGTGGAGCCCGTGAACTGGCGGAAGTCAGCGTTGAGGTGCGCCTGGTCGAAGTAGCCGCATGCGGCGGCCACCGTCGCCCAGCCCTCGGTTCCGGCCTGGTCGCGGCGGGCGTAGGCGGCGTCGAAGCGCAGCAGCCGGGCCGCGGTCTTGGGGCTGAGGCCCAGTTCGGTCTTGAAGCGGCGGGCCAGGCGGCCCCGGCTGAGTTCGAGTTCCGCGGCCAGCTCGCCGACCCGGATCCGGCCGCCGGTCTCGCTCAGGCGGCGCCAGGCCCAGCTCAGCTCGCGGTCCAGCGGTCGGGCGACCGCCAGCCGGGCGGTCAGCGTCTGGTCCAGGAGCCGGAACCGCTCGTCCCAGGAGTCGGCCTCGGCGAGCCGGGGCACCAGCGCGTCCAGCCAGTGCTCGTCGAGGGCGGCGGGGTCGACGGTGCGGTTGGCCAGCTCGCCCAGCGGCAGGCCGTAGACGAGCCGGGCGCCCAACGGCGACAGCATCAGCTGCACCGCCTCGGAAACCCCATGCGACTCAGAAACCACATAGGAGTCGTAGGGCCCGGCGATCAGCGAGGCCCCGGTCCACGCCGGACCGCCGCGTGGGTCCGAGACGGTCACCGTCGCGCCCCAGCCGAGGATCAGCACGGTGCGGCTGCCCGCGAACTCGCGCCGCAGCAGCGTCTGTTCGACGTCCTCGCGGTAGCCGATATAGGCGTCGACGAACGGACGCAGCCGGGGCTCGGGCAGCCCCGTCCGGTAGCTGGCGGACAGCGGTTGGGCGTCCATGGCTCCACGGTAACGCCGCAGTCCGACACTCAGTCCAGGCCGTCGAGCAGCTCCCGCACCACGGTCGCGGGGTCCTCGGCGCGCATCACCGCGCCCATGACCGCCACGCCGTGAGCCCCGGCGGCCCGGCACTCGGCGGCGCGTTCGCCGGTCTCGACGCCGCCCAGCGCGTAGACCGGCACCCGGCTGCTCGCGCAGTACTCGGCCAGGCCCTCGGGTCCCAGCGCGGGACCGTAGCCGGGTTTGGAAGCGGTCGGATATATCGGTGAAAAGGTCACATAATCCGCGTTGGGATCATCTGACTGGCCGGTATGGGCCGAGCGGCCGACCAGATCCGGACGGGGCCGGGGCGCTCGGGCGAGCGCCGACAGGTGACACGCGTCGACCGTCCAGGTTGGATCCGAGATGATGAGTTTCGCCCCCGCTTCGGTAAGGGGCGGCTCCAACCGCTGGGCCAACGCCCGGCGCCGGGCGGGCGGCAAACCCTTCTCACGCAGCACGAACGCCCGGGCACCGGCGTCGAGTGCCAATGCGATCTGCTCAGGCAGCGGCCGGGGACAGGCGCTCGCGTCGGTGAGTATCAGCAGTCGGGGCAAGGTGTGGATCATGGACGACGGCCTTACACGAGTGCCGATTGGGGCTGGTCAAGCATCCGGTAGACAACTGTTGGTTAACGTTTCCATATCGCCTGTGGTCACGTGTTGCGCGTCCCACTTTTCGATGCCAGACTCCCACAGATGGTAGTTGTTGATCACCTGGATGCATTGCGCCGTGAGGGCGCACTGCTGGCCGAGGCTGCCGATGAGGTAGGCCTACGCGCCCCGGTGCCAACATGCCCTGATTGGACCATCCGCGATCTGTTGTGGCACACCGGCTTCATTCATCGGTGGGCGAAAACCATTGTATCCGAAGCTCGTCAGTCCCGTCCGGACTCATCCGAAATCGACCTGATCGCGGGTCCGATTCCGGACGACGCGCTGCTCGTCGAGTGGTATCGGGAAAGCCACGCGCAGTTGATGCGCGCGCTGGAGCAGGCGCCGCTCGACCTGGACTGCTACCACTTCCTGCGGGCACCGTCCCCACTGGCGTTCTGGACCCGGCGCCAGGCCCACGAGACCACCATCCACCGGGTGGACGCCGAGTCGGCGCGCGGCGACGAGATCTCCCCCATCGACCGGGACTTCGCCGCCGACGGCATCGACGAACTGCTGCGCGGCTACCACGCCCGCCGCCACAGCAAAGTGCGTTCGCACATCCCGAAGGCGTTGCACCTTCATGCCACCGACGAACCCGGCGGCGGCAGTGACTGGTTCCTGCACATCACCGAGGAACCGCTCGTCACCAAGCGCACCTTCGACGGTCCGGTCGACTGTGTCCTGAGTGGTCCGGTGGAGCTGCTGTACCTGGCACTGTGGAATCGGTGCCGTATCGACGATCTGACGGTCTCCGGCGACACCGGCGTGGCCAAGTTGTGGCAGAACCTCTCCCCGATCGTGTGGGCCTGACCAAAGTCAAGGGTGAAAACCCGACGACCGGCCGATGCGGATCTGTGCCGAGTGCCATACCCTTTTGCGGGTGAAGGAGCTTGAGCACGCGATCATGGATTACATCGATCCATTCATGCAGACGCCGTGGATCTTCGTCCTGGTGTTCGCGATCGCATTCATTGACGGATTCTTCCCGGTGGTTCCGGGCGAGACGACGGTTATCGCGGCCGGTGCCGTGGCCGCCTCGACCGGTTACCCGAACATCGCGCTGATCATCGCGGTGGCGGCACTGGGGGCGTTCGGCGGCGACCATGTCTCCTACGCCATCGGGCGGTTCGCCTTCGGGCCGATAGCCAGGCGACTCAAACCCGGCACCAAGAAGAAGAAAGCCTTCGACTGGGCCCATGACGCCTTGGAGAAACGCGGCGGGATCGTGCTGATCGTGGCGCGATACATCCCCGGCGGCCGCACCGCCATCACCATCACCAGCGGCGCGGTGCGTTACAGCCTGCGCAAGTTCTCGTTCTTCGACTCGATCGCGGCCGTCTCCTGGGGTGTCTACTCCGGAATGATCGGCTTCCTGGCGGGCAAGACCTTCGAGGGACGGCCGCTGCTGGCGCTGGGGCTGGGTTTCGCGATCGCGATCGTCTGCGCCGGGATCATGGAGCTGGTCCGGTTCCTGCTGGAGAAGCGCGCCAAGGCCCGTGAGGCCCTGGCGGTCGCGGTACCGGCACCCCGGGTCGAGGACGCCGCGGCGCCGGTACCGGTCAAGGACTAGCGGAAAGCGTCGACGTTCTCGGCCACCCACTGGGTGTAGTCGCGGCCGGGCTGGCCGGTCAGCTTCTCGACCATGTGGTTGACGGTGTACGCCGCCGCGGGCGGGTCGGCGTGCCAGTCGACGACGTGGTCGGCCATCTCCGAGGACACCCCCATCGCCGTCAACCGGTCGTGGGCCTGCTGCCGGGTCAACTCCTCGTAGCGGACCTCGCGGCCCAGCGCGTCGGTGAGGATGCGGGTCTTGTCCAGGAACGACAGCGCCTGCGGGCCGTTGAGCTCGTAGTCCCTGCCGTGGTGGCCGTCCTGGGTCAACGTCACGACGGCCACGGCGCCGATGTCGGCCTCGTGGATCGCGGCGCTGAGCACCTCGGCGAACGGTTCCCGGACCACACCCTCGGTCTTGATCGAGTCGACCCAGGTCAGGGCGTTGGCCATGAACTCCTGCGGCTGCAACACGGTCCACTCCAGGTCGCTGCCGCGCAGCGCCGTGATCACCGAGCCGTCGAAGCCGCTCCACAGTGCCACGACACGCTTGACACCGGACTTCGCCAGCCGCCCCACCAGTTCCGGCCCGTTGGTCAGGACCTCGCTGCCGTCGCTGGTGTACAGGAACACGCCACTCACCCCGGTCAACGCCGCTTCCAGGCTCTCCGGATCGGCCAGGTTCCCGGCGAACACCTCGACACCGTCGGGCAGGTTCTTCGCCTTGGCGGGATCGCGGGTCAGCGCCCGCACCGGGTGGCCCGCGTCCAGCAGTTGCCGCAGTACCTGGTTGCCCACGGTTCCGGTCGCACCGGTCACGAGAATGGTCATCAGTCCCTCTCCTATCGGTTGGTGTGCCAAAGGCTAGGAGCGGAACGGGTGGTGCGAATCGGGCTCGGGGCGGACGCGGCTTGCGTCTTTGGTCTTAGGACCTGTCCTGTGGATCTCTGTGCGGCGAGAAGGGTCCAGACCAAGCATGGCAAGGCGGAGGTGCGCCTGCATCCCGGTGTTGGATGCGGGCGTGCCGACAACGCCGCCAGGCGAAGTGTCTGGGCGCTTCGCAGCCTGCCAGACGATTCGCAGGACAGGTCCTTAGGACTCGTCGTCGGTGACCAGGCCCGCCTCGTAGGCGATGATCGCCGCTTGCACTCGGTTGCGGACCTCCAGGCGGGTCAGGATGGCGCTGACGTAGGCCTTGACGGTGCCCTCGACGACGTGCAGCCGTTTGGCGATCTCGGCGTTGGAGCAGCCCGCGCCGACCAGGGCCAGCACCTCGCGCTCCCGGTCGGTGAGCTTGTCGATCTTGGTGCGGGCGGTGGCGGCGCGGCTGAGTTTGCCGCCGCCGGAGCCGCGGGCCAGTTCGGCGATCACCCGCTGCGCCACCTGCGGCGACAGGAAGGCCGCCCCGGCCGCGACGGCGTGGATGCCCGCGATGAGTTCGCGCGGGTCGCCGGACTTCAGCAGGAAACCGCTGGCGCCGTCGCCCAGCGCGCGGGCGATGTACTCGTCCTCGCCGAAGGTGGTCAGGATGATGACGCCGACCTCGGGGGCGATGCGGCGGATCTCGGCCGCCGCCGACAGACCGTCCATCTTGGGCATACGGATGTCGAGCAGCGCCATGTCGGGCCGGTGTTTGCGGACCGCCTCGACGGCCTCGCGACCGTCGGCGGCCTCGGCGACCACCTCGATGTCGGGGTCGGAGGCGAGGATCGCGCGCACTCCGGCCCGGATCATCGCCTCGTCATCCGCCATAACTATTCTCACGCTGATACCTTCGCTTCTCTGCCGTGATCACGTACTTGCTGATGAGGACGTCGTCGCGGAAGCACACCTCGTACACGTCGACGAAGTCGATGGAGTCCCTGGACGGATAGTATTCGCACTCGGTGCCCTCGGGGAGATCGGTGAGCCCCAGTTCGGTGGGCGGGTCGAACATCTGGAACGCCGGCAGGATCTCGGCGGCCTCGGCGGTCGTCTGTCCCTTCTCGAGTTTGTCGAACTGTTTCGCGGTCAGGATCGAGTTCCCCTCCACGATCAGGTAGATCGCCACGGAGGACACGCCCAGCACCGCCAGCATGACGGCGGGCAGCGCGAACGCGGCCAGCAGCCGACGGCGGGCCTGGATACGCACCTGGACGTGCTGGCGCACCGACTCGGTGTCGGGCTCGGGTTCGACGGCCACGGCCTCGGACTCGTCGTAGGGCAGCCGGGCCACCACCTCGTAGCGTCCCGCCCTCGGTCCCGAGTGGAGCTTCCCGCCCGCCAGCCGCACCCGTTCGGCCAGTCCCACCAGGCCCCGGCCGCCGCCGATGCCGCGCGGCTGCCGCGCGTCGGGCAGGTCGTTGGTGATCGTGACGGTGCAGAAGTCCGCGTCGGAGGCCACGACGATCGTCACCGCCCGGCCTGGCGCGTGCTTGGCGGCGTTGGTGAGCGATTCCTGCACCACCCGGTGCGCGGCCCGGTCGGCCATGTGCGGCAGCGGCGGCGCCTCCGCGTCGGTGGTGTAGGCGACGTCCATTCCGGATGATCGGGCGCGGTCGACCAGGTCGCCGATGCTCTCGTCCACCGGGGTGACGCTGACGGCCTCGGACTCGTCGCGCAACAGCCCGATGATCTCGCGCAGCCGCTCGGTGGCGGTCGCGGCCGAACGCCGCAGCTGCCCGGCCGCCTCCTGGTGCCGCTGCGGCAGTTCCCGGTCCACCTCCAGGGCGGCGGCCCGCAGCGCGATCAGGCTCAGCTCGTGGCCCAGCGAGTCGTGCATGTCCTCGGCGATGCGGGTGCGTTCGCGCAGCCGGGCCTGGTCGGCGACCGCCCGCTGCTCGCGTTCCAGCTGTTCGGCGCGCTGCCAGCCGGAGCGGGTCAGCTCGGCGTTCTGGTACCGGTAGCGGCCGATCAGCCACGGGAACAGGATCACGAAGACCATGAAGATCGTCAGCGCCACCGCGTCGGTCAGCGCGATGTCCAGGATCGGCGACATGACCAGGACGATGCCGATGCTGGCCGCGACCTGGAGCAGCATCGGTTGCTGCCCGGCGTCCAGCCGCCCCACCAGGTACGACAGCACGAAGATGCTGCACAACAGCGCGGGTGGCCACGCCGCGGACGGGTTGCCACCCGCGGTCTCCACGACCGTCCAGGCGCCCAGCGCGACGACGGTAAGCAGCGCGGCGATGGGCACGGTGCGCCGCAGCCGCAACGCCACCCCGACCCCCAGCGCGGCGGCGATGGGCGGCCACGGACCGATCTCGCCGTAACCGCCGAGACCCCCCAGCAGCATCGGCGGCAGCACGAAGAACATGCACAGGCCCCACCAGGCGGCGTCGTAGAGCAGGGCCTGTCGCGGTGTCGGCGCCGCGGCCGGAACCCGCGGTGACCACACCGCCCGAATCCAGCCCGGTATTCTCACGGCTTCGACGGTACCGGCCGCAGGTCAGCGCCGGTATGGACGAAAGTAAATCCGCGGCTGCTCCCTGGGGATGAAGTCGGTTCGCAGGCCAAGGGTGGTGTGACATCGTCACTCGTCAACGTGCTTTAGTCAACGGGTGGGGAGCCTCCAGTCCAGAATCGATCGCGTAGCCGATTTCGTCACCCGACCGTCCAATTTCGGCACCGCCGTCGACGCGTTCATCGCCGTGGTGCTGCTGGGGTTGAACCTGGCCTCGGTGGGCGAGGGCCCGGGCCGGGCCGTGGACTGGGCGATCATGCCGCTGATCGCAGTGGTGTGTCTCGTGGTGCCGGTGCGGCGCTGGTTCCCGGTGATCGCGGTCTTCGTCGCCTGCACCGGTTTCGGAACGCTGCTGGCACTGGGTTACCTGCCCAGCTGGGCCAGCGTTCCGGTGCTGATGACGCTGTACTCGGCCACCACGATGGGGGAACGCTGGCTGGCGGGCACCGCGCTGTTGGCGGTGCTGGCGGGGGCGGCGGCCTGGGTGCCCACCGACGACCGGCTGGTGGTGCGTTCGATCTTCGTGGCCACCTGGGCGGCGCTGGGCATCGGCGCGATCCTGATCGGCGAGGTGGTGCGGGCCCGGGGGCGGGTGGTCGCCGAACACGCCGAACGCGTCGCCAACGCGCAGCTGGCGGCGGAACGGCTGCGCATCGCCCGGGAGCTGCACGACGTGCTGGGGCACAGCATGACCGCGATCGCGGTCCAGTCGGCCGCCGCGCTGCACCTGCTGGGCGACGCCAAACCCGAGGTGTGGCAGACGGTCGGGGCGATCCGCGACACCAGCGTCTCGGCGATGAGCCTCGTGAAGTCCACCATCGACACCTTGCAGGCGCCGGTGGGACACGAGACCGGCGAATCATTGTCCACATTGCCGCAGCTACTGGAGGCGGTGCGGCAGACCGGTTTGCCGGTCAAGGCCACCGGCTCGGCCGGTGAGCTGCCCCCCGAGGTCGACCACGCCGGGTACCGCATCGTCCAGGAATCGCTGACCAACGTGCTGCGCCACGCCGGACCCGACGTGACGGTATCGTTGCGGCTCGTACGTGACGAATCCGGACTGGACATCGAAGTGATAGACGACGGCGAGGGCGGCGAGGCCGCCGAGGGACGGGGGCTGCGCGGCATGCGCGCCCGCGCCGAAGCCCTGGGCGGCAGCCTGACCACCGGCCCCGGCGACAACGGCGGCTTCAAGGTCACGGCGCACCTGCCGGTGGTCCAGCCGTGATCCGGGTGGCGCTGGCCGAGGACCAGGAACTGGTGCGCACCGGCTTCAAGCTGCTGCTGGACTCCGAGGACGACATCGTCGTCGTGGGCGAGGCGGCCAACGGCGGCGCGGCGGTCGCGCTGGCCCGCGAGGAGAAACCCGACGTCCTGCTGATGGACATCCAGATGCCATTGGTCGACGGCCTCACCGCGACGAAACTCATCGTCGGGGACCCGGACCTCGACGGGGTGCGGGTCGTCATGCTGACCACGTTCGCGGCCGACGCGAAACTGTTCGCCGCCCTGCGCGCGGGGGCGAGCGGGTACCTCGTCAAGGACGCGGAACCGCACGAACTGCTGCACGGCGTCCGCGTGGTGGCGCGGGGCGACGGGCTGCTGTCGGCGTCGGTGACCAGGCGGGTGATCGAGTCGTTCGC
Source organism: Stackebrandtia nassauensis DSM 44728 (assembly GCF_000024545.1). GTDB lineage: Bacteria > Actinomycetota > Actinomycetes > Mycobacteriales > Micromonosporaceae > Stackebrandtia > Stackebrandtia nassauensis. Next base: position 5,592,655 of record NC_013947.1, read on the forward strand.
CGACACCACGGCCACCGACGCCCCCGACATCGACGGCCTCACCGACCGCGAGACCGAGGTTCTGGGGCTGGTGGCGCGCGGCCTGTCGAACGCCGAGATTGCGGGACGGCTGAGCATGTCCCCGGCGACGGCGAAGACGCACGTCAACCGCACGATGACGAAGCTCGGGGCCCGGGACCGGGCGCAGCTGGTGATCTTCGCGTACGAGACCGGCCTGGTGGTGCCGACCCCGCGCTGAGCTGATGGTCGTACCGCGCGCTGAGCCGAGGCCGAGGCGCGCGATGGCGCGCCGAGCGGGGGCGGCGCCGCTGAGCTGAGGGCTCGGCGGGCGCCGGATGGCCTGGCGCCGCGACAATCCGACGGCCGTACCACGATCGTGGTACCCGGCTTCGGCGATCGTGGTAGCCGCGATTTCGTTCTGCGGCACGACGGTCCGCGAGCTGGAGCGGCCGACGATTGGCTCATGATCGAGTTGTGGCGGCGCTGGCCGCACTGGACACCAGCAGCGGCACTTGCCGGTTCGGTACTCACGACGCTGACCGGCGTCTACTGGGGACTGGGCGGTGAGCTGGGGATACCGTTCAGCGACTGCGTTGTCGGCTGGCTCATCGTCGGCGTGGGAGCGTTTGGTGTCGTCGCCGTGGTCAGCCGAAACGCGTGGCTGTGCTGGCTGGCCGTCGTTTTGTTGCTGGCCAGCGTCTTCGGGCTGGTCATGGACCTGGTGATGCTGCTCGGCGTCGGACAAGTCGACGACTCGTGGGGCTTCGCCGCCAAACTGATCCGCGCCACGACACTGATCCTGCTGACCGGCGCGGCACTGTCGTTTCACCACGCGGCCAAGGGCGTCTGCCGTCGCTGCGGCTTCGACCACGCCGATCGCACGCCCCGCGCCCTACGCTTCCCCGAACCCAGCCAAGCCCCGACCGGAGTTCGCTGGACGGCCTACGCCGGAGCAGCCGCGTTCCTGCCCTACATCGGCTGCAAAGCCGCGTGGGCCCTCGGCATCAAGCTCGGCGGCTGGGAAGGCCCCGATCTGGTTGGGGTGGGCGGATTCCAGGGGCTGCTGGCCCGCATCGGCCTGGATCTCACTGCCGTCCTCGGCGCACTCGCGGTTTTCCTGGTCATCGCGCTGACCCGCCCGTGGAGCCAACGCTGGCCCCGCTGGACCCTCGCGCTGGCCGGACGGCGAGTGCCGCGCTGGCTACCGCTGACCCCCGCGTTCCTGGGCGCGAGCACCCTAGCTCCGTACGGGCTGATCGGCGCAGTAGCTCTGTTTTTCGCTCCGTCAGCCAGCGACGGTTCGCCCGGCTGGTTCGCCTTCGTCGGCATGCTCGCCTTCGGCGTGCCCGGCATCGCCATGGCCGTCACCGGCTGGTCCTACCTGCGCCGCACCCGACCACGCTGCGAGCCGACCGATGCCGCCCACGTCAGTAGTGAACCCGCGCCTGCACAGCCCGATGGTCCGAGTAGTTGAGCTTCCCGTCGTCCTTGCCCTCGAACTTCAGCGCGGCGGCGTCGCCCTCATCGAAAGTCGGCGAGCGAACCCCGTCGATGACCGGCATCTTGCCCGCACCCGTCTTGGCCATCAGGAAGTCGATCCGGCTCTTACCCCCGACGGTCCAGTTGCTGGCCCGGCACTTGTTCGGGTCACTGGCCGCCGCACAGGCCGCGTAAACCGCGTCGCGGAAACCGTACCCGCCCTTGAGATCGCCGTTCATCGCCTTGTACCAGGAGCGGAAGTCCGTGCCGCCGTTGCTACCGGCGTCGGTGTAGTTCATGTCGCCGCCGAGGATCAGCTGGTCGGCACCGTACCCGTCCTCGGTCATCTCCTTCGCGGTCTCCTTGGCGTTGACGTCGGCGCACGGCGGTCCGTCGCTGGCCGCTGTGGGCCAGTGGACCGAAGCGGCCGTGACGGTCTTGTTCGCCAGCTTGTCGCGCAGCTTGATCTTGACGCCCCGGGTGCGGTCCTGGTCGCTGTTGCGGCACGAGCCGCTGGACTTCGACTGCGCCAGCCAGGTGTTGTTGTCGGTCTTGACCTTCTCGAACCGGTCGACCCGGAAAATGATCCCGTTGGTCTGGTAACCCTTCTGCGGGGCGCATTTCTGCGGTCCCTTGCCCGGGTTGTTCTGGGCCAGGATGCCGTCGTAGTTCTGCCCGAACTCCTTCTCCATCCGGGCGATCAGGTACTGAAGATCGCCGCGCTGGTCACCGGAGCCGCTGAGCTGCTGGATCAGGTACAGGTCGGGGGCCGCGTCCTGCGTCTTCATGTAGTAGACAAGGTCCTGCCAGTCGCCGGGACAGGTGTCGCCCGCCTCGGGCAGGTTCTCGACGTTGGCGTCGTACACCTGCAGGAACGACGGATCGTCGTTGGCGGACGCGACACCGTCGTCGGCGAAGGCCAGCGGCGTGAACGCCAGACCGGTCGCCAGCGCCACCGCGCCGAGCGCGATCCGCCAGCCGAGCTTCCTGCTCATCGAGATCCTCGTGGTGTGAAGGGACGATCACCACCGAGGATGCCCAAGTGATCAACAAAACCTCCACAGCCGCAGGTCGGCGGCTGTGGAGGAATGCGGTTCAACGGCGGACGACGTACTTCAGGTGGGTCGCGCGCTTTCCCTGCACCACAACGGGGTCGTCGAAACGGTGCGGGGCGTTCTTCAGGTTCGCGAAGTACGGGATGCCCTCACCCAGCAGCACCGGGACCTGGCTGACGTGCACCTCGTCCACGAGTCCAAGGTCGAGGGCCTGGGCGGAGATGCTGGCGCTCGCGATGACGACATCCTCGTCACCGGCGATCCGTTTGGCCGCAGCGATCGCCGCTTCCACGCCGTCGGTGAACGTCGTGTTGGGCCACTTGCCGGTGTCGGCGGGCGGCTGGTGGGTCACGACCACGACCGGGGCACCGACGGGGTGGCTGTCGCCCCAGCCGTCGGTCAGGTCGAAGAGGCGGCGTCCGGTGACCAGTGCGCCGGTGCTTCCCGTGAACTCGCGCAGCAGCTCGGCGCTGTTGGAGTCCACGGCGAACTCGACGTCCTCGTTGGCGCTGTCAACCGACTCCTCACCCGCGCCGTACCACTCGAAAAGCTCGTCGATGCCGTCGTTCGGGTCGGCGATGTATCCATCCAGCGACATGGTCATGTGCGTGTAAACCTTGGCCATTGCCATCTCCTCAGTGAAATCTGTTGTCACCAATAGAGACGGGGCCCGGCGGCGAAACTCATCGCCGCGCGAGGGGTCTGTTTTCAGCGGGACGATTCCGGCTTGGGCGCAGCAGGACGACCCCGGCGTCCTCGGGTGAGGAGACCGGGGTTCGTCCGACGGTCTACTGCGCCGCTGCTCCGGCGGTACGGGAGCGGTGCATGGACAGCACGTACTCGACCAGGTTGATCAGCACGCTCTTGGTCGACTCGCGCTGCCTGGCGTCACACGGCACGATCGGCGTCTGCGGGGCGACTGCCAGTGCCTCGCGGACGTCCTCGATGTCGTGGAAGAGCTTGCCGTCGAACTGGTTGACGGCGATCAGGTACGGAAGCCGCCGGTGTTCGAAGAAGTCGATGGCGGCGAAGCTGTCGGCCAGCCGCCGGGTGTCGACCAGGACGATGGCGCCGATGGCACCGCGCACCAGTTCGTCCCACATGAACCAGAACCGGGTCTGGCCGGGGGTACCGAACAGATACAGGATCAGGTCGTTGTCGATCGTGATACGGCCGAAGTCCATCGCGACAGTGGTGGTGTTCTTGTCGGACACCAGCTGGTTGTCGTCCACCTTTTCCGCGGCCGAGGTCATGATGGCCTCGGTCGTCAGCGGGGTGATCTCGGAGACCGATCCCACCAGGGTGGTCTTGCCGACGCCGAAGCCCCCGGCAATGACGATCTTCGCCGAGGTAACCCGTCCGTTCGTAGGGCGGTCAGCCACGTTCACAGCCTCCGAAGTCCACTAAGTACGCGTTCGAGCAGTTCGGTGCCCACGGCATCCTCACCGCTTTCCGAAATTCCGGCCGGTTCGTGTACCGCCAGCAGTCCGTCGGCGGCCATGTCGGCCACCAGGACTCTAGCGACGCCGAGAGGCATCTGCATCCGGGCGGCTATCTCCGCCATCGACTGCAGCCCGACTCCACACAAACCGGCGATTGTCTGTTGCTCTTGACCCGCGAGGAAACCGCCGGAGCGGCCCCGAGCGGTGGTTTCGACAAGGGCTTCCATTGCGATGTCCAGCCGGGGCCGGGTTCGACCACGGGTCACCGCGTATGGGCGCACCAGTGCGCCCGTACCGACCGAGTCGTCACGATCGAGAACCATCGTTACTCCCTACACTGGCGTCCACAAGGAACTACCAGTACTCCGGCATCAACAGCCACATGCCTTCTTACATTCCTATATGTACTTTGTTGTGTCATGGTGGCGCCAACCACAAGGACTCTACCGTGCCGCGATTACTTGCGCACTCCCTCATTCGTCCCACCACGCTTCTCCGGGGTCAACGCCTGGCCGACGCGGTCGACCAACAGCGCCATCTCGTACCCGACCTGCCCGACGTCGCAGGTCCGCGACGCGAGGACGGCGAACGATGACCCGTCACTAATGGACATCAGGAAGAGGAATCCGTTGTCCATCTCGACGACTGTCTGCAGCACCGCGCCACCCTCGAAGCATCGCGAGGCGCCCTGCGCCAAGCTGACCATGCCGGAGGCGACGGCGGCGAGCTGATCGGCGCGGTCCCGGGGCAGGTTGCGGGAGGCCGCCATCAGGAGCCCGTCGGCGGACACAGCGACGGCGTGGGCCACGCCGGGCACCCGCTCGGCGAATCCGGCCAGCAACCAGCCGAGATCCTGAACGCCGGTCTGAGTTGTCATCAAGACTCCTTACCTGCCATCGGTCGTCGGGCCTTCCCAAAAACATCAGGTACGTAAATATTCCCGTACATCATCGCGCATCGCCTCCGCGGCCGCGTTGGACGCCTCGGTGGTACGCCGAAAGGAGGCCGCGGACGCCCTCGGGGTCGCGTCTCGGGCGCGGGACCTCGGGTTCGGCCTCGGGACTTTCCACCGAACCGGGGACCAGTCGTTCCATGGGGCGGCGCTTGGGCAGCCCGGCGTTGGTGGACTCCTGAGCGGGCTTGGCGCTCACCTCGGCCGCCGTCTGCCAACCGGAGTCGGCCGCTGTGTGCCACAGGGCGTTCTCGGCGGGCGGCTCGGTGGCGGGGGTGCCGCGCTGGGGCAGACCGCTGGTGGCGGCCGGTTCCGGGGCCGGGGTGGGCTCGGGAGCGGGGGCTGGCTTGGCCTTGGGGGCGGGCTTGGCCTTGGGGGTGTCCGACGGCCGCTGCCGCTTGGGCATCCCGCCGTCGCCCGCGTTCTTGGCCTTGGGCGAGGGCGAGGGCGAGGGCTTCTTCGGGAACTGCGGCGGCGGCGGTGGATCCTCGTGCGCCGGTCGCGGTGCGGGGGTACTCGACTTGAACCACGCCGACTCGACCTCGCGGAAGATCGGCAGTTCCATCGTCTCGTCGATCTCGGGGGTCCGGTCGGAGGCCGCGACGGGTTCGGTGGTCGGGGTGCCACCGGCCGCTGGCCACGCGGGGGGTGCCTGGCCGTCGTCGGTGGGCACCTCGCCCAGCGGCGCCGCGTCCAGCCGGATCGTCGGCAGCGCCACCGACATCGGGTCGTCGGGGACCTCGGCGACGATCTCGCCGGTGACCTCCATGAGCTTGCGCCGGGGCAGGTTGTCGGTGTCGGAGTCGCCGGGGTGGAAGGCGACACCGGCGGGGCTGGAGCCGTTGCTGCCGTTGCCGTCGAAGGCCGCCGGATCGAATTCCTTGTGCCCGTTGCTGCCGGGCGAGAACGGCTCGACCTGCTCGGGTTCGGGCAGGTTGAGCGGCTCGAACAGGCCACGCGGGGCGTCGGTCCCGGCGCTGGCGGGCGGCTCGGTGGTCGCCGACGGGGCGGGCGAACCGTTGGAGCGCGGCGTCGGCGACGGCGGCAGCGAGGAACGGCTGCCACCCCGGCGGGCGGAGTCGGTCAACAGCTCCGGCGGCAGGGTCACCTCGGCGACGGTGCCGCGGCCCTGCTCGCCCGACAGGGTCACCTTGATGTTGTGGCGCTGCGCCAAGCGCGCGACCACGACCAGGCCCATCAGGCGCGACGCCGAGATGTCCACCTCGGCGCGCTCGGCCAGCTGCCGGTTGAGCTCGTCCATCTGCTTCTGGGACATGCCGATGCCGCGGTCGATGATGCGCACCACGATCTCGTCGCGGACCTGCCGCGCCTCGGCGACGACGGCGGAGTCGGGCGGCGAGTAGCCGGTGGCGTTGTCCAGCAGCTCGGCGATCAGGTGGACGATGTCGTTGATGGCCCCGGCCTGGACCTCGCGGTCGGCCAGGATGGTGCCGAACTCGATGCGGGTGTAGCTGAGCACCTCGGACTGGGCGGCGCGCAGCACGTCGCCGATCTGGGCCGGGTCGCGCTCGACGCGGGTGGAGTCGGCACCGGCGAGCACCAGCAGGTTCTCGTCGTTGCGGCGCATCCGGGTGGCCAGGTGGTCCAGCTGGAACAGCTCGCCCAGCCGGTCGGGGTCCTGCTCACCGCGCTCCAGCCGGTCCAGGTGACCGATCAGCTGGTCGACCAGGCCCTGGCTTCGGCGGGCCAGGTTGACGAACATCGTCGACACCGAGGACCGCAGCGCGGCCTGCTCGGCGGCGATGCGCACGGCCTCGCGGTGGACGGTGTTGAAGGCACCGGCCACGGTGCCGACCTCGTCGCGGTTGTCCATGCGCAGCGGGTCGCCGAGCTCGGCCACCACCTGCGCGGGGGTGCGCTGGTTGGCCGCGTCGGTCTCACGCATCGCGGCCACCGCCCGGGGAAGGTCCACGTGGGCCACTTCCAAGGCGCCCTCGCGCAGTCGCCGCAGGCTGTGCACCAGGGTGCGGGCGATCGCCAGCGCCAGCAGCACGGCGACGACGAGGGTGATCAGCACGGCGGTGATCTCGACGAGCACCTGGGTGACGACCGAACTGTTGTAGGCGTTGGCGTCGGTGAGGGACTTCTCCTGCACCGCCTCGATGAACTGCTGGCTGGCGTCGTGCCGGTGGTCGTAGGCCGCCTGGGTCTTGGTGTGGTCGACGTTGATGGTCTCGTCGGAGCTCTTGCCGATGACCTCGTCCTCGAAGTTCCCGGCCAGGTCGGCGTCGCCCTCGGTCAGGTCACTGGCCTTCTTGTAGGCGTCGTTCTCGTCGACAGTGGACATCACTCGGCCGAAGTCGAGCAGCGCCGTGGTACGGGCGGCGACCAGCTGGTTGAACTGCCGCAGCTTCTCCGAGGACAGCTTTCCGCTGGGCTCCATGTTGAGCATGAGCAGCCGCAGCTGTTCGGAGTTCTCGTCGGCGGCGGCCGACAGCTGGGTGGCGCGCAGGTCGCGCGACAGTCCCGGCTCGGTGGTGCCGTCGAGGGCGTACTCGTAGACCGTCTGCAGGAACGAGATCGCGGCGCTGTAGCCGCTCAGGTCACCGGCACCGCCGGCGCCGTTGGAGATGCGGCCGCGGGCCCCGTCGGGCTTGTCGGGGTTGACCGGCTTGTCGAGGAAGTCCCAGGGGTCGGTGTTGGCGCTGGAGCGGTATCCGTTGAGGTCGTAGACGATCGTGTTGTCGATGTCCTCAAGGGTCTGCAGCAGTACGTCGGAGTTGTCGGCGAGGCTCTTGCGCTCGGCGCGGAACTCCCGGATCGCTTTGTTGGTCTTCTCGCGCGCCTTGGTGTAGTTCTCGACCGACTCGACGTCCTTACCGAGGGCGATGTCGTCCTTGTACAGCTGGACGGCGGCCTTGGAACGCTCGGCCTGCAACGCGTTGAGCAGCGCGGACGAGGACTGGGTGAACTGGGCCAGCGAGGCGGAGTCGCCCGCCCGGAACGCCTCGTTGCTGGAGTCGACGAGTCGGATGGTGGCCACCGCGAGCAGGGCGAGAACGGGGACGATGAGGATCAGCCCCAGCTTGGAGCGGATCCGCATGTCGGCCAGCCGTGGCAGGCCGAAACGGCGCCGCGCCGGGGCGACACCCGCCTCCGTAGTGCTGCGCTTGCTCAACGTCGTGGACCCTCCTGAGCTTCAGACCTGCCACCGGGCTACCGGCACCATGAATACCTTGGTCTGCCGGTTCTCGCAATAACCCCCGCGATTCCACCATGCGTGAACGGAAAAGGGAAGGGCAGGGCGCCGTGACAAACCTTCCTTTCGGTGCAACGCAGACATTATGCGACGCCGATAATCGGACATAAGCCGCAGGACGGACATTTCGCCGTCTTTCCTAACCGGACGGCCGACATCCTCCAGCCCTTCGGCGACGGCGACACTACAAAAGCGCTGGGTGACGGTATTCATGTCCACTGTGCTTGTCGCGAGAACGTGACGATTACACCTTTACGGGATTTTTCGCCAGATTTAAGATTCATAAAATCTATATAACCGGCATTCCGGGTAAATTGCCAACGACATCAGCGCACTCGTTGTGCGACACTCTCCCGGCCCATCCGGGCACCCTTGCACTTGCAGACCAAGCACATTCGTCGCTCCGGCACCGCGACGGTCCACACTCACGAGTTCCCTGGGAGCCAAGACGTGACACACGATCACTTCGCGTACGGCCCAATAAACCCGATCATGGGGTTCGGATTCGCGCTGGCCGGTGCGTTCCTCGGCCTCACCTGCATGCTCCACGCCCGTCGACTGCCCAGCGGCCGGGGACGGATCAAGTGGCTGGCCTTCGCGTCGCTCGCCATCGGCGGCACCGGCATCTGGATGATGCACTTCATCGCCATGATCGGCTTCAGCGTCCCCGACGGTGAAGTCCGCTACGACATCCCCATCACCGCCGCCAGCCTGGTCATCTCGATCGTGTCGGTGGCGTTCGGCATCTTCACCGTCGGTCTCGGTAAGTCCTCGATCACCAAGATCCTCATCGGCGGTCCCCTCACCGGCATGGGCGTTGTGGCCATGCACTACACCGGCATGGCAGCGGTGAACCTCCCCGGCACCATCCACTATGACCCCATGTGGGTGGCAGGTTCCATCGCCATCGCCGTCGTCGCGGCAACCGTCGCGCTGTTCTTCACCACCTGGGTTTCCGGGAAGGGCTCACTGATCGGCGCGTCCATCATCATGGGCATCGCCGTGACCGGCATGCACTACACCGGCATGCGGTCGATCTCGGTGGCCATCGACGACGACATCCTCGAGGTGCCCGGCGTCGACCCACTGGTGCTGCTCATACCGATCCTCATCCTGGCCACGATCGTGCTCATCGGGCTGATCGTCGGGGTGCTCGGTGAGCGCGACGACATGGACGAACTGCCCGAACGCATCGTCGAGGCCATCGAACGCCGTCGCGAACTGACCGAGGAGACCGAGGCGGCCCAGGCGGCCGACGCGGCGACCCCCTCGTTCTGGGACCCCGAACCGCAACCGGCGGCGGCCGAACCCGCGGCCGTCGGCCAGGGCCGTGGCGGTCCCACCCGCTTCGACGCCCAGGCCTTCGGCAACCGGCGCCTGCCGCAGCCGCGCAGCAACGAAACGGCGGCGCCCCTGTGGGACACCGCCGAGATCGAGGCCGGTGACCCGGCCCCGCGCCGATAACGCCTTACTTCGCCGAGCCGTCCAGGACTCCCTGGACGGCTTCGCGCAGTTCCGGCAGCCGTTCGTGGATGCCGCCCGGGCACAGGGTCGAGTTGAAGTCCTTGTGCCCGTAGATCTCCGTCGCCGGGATCCTGTACTTGAAGCAGATGAACGCGCAGAAGTCGATCAGGCTGGCCCATTGCGGCTCGGTCGGCTGCTCACCGGTGTGGTAGCTGCCGTCGTTCTCGATGCCGATGGCCTGCGAGTTCTGGCCGACGCAGTGCGCGCCCTGGATCATGTAGGTCCCGTCGAGCAGCGCGTCGAGACTGCCGTGGCGGCCCTCGGTGAGGAAACCGCCGCGACTGTTGGTGAAGTGCTGACCCGAGTCGATCCAGCCGTTGTTGTCCATGTGCAGGTCCTGGATGTCGCGCGAGTTGGCGAACGCGTACTCCAGCGACAGGTCCTCGGTGTTGGGGTAGGCGGTGTGGTGGCAGATGATCTTGTTCGGCCGCTTGCTGACGACGGTGGGCGTGCCGTTGGGCGGGCGGGCTCCCCAGTCGGCGCAGCTGTAGATGTCGGGCTGTGGCACGTCGCGTTTGGCGGCGAAGGCGGTACCGGCGACCAGCGGGACGCTGGAGACGGCCGCCAGCCCGGCGAGTCCGCCGAGCACGCCGCGACGCGACAGTTTGAATTCGGGCATGTCGTTCACTCCGGGGCTAGGGGATTCTCAGATTCGCACATATCTATATAGAGTGCACTTCTCCTATGGACGGCCTATGGGAACGCCCAGGCGGGCTGATTCCCGTTTCCGGTTGCGGGAGTGACGGTGTTGCGGCATCGTGTACGCATGTGCCGACTGTTCGGACTGACCACGGGTGGCCCTCGCGTCGAGACCGCGTTCTGGCTGCTCGACGCGCCCGACAGTCTGCGGGCCCAGAGCCTGCGGATGCCCGACGGCGCCGGGATCGGCTGGTTCTCGCTGGGTGACGAGCCGGTGCGGGACCGCGCCCCGCTGGCGGCGCACACCAGCAGCGACTTCGACCTGCTGGCCCGCAACATCGTGTCGCACACGTTCGTGGCCCACGTGCGGTACTCCTCGGGCACAGCGCTGGACGTCCACAACACCCACCCGTTCGACATGAACGACCGGCTGTTTGCCCACAACGGCGTGGTGCGGGACATGGACGTCCTGTCCACCTGGCTGTCCGATGTCGACAAGGCCCTCATCGAGGGGCACACCGACTCCGAGCTCGTATTCGCCTACATCACCGCCGAGATCCGCCGCCTGGGCGACACCACCGAGGGCCTCATCTCGGCGGTGCGCCGCATCGGCGCGGAGCTGCCGATCTACTCGCTCAACATCCTGCTGGCGGAGGCCAATCGCCTGTGGGCGTTGCGCTACCCCGAAACCCACGAGCTGTGGGTGCTGCGCCCGGAACTGGGCGGCTTCGCGGGAACCCGGGCATTGGCGCCGGTCGCCGAGCCCGGCCGGATGGAGATCTCGGGCACCGACGGCGCCGTGCCCGCCTTCGTCCTGGCCAGCGAACGCATGGACGCCGACCCGGACTGGCGGCTGATGGAACCCGGCGAGCTGCTGGTGATCGACGGCCTCGACGCCACCTCGCTGTTCCCGTTCGACAAGCCCACCACGGTCCTCACCCGCGCCGACCTGTCCGGCAACGAACTCCGCTCCCAGGAACCCGCGACGGTCTGAGGGCGCCGGTTACCGTTGCGGCCATGCCCATCAGCCGCCGCCTCGGCCACCTCACCGTCACGGCCCTGGAGGACGGCGCCGGGCCGTTCTTCACGCCCCGCCGCGAAGCGTTCCCCACCGCCACCGACGCGCACTGGACGGCGGTCGACGGTTTCGACCCCGGCTCGGTGACCGCTAGCGGCCAGTGGTGGCTGCGGTTCCGTGCCTTCGCGATCACCGAGGAGTCCGGCCGCACCACGCTCGTGGACGCCGGAATCGGCCCGGTCGACCCGGACGTCGACGCCTGGACGCCGGTCCCGGGACGGCTACCCCGCGAGCTGGCCGAAGCCGGAATCGACCCGGCGGCGGTCGACGCGGTGGTGCTGACCCACCTGCACACCGACCACACCGGCTGGGCGGTGACCGTTCAGCAGCAGCGAGACGGCTTGGCGGGAAAGCCGCAGCCCGCCGGGAGCGTGCGTCGTGCGTACTTTCCCAACGCTCGTTATCTGGTGCAGCGGGCTGATGCCCTGGCTCTGGTTCCCGAGCGGGAGGTGAGCCTTTTGGGGCCGTTGCGGGAATCCGGGCAGCTGCACATCGTGGACGGGGATCACCGGCTCAGCCGGGAGGTCGCGACCGTCCACACTCCTGGCCATACCCCGGGCCATCAGAGTGTGGCACTGGAGTCGGGGGGCGAGTCACTGCTGTTGACCGGCGATGTGCTCGTCCACGCCATTCAGCTGCTGTACCCCGAGCTGCCCTACGCCCACGAGGAGGATCCCGGGTTGGCTCGCACGACCCGGGAGCGGGTGCTGGATCGGTTGCGCGACAACGGCGGCACCCTGGGCACCTCGCACCTCAGCGAGCCGTTCCTGCCGGTACCGCCGTCGGGATCCGGCCGCTGAGGCCCAGTTGCCGGTCGTGCCAGCGGCTGAGCAACAGTTGCGACAGGGCCGCTCCGCACAGCGCCAGGAACATGTCCCACTGGGTGTCCCAGACATCGCCCTGGGTGGCCAGGTAGGCCTCCGCGTCGGCGCCCAGGATCAGCGCCGCCCACCACTCGATCATCTCGAAGAACGCGCTGAACGCCAGCCCGCACGCGGTGACCAGGACGAACAGCAGCTTGCCGGGCCGCAGCGGGCCCTTGCGCAGCAGCAGTTCCCGGAACAGGATCGCCGGGATGAACCCCTGGACGAAGTGGCCGAGCCGGTCGTAGTTGTTGCGCCGCAGGTCAAGCAGGTCCCGCACCCAGTCCCCCAACGGGGTTTCGGCATAGGTGTAGTGGCCGCCGTAGATGAGGATGACGGCGTGGATCGCCAGCAGCCAGCACAACAGCCGCGACAGCGGGAACCGGCGCCAGCACAACGGAATGATCACCAATCCCGCCACGACCCAGGCGATCTCCAACGCCCAGGTGCCCAGACTGTTGGGGCCGATTCCGGACCAGACCAGGACGGCCAGGACGATGCCCACCAGCACCCACCCCTCGGCCCGTCCCGGGGTGCGGATCTCCGGGGTGGTCACGGGGGTGTCTCCTGTCGTCAGTCGCCGGTCAGTCCGAACAACTCCCGGCAGGGGTCCAAGCCGCTGATGATAACCGGTTCAGGGTTTCCCGTCTCCCAGTCCTGCCGGGACAGTCGCAATCGGCGCGACACCATGACCTCGCCGTGCAGCGCGTCGCGCGTGATGCCGTCCGGCCGGTAACCGAACTTGCGGGACACACCCAACGGGGCGTGGTTGTCCTCAAACGACATCGACATCGCGAACTCGCTGCCGAGCCCCGCGAAGGCCAACGCCAACACGGCTCCGCGCATCCTGGTGCCGATGCCCCGGCCGTGGTGTTCGATACCCAGCCAGGATCCGGTGGTAACTTCGCGCACCGTCGCGAAGTCGGAGGCCCACATCCCCTGGCAGCCGACGGGGCGTCCCTCGTGGAACACCGCCAGCTCCAACTCCCAGCGTTGCGGTGTCCACGCCGCCCGGTGGCCCCAGTGTGCCTGGACGAACCGCCGCGCGACCTCGGCCGGGGTGCCGTCGGTCCAGCCGTTGAGGAACGGCCGGTCGCCGGGCGCGTGCACGCCTCGCTCGGCGACGTCGGCGAGCTGGGCGAGTTCTTCGTCGTCGGGCAGTCGCAACTCGACGTCCCCGATAGTCAGCCGCAGCCCCATCAGGGGCCAATGATCGATCATCACACCGGTAGTCTGCGGCCTCGACCTGCGATTCGCCAGCGATTTGAGGCTCACACGACGGTGCGGCGCAGGGTCAGCCGCCGGGTGCCCTCGGTCTCGACCTCGTCGGTGGCGATCGCGAAACCGTGCTGTTCGGCGAAGGCGACGGCGGTGAGGTACCCGTAGGTGCTCAGCAGCTTCTTCATCCACGCCTCGCCGTATTTGCGGCGGTCGAACTCGCTGACGATCGCCTCGTAGCTGCCGTCCTCTCGCCGGGCGAAACCCAGGTCGTTGCTGGCGATGCCGAGGTGTTGGCGGCGCACGATGACCTCGGCGGTCTCGGGCCGGACGTCGCCGCGGTGGCCGTGCAGCGCTTGCGCGGTGTCATGGACCTCGACCTCGGCGAAGCCGAGTTCGCGCAGCGCGGCGGCGAGGGTGGCGGTGTCGGTGAGGGTGGTGCGGACCCGGGTGAAGTGCGACATCGTTGTCCTTTCAGGCCAGGCCCACGACGGGCTGGCGGTCGAGTACCCAGATCCGGCGTTCCAGATCGAAGGCGGAGACGGTGAGACGTTTCTGGGCGTCGACGTGGAATTCCAACCGGAACCGGTCGATCCCGGCGCGGGCGGGCGGTTCGGCTTTCAGGAACGTCAACTGTTCCTCGTTGAGCCACACCTGGGACAGTTCGGTGCGGCGCTGCGGGCTGACGGCGACGGTGCGGGCGCCGCCGGAGGTGTCGAACATGATCTCCAGTCCGGCGGCGGTGTCGCGGGTGCTGGCGTGGGCGGTCTCGTAGATGGCCAGCCCCAGCCGGGTCTGTCCCTCGTGGACGCCCTTGATGGTCAGGGACGCGACGGGTTCGGTGCTGGGGTAGTCGGTTCCGGCTGGCACCACGGGTTCGAACTCGTAGCCGCCGGTGGTCTGCGAGACGTGCCGGATCGCGTAGTCGTGCTGGACGAAGTCGACCGGGTCGTGGCCGGAGGCGATCGCGGCGGCCCCGGCGGCGACGGCCTCCAGCGGCCGGTCGAGCCGCAGCAGTCCCGGGTCGATCTGGAACGACAGCAGTTCGCGGACCGGGGGCAGCAGGCTGCTGCCGCCGACGAGGAACAGGTGGCGCAGGCTGTCGGCAGGGTGGCCCTTGGCCGCGGCGGCGTCGAGGGTCTTGCGGAAGGCGCGGCCGATCCGGCCGAGGATGTCGTTGTCGCGCAACAGCGATGTGAACCGGTCGCGGCTGACGTCGGCGCGCCACTCGCGGCCGGTGAGCGGGTCGACGGCGGCCACGACGGCGGACTCGGCCGTGGTCAGCGCGACCTTCGCGGCCTCGGCGGCGGTCAGCAGTTCCGCGAACACTCGATTGTGGACGGACGCGTCGGCCTCGGCGAGTCCGGTCAGCCGCGCGACCTCGTCGGCCAGCAGCGCGTCGATGTGGTCGCCGCCCAGGTCGATGCCGACCTTGCTGATGACGCGCACGCCGCAGCCCGACAGCCGGGTCGGTTGTCGGCGGCCGTCGGCGGGCCCGGCCGCGAGCGGCGGACCGCCGCCCGCCGAGCCGCGATCAGCCCCGGGCCGCGCGTCGGGGCTCGGCGGTGGCCCGTCGGGGTCGACGACACTGACCACCGAGATGTCGAGGGTTCCGGCGCCGAAGTCGAAGACACCGAACACATCCCCGGGTTTGAGCTTCGCGCCGTACCCGGCCGCGGCGGCCGTCGCCTCGTCCACGATCCGCAGCCGATCCAGATCCGCCCCGACCTCCCGCACCAGCCAGTCCCGGTACGGGTCGAACGACTCCACCGGGGCGGTGAGCACGAGCTCGGCCTCGGTGCCGGTCTCCAACCGCGCCAGAGTCATGACGTCGCCGAGGAAGTCAGCGGCCGCGCGGGCGGCGGTGATACGGCGCTGTCCCACCTGACGGGGCAGGTCGACGACGCGTCCGGCCACCGATGTCTTGGTGGAACGGAACACCCGCACCCCGTCCGAGGCGCGCAGCGCGGGCGTGACCTGCGCTCCCACCCAACGCCGCTCGTCCACAGCGGAGTACGCGATCAGCGACGGCACCACCCGTTGCAGGTTCCCGACGTCGCGCACGACCTCCACACCGGACAGCGGTATCGCCTCGCCGGTTCCGGTGGCGTCGTTCCACCGCGCGACAACGGTGTTGGCGGTGCCGAAGTCGATGCCCAGCCGATCGGTCACGTCGTCTCCCCCAGGTGGATGTCGTACTCGGTGACGTTGCGGGCCTTGGCGTCGCCGAGCGCGATGTCCCCGCGGAACCGGTGGTACAGGCACTGCATCAGCAGTTCCGTCAGCGGCGCCTCGTCCTCCGGGCACCGCGCCAGCTGCCACTCCACCGTCCGCAGATCGGTCGGCGACAGTTCGCCCATCGGAGTGTCCACGATGGTCACCAGCGGGTGCTGGGCCAGGGACCGCAGGCTCAGCTTCAGGCCGTCGTCGGAGTCGACCATGCCGACGAAGGCGCGAGTGTCGGGGGACGCGGCCAACACCCGCCAGTCGAACTGCGGCGGCGTGTGCACTCGCCCCAGTGTGGACATGTCGATGGTGAACATGACGTCGTTCCCGGGTGACCTGGCGGTTCCGGTGCTCGCGACGATCAGCATCCGGGAACCGTAGGCGATGCGGTGCAGACGGGCCCGGCCGCCGAAAGCACCCAGGCCCGGACCGTTGTCGTGCTCCGCGCTGGCGGCTTTGGTGATCGACGACGTACCCACCTGCCAACGGGTGACGGCGAACCGTTGGCCCGGCAGGTCCCTGACGGTCGCGATCGTCTTGGCGTCGAGGAACAGCACCGCGTCGTCGTCGACGAGCTGGTCGTCGACCAGCAGGGTCTGGAGGGTTATCCGGTCGTGGACGCGCAGGCGCCGGTCCGCGAGGACGGCGATCCGGCCCAGCGACGGGTCGGCCGAAAGCTCCTTGAACCGGCCGCCCAGCATTCCCGCGACGTTCGAGGCACCGGCGGTGGGCCGGGGACCCGGGATGTCGTGCACGCCGAATCTGGTCGAGGGCACGAACTCCGCGTTCTCGTCGTAGGCGGCGACCTCCAGGCCTTCGCGGCGGACGAAGCCCCGCAACCGTCGCCACAGCCGCGGCGTCGCCACGCCGTCGAAGTCCGACTCGTCGATCACGCGAGTCCGGCCGTCCTCGGTGAGGGTCAGACCGACCTTGCGCAGGTTCCCCGCGTGCGGACGGTTCAAGGCGGCGAACCCGGAACCCGTGTGCACCAACGAGACCACGGTCCCGCCCGGATACGCGGCCGCCTCGCCGACCACCTCGCCACCGCCGACGGCGTACTCGCGAAACCGCCAGCCCTTGTTGCGCACCCGCACCGCCACCGCGAGTCGGTTGCCGTCCGGAGAAAACGACGCCGGACCGATGCGGTCGGTCCCGCGCGGCAGCTCGAAACCCCGCTGCCGGGCGACGGTGACGCGTTCGCGGGTCTCGCGCAGCATGTCGATGTTGGCGCGCCGCAACAGGTTCAGCAGCGCGGCGTCCTGACTGTCCTCGGGCTGCCAGCCGTCGAGGCGGCCCGCGAGCTCGACGGCCTCCAGCAGCGGCGCGGCCAGGCAGGCGCGAAACCGCCGCTGCGGGGAGTCGTCGCCGGGCCGGGAACGCCCGCCCGCCACGTCCCGCAACTGCCGCACCAGGTCCAGCTCCCCGAGGTCACTGAGGGCGGAACGAATCCGGGTGCGGCGCTCGGCGTCCATGCCCGCGTAGGCCATCGTCAACAGCGAGCCGTCGGGGTCGATGTCGCGATACAGGTCCATCGAACCGGCCAGCACGAAGAACGGCGCCGCCTCCATCGGATCCTCGGGAAGGTTCCACTCCGTCTTGAGGTGTTCGGCGGCCTTGGCGCGGGCCCGGCGCGGCACCACCGGGTCGACGGCGCTGTCGAGCAGTTCCGCCAACGGCAACCGGCCCAACGCGACCTTGCCGATGGTGCGCAACGGTTCCTCGTCCGCGGCCTCGTTGTGCTGACGCAGCCGTTGCCACAGCTGCTCGTCGCCGTAGACCAGCCACAGCCGCCACGCCAGCGTCAGGTTCCCGGCCTGGTGGAAGTGGCCCGTACGCATGCTGAGCATGCGGGCCAGGTCGGCGGCGGTCTCGGCGGGCAGTTCCTCGCCCAGTTTCAGGGTGTCACCGGTGATCCCGGCGGTGCTGAAACTGTCGGCCAGCCGGGCGCGGACCCGCAGGTTGGGGTCGAAGAACAGCCCCGACAGCTGTTCCACCGGAATCCCGTAGTACCAGGCCGATCGGCGGCCGCGCGGGTGATAGTGGAGCGCGGCGAACCGGGCCAACGGGGTGGCCCTGGTGCCGTGGCACCGCCACCGGTGCCACGGCCAGGCCGCCAGGTAGTGCAGCGTGACGCGGATCTTGGCCAGCCGGGGGATCTCGGAGCGGATCCGCTGGTTCCACGGCAGCAGATAGGTCTTCCACCAGATGAGCAGACCGACGAGCACGAACCCCGACGGGAACACCACGAAGAACCAGGCGTCGGGCAGGTACAGCACCGCGCCCCAGGTCGCCCAGCCCGCCATCAGCGCCAGGAAACCCCAGAACACGACGCCGTCGAAGCTGAACCGCTTGTCGCTCACGACAACTCCAGCCGCACCTGCCCCGGCTCCCCGGCCGGTCCCTCCGGCGCCGAGGCCGGTTGCGCCCGGCCGTCGCGCAACCAGGACCGCAACTGCTCGATGACCTCGCGCTGCGAATGACTCAACGGGACGGTGCGCTGGATCGCGCCGACCAGGTCGGCGGTGGTGATGTCGACGTCGCTGGCGAAGGCCCCGTACATCGCGTCCACGATGGCCTGTTCGAGTTCGGCGCCGGTGTAGCCGTCCGACATCCGCGCCAGCTGCGCGACGTTGAACTCCCGGGGGTCGCGTTTGCGTTTGCGCAGGTGCACGGTGATGATGTCGCGCCGTTCGGCCTCGGTGGGCAGGTCGAGGAAGAAGATCTCGTCGAACCGGCCCCGCCGCAGGGTTTCGGGCGGCAGTGTCGCGACCGCGTTGGCGGTGGCGACCACGAACACCGGCTCGGTCTTCTCCTGCATCCAGGTCAGGATGGTGCCGAAGACCCGCTGCGAGGTGCCGCCGTCGACGTCGCCTGAGGACAGTGCCTTCTCGATCTCGTCGATCCACAACACACACGGTGCGACGGTCTCGGCCAACCGCAGCGCCCGCCGCACCCGCTCCTCCGACTCCCCCACCAGCGAACCGAACAGCGCCCCGACGTCCAGGCGCAGCAGCGGCAGCTGCCACAGGCCGCCGATCATCTTGGCGGTCAGGCTCTTGCCGGTGCCCGGGATCCCGATGAGCGCCAAGCCCTTCGGGGCGGGCAGCCCGTATTCGGCGGCTTCGGGGGCGAAGGCCCGTTCCCGCAGGCTCAGCCAGTTCTTCAACGCGTCCAGGCCACCCAGGTCGTCGGGCCCCTCGGCGGGAGTGAAGAACTCCAGCGCCTGGCTCTCCCGGATCGCGGCCTTCTTCTCCGCGATCACGATCTCGATGTCACGGTCGTCGAGCACCGAGTCGCGCACGATCGCCTTGGCGAAGGCCCGTTTCGCCTGCGCCACCGTCAATCCCAGCGCGGCCTGCGCGAGTTTCGCGCGACCGTGCCCGGTCAGCTCGCAGACCAGCCCGGCGGTGCCGTCGATGAGCGCGTCCAGTTCGGCGCGCAGCGTCTCCTCGTCGGGCAGGTCGAGTTCGATGACCACCAGATCGTCGGCGAGCTCACGCGGCATGGTCTCGCGGGGCGTGGTGACGATGAGCGACGCTCCGGTGTAGACCAACAGCTGCGCCAGGTTGCGCAGCTTGCGCCGCACCATGGGGTCCTTGGACCAGAACTCGTGGAAGTCCTTCAGGACGTACAGGTCCCGACGGTCGGGGTTCTTCTGCACCAGCTCCCGGATCTTGTCCAGGGCCATCACCGGGGTCGCGGCGGCGGGCAGACCGTTGCCCGCCTTGGAGGCGAAGCCCTCGGCGACATCCCAGGTGACCAGGTCGGAGCCGGGGTCGCGTTCGAGACGGATCCGGTCCAGGATGGCGACGGCGCGCTGCTCCTCAATGGTCACCAACGCGATGAGCGCGGCCCGGGACCGCAGCGAGATGCGGATATCGTCCTCGACTGTCACGCAGCCTCCATTCCGGTGAAGATGAGGGTGCCGTCGGCACCGATGCGCACCTCGGCCTCGGGCACCGCCGCCAGGTCGGCCTCGCGATACCGGTCAGTCAGCCACCAATAGGTCTTGTTGGACGATCCCCGCAGCCCGGTGCCCAACCGCAGCCCGGCGTTGTAGCGGCCCGCGATCACCAGGTCGGCGTCGGCCACGGCGGCCAGCCGGGCGGGATCGGCCTCGATCTCGCCCCGGGTGTACCCGGTGAGAATAAGGACGCCGAGCCGGGACCCCTCCCGGATCCGGCGGCACAGTTCGGCCACGGCCTCGGGCTGTTGCAACGGTTCCCCGCCGGTCAGGGTGATGCCCTCCCACCGATCGGCCCGGGCCAGAACCCGTCCGGCCAGCTCGGCGACCGACAGCTCCTCGGCGTCCGGCCCGTGCGTTTCGGGGTTGAAGCAGCCCGGGCATGCCAGCGAACAGCCCTGGAACCACACCACGAACCGCTCCCCGGGCCCGTTGGCGCGACTGTCCGACAGCGTCGCGTGCACCCGCACCGTCGACGTCATGTGCCCGTGTGGTGTTGGCGGGTCTCCTCGACGTCTTGGTACGCCTCGGCGGTGAGCGTCTGCTCCTCCACCTGGCCGCCCAGCGACCGCAGCAGCGCCTCGGTCGCGGTCAGGCATTCCGTACCGGCGAAACCGGCGACCTTGACCTCGACCTTGCCGTCGGGGGTGATGACGACCTCGACCGTTTCTTCAGCCACTGTGCACGCTCCTGTTGTCCGCTCCCGAGTATGCGGGCCACACGGCGCAGCCGCAAACACGCGGGTCAGGCCAGGGTCTGCGTGACCCGCCACAGTCGCCGGGGCAGTTCGCCCTCACTGAAGTCGAAGACCTCGCCCAGTTTCCAGCCCCGCGCCAGCTCCGTCACCAGGGCCTCGTCGAAGAAGTGGACGGCGAACCCGCCGTGCTCGTAGATGTCGTCACCGTGCGAGATCCCGGTTCCATAGTGGGCGTCACCGGTGTGCCGGACGGTGTAGACGAACGTCCCACCCGGTCGCGTCACCCGCCGGATCTCGGCCATCAACGTGTGCAGCTCGTCGGTCGACAGCGCCATGCACAGCAGCATGTGGGCGAACACCGCGTCCACGGAGTCATCGGCCAGCGGCAACGGCTGTCGGACATCATGGACGGTCGTGGTGACCCGGTCGGCGATCCCCGCCTGTGTCGCGGTCTCACGCAACTGCCACAACCCGGTCTCGCTGAAATCCAAGGCCCGCACGGCGAACCCCGCCCGCGCGAAGAACAGCGTGTCGCGCCCGTGACCACTGCCCAGCTCCAACACATCCCGGGCTTCAGAGGCGGTAAACGTCTCGGCGGCATGCACCGCGGCCTGCGACGGCTCAGCCCCGTACATGCCGGGGTTGTCGCTGTACGTCGACTGCCAGTGCCGTCGCTGCCCGGCACCGAGATCGTCCCCGTTATGCGTCATCACGCCGTCTCCCTTCGCCCCTCGCCCCTCGCGAGCCGTGGCGAAAACCTACCCGACCGCCGCGCCGGGGTCGGCGGAACCGAGCTCGTCCAGGTCGGCGAGCAGTCGCCGGATCCGGTCGGCCCTGATCGCGTCACCGATACCGACCGCGACATCGAGACCGTCCCGCAGCGGCTCGGCCGCCGCGCCGGGGTCACCACACGCCAGCAGCGTCCGTCCCAGTTCCTCCAACGCGACCGCCCGTCCCGCCAGGTCACCGGCTGCCTCGGACGCCGCGAGGGCCTCGCGCAGCGTCGCCGTCGCCGCTTCATTGTCACCGCCGCGTCGCTGTGCCCCACCGATGCCGCGCAGCATCTCGGCGCGCGCCAGCTGGTCCTCGGCACCGACCAACCCCAGGCTTTCCCGGTACAGCGACAGTTCCCGGTCGAAGTCGCCCAGCCGCCCCGCGACGGTGCCGAGGTTGAACGCGGCCGCGGCCTGCCCGGCGCGGGAACCCAGAACGTCGCGGCACAGCCGCAGCGCGTCCTCGGCGCAGTCACCGGCGGCGTCGAGCCGGTCGATCCGAGTGAAAGTGGCGGCCATGTTGATCAGGCACACCGCCGTCGCCTCCCGTTCCCCGGTCTCCTGGAACTCCTTGAGACCCCGGTACATCTGGTCGACACCATCGGACGGGTCAGCGGACCACATGGCCGCCAGGTCACAACGGGCCATTCCGGAATCCATTTTGGTCACCGCGGTGATCAGCGGGTCGGTCCCGGTTTCGGCGGCCGTCGCGGCGGCCTCGGCGATGGTGGCCCAGTCCAGCAGGTAACCGCGGCTGAGGTAGTACGCGAACAACCCGATCGACAGCCGCACCGTCGTCTCCGGCGGCATCCCGGGCTGCGACACGATCTCCACCAGCTGCGCGCGGTGCGCGTCCAGCCACGCGAACGCCGCCGCCGAGGTCACGAATTCCGGCGCCACGCCCAGATCGACACCGCCGGACCAGTCCCGGCGGATCCCGTTGGGCTGCGCCAGGTTCAGGCTCCGCCAGGCCACGGCGGTGAACAGCTCGGCGGCCCGCCGCACCGCCCCCGCCCGCTCCTCGGGTTCCAGCAACCGCTCGGCCTGCTCACGGGCGTAGGCGTGCAGCAGATCGTGCATGCGGTAGACGCCCGGCTCGTGCGCGTCGAGCAACGCCAGGTCGGTGAAGCGCTCCAGCATCGCCTCCGCGTCACGCGGAGACAGGTCAGCAGGCCGCTCCCGCCCAGCCTCCGCTGCTGTCTCGGTCGTTGCCAGCAGCCTCGCGGTCAACTCCACCGACAGTCCCCCGGCGGGCAGCACCCCCAACAGCGCGTACCGGCGACGATCGGCGGCGTCCAGCAGTTCGAACGACACCGCGAAGCAGGCCCGCACCCCCAGTTCCCGGCGTTCCAGCTCGTCGAGGCGACGCACCCGGTCGGCCAGCCGCTCGGCCAGGTGCGCGATCGGCCACTGTGGCCTGACAGCCAAGCGGGAACCCGCCAGGTGCAGCGCCAACGGCAGGCCACCGCAGTAGCCCGCCAGCTCCCGGGCGGCCTCCGGTTCGGCCGCCAGCCGCTCCGCTCCGATCGTGTCGGTCAGCAGCGTCAGCGAAGCGTCCTCGGTCAGCACATCCAGTCGGGTGTGGAGGGTGTGCGGCAGCGTGTCCAGGGCGTGGCGACTGGTGACGATAGCGGCGCACCCGGTAGCGCCCGGCAACAGGTCGGCGACCTGCTGCGGCCCGGAAACGTTGTCCAACACCAACAACAACCGCCGCCCGGCCAGCACCGACCGATACGCCCCCACCGCGTCGGTGCCGTCCACGGCGTCCACCACACCGCCGACGGCCCGCAACAGCTGACTCAGCGCGGCCCGGGTGTCGAGCGGCTTGTCGTGGCTACGCAGGTCGAGATACACCTGGCCGTCGGGAAACTGCTCGGCCACCGCGTGCGCGGCGTGCAGGGCCAGCGCGGTCTTGCCGACGCCGCCCATGCCGGTCACCGCGCACACCGGCACCCCGCCGTCCCGCGTCAACGCGGCGACCAACGCCGCGAGTTCGCCGTCCCGGCCGGTGAACCGGGGCGGCGGCGCGGGCAGCTGCCGGGGAGGGCACCCCGCGGACTCGGGTTCGACAGCGCCGTCGGCGGGCTGGGCCGCGTGAGCGGTGCGGTTGCCGTCGGCGTCACAGGACGCGACCGGAGTGACCCGGTCACCGGCGGCGCCCGCTTCGGCGTCGGCCGGGCCCGGTCGTGGCCGACCCGACGGCCGGGCCGCCACGCGCAGCTCGGAGCGCGCGACCTCGTCCAGCCCCAGGGCATCCGCAAGTACATCCACAGTGTACTTATATGGCCGCTTCCGGTCGCCGCGCTCCAGCGAGCCGATCGCCTGGCTGCTCAGCTTCGCCCGCTCCGCCAGCGACTCCTGGGTGAACCCGGCCGCCAACCGGTGCCGCCGCAGCAGGTGTCCGAATGTGTTGTCCACGAAGCATTCCTTCACAGCCGGTGTGTAGGTCAACTGTAGAAGTTGTCGCTGGTGGGTCGCCTCCCCCGCACGAATACTCGGCCGTGACCGCAAGTCATCGAACGGAAAGGGACGGCAATGGTCAGGTCCAAAGTGGCGGGAATCCTCGCCGCGACGGTGGTGGGAGTCTCGGCAATGGTGGGCAGCACCGCGCTCGCCTCGGCCGACACAGCGGACGCCAAGTCCTGCTCGGGCTGGTCGACGCTGGGCACCGAATACATCCGCAACATCGCGACCGGCAAGGTCGGCGGCGGCATCGCCTATCAGGAACGCGAGTGCCCGACCTCCGGCGGCGGCACCGTCGACCGATATCGCACCACGATGCTCATCTACGCGCCCTTGAAGAGCGGAACCCGAGCCGTGGCCGGTATCTACGGCTCGAAGGACGACTTCTGCGTCGTCAAGCCCAAGGAGTCCGACCGCTACTGCGCCACCGACGCCAACGTCACCGGCGCCTACAAGTCCCGAGGTGTGGTGCAGAAGTGGTCGAACGGCGCCTGGCGCACCTACGCCCAGGGCCAGTGGCCCTGAGCCCGGTTCCATCCGAACAAGCAAGGAGAAAGCCCATGTCCAGATCCAGAATCGCGGCGATCCTCGCCGCCCTGACCGTCGGCATCGCGGCCCTGGTGGGGAGCGCCGCGCCCGCCTCGGCCGACACGAATATCCAAACGACCTGCTGGGGCTGGGACACCATCGCCTCGGACACCATCAAGAACGACGTGACCCACGTTGCCGGGGGCGGCATCGAAGTGGAACAACGCAAATGCCAGTACCCCGACAATCCCAACAATCACTTCTACCAGTACCGCGTGAAAATGCTGATCTACGGCGAGATGCGCTCGAACACCCGCGCGGTCGCCAAGATCTTCGGAAGCACCAACGAGTCATGCGAGGTGTACCCGTGGCAGAGCGACCAGTTCTGCGCCTCGGATCCGGTTAGCAACGCCTACCAGGCCTGGGGCATCGTGCAGGAGAAACGCGACGGCGAGTGGTTCACGTACGCCAGAGGCGGAGTACACCTCTGACCCCAAGACCCAGCTCTGCCAAGGGGTGCCACCCCCGCGCCGTCCCGGTTTGTCGCGAACCGGGGCGGCGCCTCACTATCCGGGAACGATCTGACAGGAAGGACAGTGGAACGACGACCGGTTCGTGAACTTGATCCGCTCCACCGGCGTCCCACAACGCCGACACGGCTCCTCGGCCCGCCCGTACACCGCCAGCGAGCGATCGAAATACCCCGATTCCCCGTTCGTGTTGACGTACAACGCGTCAAAGGACGTGCCGCCCGCGTTCAACGCCGCGTCGAACACCTCCCGGATGTGCTCGACAAGCTCCCGCGCCACCGCGTCCGACAATTCCTGCGAGGGATGATTGCCGTGTAGCCGGGCCCGCCACAGCGCCTCGTCGGCGTAGATGTTGCCCACCCCGGAAATCAGCGACTGGTCCAGCAGCGCCCGCTTCACCTCGCCGCGCCGAGCCCGCAACCTGCGCGAGAACTCCGCCAGATCGAAAGCGGGATCGTAGATGTCGGGCGCGATATGGGCGATCTCCCCCGGCAGCTCGGCCCCGTCGGGGCTGACCAGCATCTCGCCGAAGGTGCGCTGGTCGACAAACCGCAGCTGGTGCTCGGCCTGGTCGAAGACCAGGCGGATGCGCAGGTGCGGGCCGTCGGGTTTGTCGGGCGGTTCGATCAGCAGCTGGCCCGACATGCCGAGGTGGCACAACAACGCGTCCCCGGAATCCAAGGGGAGCCAGAGGAACTTGCCCCGCCTGCGAGTCCCCGTGATCGTCGTCCCCAACAGCCGGGCACGGAAATCGGCGGGTCCGGCGTGATGCCGCCGCACGGCACGCGGATGCCGCACCTCGACGTCGGTGATACGACGGCCGATGACCCAGCCGTCCAGGCCGCGCCGGATCGTCTCCACCTCGGGCAGTTCGGGCATGCCCGCTACCCTACGCGCGGGTGTGTCACTCGCTGCCGAACATCTGGGTCCAGTACAGGGTGCCGTCGCTCTTCTTCGCCACGCCCATGCCGATCGCGCGGGCGTCGCAGTTGAGGATGTTGGCGCGATGGCCCTCGGAGTTCATCCACGAGTCCATGACGGCTTCGGCGCTGGTCTGTCCCGCGGCGATGTTCTCGCCGATGGCGCTGTTGTAGCCCTGCGCGGCGGCGCGGTCGGAGAAGGTGCGGCCGTCCTGGGAGGTGTGGTCGAAGTAGTTGTTGGCCGCCATGTCCTTGCTGTGGCCGGTGGCCGCGGCGACGAGCTTGTCGTTGGACGAGACCTTGCCGCAACCGGCGTTGGCGCGCTCTTGATTCACGAGGTCGACGACCCCGGAACGCAGGTCGGCGAACTCGTCCTTTGGCTTCTCCGTGGTGGGCTCGTCGTCGGAGGGCTTGGGCGACTTGGTCTTGGACTTGGACGGGGTGGGCGACTTGCCCTGGTCCAGGTCCTCGGCCTTCGACGAGGACGAGCTGGACTCCGCCTCGGTGGTGGGAGCCGCGTTGCCGTCAGCGGCGGGCTTGGTGTCATCGGGCGCGATGGTGAGCTCGGCGGTGGCCAGTCCCACGCCCGTCACCAGGACCAGGGTCGCGGTCGCCACCACCCACCAGCGGGTCTTCGTCGTGCCGGGACGCCGGTGTGCGCCACCACGTGCGGGCGGTGACGAGGCATCGGGCGATCGAAGAGTTTGCATGTCTTGGGCAGAATACCCGGGGCTGGTTAACAACGCACCTTGTGGACACACAGTGAACGGACGGACACACTTTGACGAAGGATGGTCCAGTATGGAAGCTGTTGGTCACGGACCGCGAATACCGCAGGTTCCTGATTCTGTTCATGGTGAACGGTGGCGCTTCCTCGGCGGGAATGCCGCTGGTGTCGCTGTTCTTGACCCAGGAGCTGGACGCGAGCCTGGCCGAGGTCGGCGTCGTGACGGTCGCGGGACTGTTGGTCATCGTCACCGGTCCCGTGGTCGGCGGACTGTCCGACCGGATGCGTTCCCGATCCCCGCTGATGGTGGGGCTGGCGGTGTGGATGGCCGCGGGCTGGGCCGTCTACCCGTTCGTGGACGTCTTCTGGCTCGCCATCGCCGTACAGGTGGTGATGCTGAGCTGGATCGGTCCGCTCAACGCCCAGATCTTCGCGAGCCTGTCCGAGACGCTCGAGGAACGCGCCGCCCCCAACGCCTCGACGATCACCTCGACCTTGCGGGGCGGGTACTCGCTCGGCTTCATGATCGGTCCGGTCGTCTCGACCGCGCTGGTGACCTTGGTCGATCTGCGTACCGCCTTCGCCTTGGCCGTGGCGCTGTATCTGGTCACCGCGACGCTCGGGTGGCGCAGCCCGGTCGCGGCCAAGCGCGCCCGCGGCGACGGTGAGCCGAAAGCCAAGGCCCGCAACGGTTCGATCCTGCCGCTGCTGGTCTTCGCGTCCGGTGCGTGCCTCGTGATGGTCGGCGACATGCTGCGCGCCGTGTATCTGCCGATCTACGTGGTGGAGGAGCTCGGTCACAGCGCGGCCATGTTCGGCGCGCTGATCTCGGTCGCCGCCGGGCTGGAGATCCTGGCATTCCCGCTCGTGGGACGGCTCGCCGACCGTTTCGGCGTTCGTCGGGTCATGATGGCCGGGCTCGGCGCGGGTATCGCCGCTCATACGGTCCTCGCCACCAGCTCCAGCCTGTGGCAGGTGTGGCTGTTCACCGTCCTCACCGTCGTGGTGTTCACCGTGACGATGGGCCTGGGTGTCACCTACGCGCAGAGCCTCGCGCCCGGACAGCGCGGGCTGGCCGCCTCGATGTTCTTCAGCGCCCAGACCGGCGCGATGCCGGTCAGCGGGATCGTGACCGCCGCTGCCGTGGGATCGCTTGGCCTGCCGGGAATCTTCTGGGTTCCGGCGGGACTGTGCGCGGTGTGCCTGGTCGCGTTGGTGTTGGCGAGCCGACGGACGAGCAGGCGACCGGCCGCCGAAGCCGCCGCCGAACCGCGTTGACGCGGCGATGGTCGGCGGCGGCTAGCGGCTCCGGCGAGCGTCGTGGTTGTCAGGCCCCCCAGATCATCTCGGCGCCGGTGTGTCCGGCCCGGATCACGAAGTACGTCATCGTGACGGCCAGCCCGACGAGTACCACCCCCACGGTGGTCATGATGGCGGTGCGCTGTGTCGAGGCCGCTTCGGTGGCGTCGAGCGGCTTGAACGAGCGGTCCTTCAGGAAGCTGACCAGCCGTCCGCTGGCGAAACCGGCGAACAGCCAGGCCAGTGGCGCGGCCACCAGGGTCAGCCACAGCAGGGTGGTGCCGTTGGACGCGTGGTTGCTGATCGACGCCGCCTGCTGCTCGATGATCTGTTGTGAAGCCCCCTCCATCTCGGCCAGTGTCTCGTCGGCGAGCTGTTGTCCGCTCGCGCGCGCGACGAACACCACCGCCACCGCGACCACCGACAGGCCCAGCAGCAGCCAACCCACGTGCCGTCGCACCTTCGGCACCAGCACGTAGGCGACGATCACCACCGCCAGCAGCGGCACCAGCACCACCGGCATGTGTACCGCCAGCGGGTGTAGTGGCAGTCCGAAAACTTCAGTCGGCATCGGGCCCTCCCTTGGATCGAATGTCAATGCCCAACACCCACTACGCGACGTGGTGGCGAACGGTTCAATCGCCGCGTCGGCGGATGGCGATGACGTTGTCGATCAGGACCCCGGTCTGGCCGTCGGGGCCGGTGGCGTCGCGTTCGGCGCTGCCGACGCGTTCGGCCCGCCATTCGTCCGGGTCGAGGTCGAGGCCCTCGTGTACCTCGGTGGCGCTGGGAAAGTAGTGGTCCTTGTGGTCGGACCACGGTGGGGCGGCGCCGTGGTCGACGATCAGCAGCAGCCCGCCCGGGTTGAGGGCGTGGGCGGCGCGGCGCAGCACCAGTTCGCGGGGGAACTCCAGCGGGGATTGCAGGAACTGGGCCGAGATGAGGTCGAAAGCACCGTCGGGGAAGGTCTCGGCGAGGTCGTGGCGTTCGCCTCTCACCCGGTCGCCGACTCCGGCGGCCTTGGCGTTGTCGAGGGTGCGGGCGATCGCGGTGCCGGAGATGTCGACGGAGGTGACGCGCCAGCCCTTCGACGCCAGCCACACCGCGTCGCCGCCTTCGCCGCAGCCCAGGTCGAGGACGGTTCCGGGTTCGACGTCGGCCACGGTGTCGACGAGGACGGGGTTGGGCCTGCCGGACCAGACCCGGTCGCGGCTGCGGTACCGCTCCTCCCAGAACGCTTCGGGGCTCGGCGGTTGTTCGGTGCTGTCGTGTGTGTGCATGGGACGAGCCTGCCGGAGCACCCGCGATATTGGCAAATGTTCATGCCGGTTTGGCAAGATGGTGGGTGTGGAGGAACTGGACGAGGTACTGACCGCCGTCGGCCCCCGGCTGCGGGAGCTGCGGCGGCAGCGCAATGTGACGTTGGCCCGGCTCGCCGAGGCGACCGGCATCTCGGAGAGCACGCTGTCGCGGTTGGAGAGCGGGGCGCGGCGGCCGAACCTGGAGTTGTTGCTGCCGTTGGCGAAGGTGTACGGGGTGCCGTTGGACGAGTTGGTCGGCGCGCCGACGACGGGTGATCCGCGGGTGCATCTGCGGCCGGTGCATCGGGGTGGGATGACGTTCATCCCGTTGACGCGCCGGGCCGGGGGCATCCAGTCGTACAAGATGGTCATTCCCGGTGACACCTCGGGCCGGGAGCCGGATCTGAAGACACACGAGGGCTACGAGTGGATGTATGTCCTCAACGGACGGTTGCGGTTGTTGTTGGGCGACAAGGATCTGGTGCTCAATCCGGGCGAGGTGGCTGAGTTCGACACCCATGTGCCGCACTGGCTGGGCGCCGCCGAGGACGCGCCGGTGGAGCTGCTGATCCTGTTCGGACAGCAGGGAGAGCGGGCGCACCTGCGCGCCCGCTCCCGCTGAACCGCCTCACGCGGCCAGGCCGGTGTCGGCCACGGCCTCGGCGACGTCGGCGAACATCAGGTCGGCGTTGAGCATGACGGCGGCCCGGGCTCCGGCTCCCACCGACATCGCGACGTTGGCCATCGGGTCGGTGACGGTGCCCGCCGCCCACACGCCCGCGACCGCGGTGAGCCCGTTCGCGTCGGCGGCCAGGTGGTCGCCCATGCCGGAGGGGTGCTCGACGGTGGTCAGGCCCAGGTCGGCCAGGAACCCGGCGCGGGCGGTGAACGTCGGCGCGACGGCCAGGGCCCGCACCGGTAGCCGGGTTCCGGTTTCCAGCCGCACTCCCGCCAGCTGGTCGTCCACGATGTCCAGTCCGGAGACCTCGCCGTCGACTACGGTGATGCCGCGCGCGGCCAGTTGCGCGAACTGTTCGTCGGACGGGTCAGCCGCCCGGTGCAGGAACAGCGTCACCGAATCCGACCACTGCCGCAGCAGCAGCGCCTGGTGCACGCCGTTGGGTCCGCTGTCGAGCACGCCGATCGGCTGGTCGCGCACCTCCCAGCCGTGGCAGTACGGGCAGTGGAAGACGTCACGGCCCCACCGTTGCCACAGGCCGGGCACGTCGGGCAGTTCGTCGGACAGGCCGGTGGTCACCAGCAGCCGCCGGGCGTGGAAGCTTCGCCCGGCTTCGGTGGTCACCGTGAAGTCGCCATTGTGGCCGGACACGCCGGTGACGATGTCGGTGACGACCGTGCCGCCGTAGGCGGCGACCTCCTCGGCTCCCAGCCGCACCAGTTCGGTGGGCGCGACGCCGTCGCGGGTCAGGAACCCGTGCGACGCGGCGGCGGGCAGGTTGCGGGGCTTGCCGGAGTCGATCACCACGACCGAGCGCCGGGCCCGCGCCAGGGTCAACGCGCCTGACAGTCCGGCGGACGCGCCGCCGATCACCAGCACGTCCACCAGTTGTTCGTTGTCGTTCTCGCTTGTTTTCCTCATGCCGACACCGTACGAATCATCCCGCCAGAACGGCAAATATTCTTGCCGAACCGGCAAGGGTCTCGGCGGGGGGGTCGGGGCCTTGAGTTCAGTGCCCGTCCAGCCAGTCCACCACGGTGGACACCAGCCAGTCCCGGTTGTCGATGTGGACGGCGTGGCCGCTGTTGACGGCCTCGGTGAACCGGCCGCGCGGGATCGCGGTGGCCATGGCCCGCACCAGATCCGGTCCGCAGTAAGGGTCGTAGGTTCCGGTGATCAGCAGCGCCGGGCACATGATCCGGTGCGCCGCCTCACGGCTCACGTCGCCTCCGGCCTCGATGATCGCCTCCAAGGCCCGGCCCCAGCTGGCCGCCATCGCCCGTCCGGTCTCGACCCCGTACGCCTCGGCCAGGTACGCCGCCAGCGAGACGAACGATCCGCTCGGATCGTCCATGAGCGACTCCAGTGCCGCCGTTCGTCCCGGCGGCGCGGTGACGTGTCCGGCCGCGCCCCAGGTCACCACGGACAGTGCCCGCTGCGGCGCCTGTTCGGCCATGACGAGCGCGTACTCGCCGCCGTCGCTGAACCCCACCAGGTGGGCGGCCTCGACTCCCAGCGCGTCCAGCAGCCCCAGCACGGTGGCGGCGTCGTCTTGGTAGAAGCTCGGCGGATAGTCGCGCGGCTGCGGCAGCGACTTTCCCGAACCCGGCGGGTCGACGGCGACGACGCGGTAGCCGTCCAGGGCGGCGCGCAGCGGGTTCAGCTCCACGATGCTGCCCGCCCATCCGGGCATGAGCAGGACGGCCTCTCCGGTTCCGGTGTCCTCATAGTGGATCTGCTGCCCGTCCGCCTCGTGAAACGCCAACGCGGGTTCCCTTCACTAGAATCCTTGGTACGCAACGGTTGCCGGTAGCGATCACCGTTACTTGGCGTCACGAACCGATAGTCTGTCGGGTATGGCTTCGAGACTGGCCACCGTACCCCCACCGCCGGTGCTGGCGGCCTTCGTGCTGGCCCTGGCGACCGGTCTGGTGTGGATGGTGCTGGCGCTGTGGCCCGCGCCCGGCGAGCCCGGCGGCGGGCTGTTCTTTCCGATGACGGGCCTGCTGTTGGCCGTGTTCACCGCGTTCTGTGTCTGGCAGGGCGAACGACGGGGCAACCTGCTGGTGGCCGTCCTGTTCGGAGTGATCCCGTGTCTGGCGCTGCTCACCTCGCCCCGGCTCGGGATCCTGCAGGCGGCGATGGGGGCCGCGCTCATCGTGCTGTTGACGGTGCCGACGGTGTCGCGGCAGTGGTTCGGTTACGGCGGTTGAGAAAGCCGTCAGTTCGCGGTCTCGTCGGCGAACGCGGCCCGGACCTCCTCGACCAGTCCCCGCATCGCCGACTCCGCGTCGCGGTCGGCACCGGCGTGGATCGACCGCGCCACCTCCTCGTGCAGGTCCAGCGCGACCGGCTCGGGCGGTTTCGGCATCAGCCCGTGATGCGTCCGCCCGGCCAGCACCTCCGCCACCACCTCGGTCAGCGCCGCGAACATCTCGTTTCTGCTGGCCCGCAACAACAGTGAGTGGAACTCGATGTCGAGTTCCAGGAAGTCCTCCAGCTGACCGGCCTCGCCGCGCTGGCGCATCAGCGCGGCCAGTTCGACGATCCGCTCCCGGTCCGCGTCGGTGGCGTGGCGGGCGGCTCCGGCGGCGGCCAGCGGTTCCACCGCGCTGCGCAGGTCCGTGAGGGTGCGCAGCTGGGCGTCGCGGCCGGGTCCGTCCAGCCGCCAGCGGATCACCCGGGGATCGAAGACGCGCCACTCGTCGGATGGCCGCACCACCAGCCCGACCCGGCGCCGCGACAGCACCAGGTTCATCGACTCCAGCAGACGCATCACCTCGCGCATGACGGTCCGCGACACCCCGAACTCCTGCCGCAGTCCTTCGAGGGTGAGCACCGCCCCGGGCGCCAGTTCGCCGCTGGTGATCCGCATGCCGAGGGTGTCGAGTACCGCGCTGTGCAACACCGGCGACGCCATTCGCCCCTCCTGAGGACCTGTCGGGGGCTCGTAAGCACCTGTGTGGACTCTGCCCCCACCCTAACGCGCGGCCCCGGCCGCCAAAAGGTGTTACCAATGTCTTTACAAAGGTATTACCTTTATGGCAACATCCGGGGAGTCGCACGTCACACGAGACCGGAGGCCGGATGAACGATCCCCAACACCTGGTCGTCATGGGCGTGTCCGGTTGCGGCAAGACCACGGTCGGGAAACTGCTCGCCGCCCGGCTGGAGCGGCCGTTCGCCGAAGCCGACGACTTCCACTCCCCGGCCAACATCGACAAGATGGCCGCCGGAATCCCGCTGACCGACGCCGACCGGCAACCCTGGCTGCGAGACCTGCGCGACTGGCTGTCGGCCCAGGCCGACGCGGGCCGCAGCACCGTCGTCACCTGCTCGGCGCTGCGGCGCCGCTACCGCGACGTCCTGCGGGGCGCGCGCGGACGGCTGTACTTCGCGCACCTTTCCGGTACCGCCCAACAGATCGCCGAACGGCTGCGGCAACGCGACGGGCACTTCATGCCGCCGACGCTGCTGCCGTCCCAGTTCGACGCCCTCGAACCCCTCGCCCCCGACGAAACCGGAACGACCGTCGACATCGGACCCGCCGCGGAGCTCATCGCCCAGCGGATCATCGACCGACTCGAATAGGAGCCCCCATGCCTGAGGACTGGTCCCAAACCCTCACCACCGGACCGCTGTTGGCCATCGCCGCGGCCGCCATCGCCGTCCTGCTGTTCCTGATCATCAAACTGAAGCTGCACGCCTTCCCCGCCCTGGTCCTCGTCAGCCTCGGCACCGCCTTCGCCGCCCAGGTCCCGCCCGCCGCGATCGTGGCCACCCTCACCGACGGCTTCGGCACCACCCTGGCCAGCGTCGCGCTGCTCGTCGGCCTGGGCGCCATGCTCGGCCGCCTGATCGAGGTCAGCGGCGGGGCCAGGACGATGGCCGAGGCCCTGGTCCGCCGGTTCGGCGAACGCCGGGCCCCGTTCGCGCTGGGCGTGGCCTCGCTGCTGTTCGGGTTCCCGATCTTCTTCGACGCCGGGCTCGTCGTCATGCTGCCGGTCGTCTTCTCGATCGCGCGACGACTGGGCGGATCCGTACTCACCTATGGACTTCCCGCAGCCGGGGCGTTCTCCGTGATGCACGTCTTCCTGCCTCCACACCCCGGCCCGGTGGCCGCCGGGGAACTGATGCACGCCGACATCGGCCTGGTCGTCCTGTTCGGACTCGTCATCGCGCTGCCGACCTGGTACCTCGCCGGGTACCTGTACGGCCGCTTCATGGGCCGCCGTTTCGAGCTGCCGGTGCCGAAACTGCTGGGCGGCACCGACGACGAGGACACCACCGACGTCAAGCTGCCCCGGGTGGGGCCGGTCGTGTCGATCCTGCTGCTGCCGCTGGTGCTCATCTTCGTCAACACCGGCCTGGATCTGGCCACCAGCGCGAAGTGGGTGTCCGAGGACGCCACCTGGGTGCAGGTGGCCATGGCGATCGGCTCGACGCCGGTGGCGCTGCTCATCACCGTGCTGGTGGCGTCCTATGTGCTGGGAACCCGGCTGGGGCGCGACCGCTCGGCGCTGGAGAAGACCCTGGAGTCGGCGCTGGGTCCAGTGTGCTCGGTCATCCTCATCACCGGCGCGGGCGGCATGTTCGGCGCGGTGTTGCGCGCCAGCGGCATCGGCGACGCACTGGCCGACGAACTCAACGCCCTGGGCCTGCCGGTGATCCTCGCCGGTTTCGTGGTGGCCACGGCGCTGCGGATCGCGCAGGGCTCGGCGACCGTCGCGCTCATCACCGCCGCCGGGCTGATCCAGCCCGCCGTCGAGGCCGGGGCGTTCAACGGCGTCCAGCTCGCCGCGATCGTGCTGGGCCTGGCGGCCGGTTCCGTGATGACCAGCCACGTCAACGATTCCGGTTTCTGGCTGGTGGGACGGCTGATGGACATGGACGTCAAGACCACCCTGAAGACCTGGACGGTGATGGAGACGCTCATCGGCGTGATCGGCTTCGGCATGGCCTGGGCGATCTTCGTGATCGCCTGAGCCTCAAGTGCTCTCGTTGACCCGCACCTGGCCGTCGCTCACCAGCCGGTCCACGGCCTCGGCCGTGGCCTCCAGTGAGGAGTACCGGGGCCGGTAGCCCAGCAGCCGCCGGGCCTTGTCGATCGAGCAGTGTGGACTGTGTTCGAGGTGGGTGTGGGTGACGTCGGCGTCGGTCTCGTCGACGGTGCGGCGCCATTCCTCCCACGACAGGTACTTCAGCCGCGCGACCTGGCCGAACCAGCCCGCCGCCGCCTCGGCGTAGCCGCGCAGCGTCAGCGCCGTGGCGGCCACCGCGTTGAAGCTCTCGCCCAGCGCCGCCGAGCGGTTCGCGATCGCGGCGCCGAACACCTGCGCCACGTCGTCGGCGTGAACGTGTTGCAGCGTCTCCATTCCCAGGTTCGGCAGCATCAGGGTGTCGCCGTCGGCGAGCTTCTGGAACACGTCCAGGTTGAGGTTGCCCGCCGGGTTGATCGGCGTCCACCCGGGTCCCGAGATGTGTCCGGGGTGGATCACCGTCGCCGGGAAGCCGTGCCGCTGCGCCTGATCCAGCAGGTACGCCTCGATCTCGGCCTTCTTGCGGCCGTACTCGGTGATGGCGCGGCGCGGCTGCTCCTCGGTGCCGGGCACCTGCGCGCTCGGCCCGTACACCCAGATCGTGCCACAGTGGAGGAAGTGTCGGACCCGTCCCGCCAGCGCCTCCACCAGCTGCCGGGCGCTGTCGGGTTCGAAGCAGATCATGTCGATGACGACGTCGGGCTCCAGTGCCGCGATCCGGGCACCGAAGGTGCCCGCGTCCTCCTCGGCCTGCCGGTCGGCGCTGACCGTCGTGACGAACCGCCACGCCCCGTGCGGACGATACGGCTGTCGCTGTCCCCGCGACACCACCGTCACCTCGTGGCCCGCGGTCACCAGCCGGGGCACCAGGAACGTGCCGACATGTCCGGTTCCGCCGATGATCGTTACCCGCATGGATCGATACTAGGCATCACAGCGTCCGCGGCGAGCCGTCGCGGGTTCGCGCGAGCGTGCGAGGCTGTGCCGATGCATCCCGAGCTCGAGCGCCTCGCCCTCATCTCCGACGTCCACGGGAACCTGACCGCGCTGGAGGCGGTGCTGGCCGACATCGACGCGCGCGGCATCACCCGCGTCCTCAACCTCGGCGATTTCGTGGGCAAGGGGCCGCGCGGACGCGAGGTCATCGACCTGTGCCGCGAGCGTTGCGAGGTCAACATCCTCGGTAACTGGGACGACGCGCTGCCCGACCCGGACTTCGACCACAGTGACGCGGATCGGTGGTGGCTGGAGCAGCTGTCGCCCGGTCAGGGCGAGTGGCTGCGGGGGCTGCCGTTCAGCCACGACTTCTGGTGCAGCGGTCGCCGGGTGCGGCTGTACCACGCATCGGCGCGGTCGGTGCACCATCGGGTCCGCTTCGACCACGACGAGGCGGAGTTCCTGTCGATGTTCGCCAACACGCCCGCGACCGGCGACGGCCTCGTCCCGACGGTGGTCGGCTACGCCGACACCCACGACCCGTACTACGAGGTCGACCGGCAGCGCCGCACCCTGTTCAACACCGGCAGCGTCGGCAACAGCATGAACGACCCGACCCCGGTGTACGTGATCCTGGAGGGGGTGCCGGATTCCCGCGACGAGGCACCGTTCTCGATCCAGTTCGTGCGGGTCCCCTACGACGTCGAGGCCGAACTTGACTTCGCCAAGTCGGTGGGCATGCCCGAATGGGAGGAATACGCCTCCGAGCTGCGAGACGGCGTCTACCGCAAGGCTTTCCGGCTGGGCGTGCCGCCCAGCTATCACCGTTGATCAGGCGATGAGCCCGGCACGGCGCGCCATCGCGGTGTGCCGGAACCAGCGGTTGGACGGCGGCGTGGCCAGCAGGACGATCACCAGCAGGTAGACCAGGAACGCCGCCCCGATGATGATGGCGAAGATGTCGCTGCCCTCGGTGGCCTTCGTGCCCTCCACGACGACGCCGATCGCGCCGATCGTCAGCACACCGCCGCAGCAGCTGGAGATCCCGTAGAGGATGAAGGTCGCGGTCCTGGCCCCGGACCGTCCCCTCAGGACCCCCAACGCGCACCAGATGAACGCCAGTCCCACCAGGATGGACACGATGCCCATGGTGATCGCGCCGCCCTTGTCGACCTCCTGGCCGGTGACCTCCTCCGGCGCGATCATGCCGAACCCGGCCACCAGGCCGAGCCCGACGTTGGCCAGGACCGTCAGCACGATCAGCATCGCCGCGATCGTGACCACCTGCGGCCGGGGCCCGGGAGCGGTGACGCCCGGGTAGCCGTAGCCGTAGCCCGGCAGCGGGTCGTAGCCGTGCGGCGAATAGCCGGGTTGCTGGTTGTACGGGTCATAGCCGCCGGGCTGCGGGGGGTACGTCATGACTACCTACTGTCATCGCATCGATATGAGCACAACCCGATTAATTTTCATGTTCTTCGGGCGCGGCAAAGCATACCGCCCGGCTTTACTGGAACAGTAGACTTCTCGTCCACCATTAGACTTATACATTTCGAACGACCAATGGGAGGCCCGCCGGATGTTGCCCGGCCAGATGCTCGATGACCGCTACCTTCTCGAGGCCGAGGCCGGTACCGGGGGCATGGGGACGGTGTGGCGAGCCCAGGACACCCGTATCGGGCGAACCGTCGCCATCAAGGTGCTGCACTCGCACCTGGCCAAGGACGACAAGCTGCGCGCCCGGTTCGACCGCGAGGCCCGGCTGATCGGCGCGCTCCAACACCCCGGGGTGGTGCAGCTGTACGACTTCACCGACACCGTCGTGGACGGCAAGTCGGTGGCGTATCTGGTCATGGAGTACGTTCCCGGTTCCTCGCTGGCGACCGAACTGCCGCAGCGGATGCCGGTGGAGCGGACGCTGTCGCTGGTCGCCTCGGCCGCCGAGGGACTGCACTCGGCGCACCTGCGCGGGATCGTGCATCGCGATGTCAAGCCCGCCAACATCCTCGTCGCTCCCGACGACACCGCCAAGATCGTCGACTTCGGCATCTCGCAGTCCTTCGGGGACCGCAAACTGACCATGACCGGTCACTTCATGGGTTCACTGCACTATGTGTCCCCCGAACAGCTGCAGGGCAAACCGCTCACCCCGGCCTCGGACGTGTACTCACTCGGCGTCGTGGCCTACGAGGCACTGACCGGTGACCTCCCGTTCCCTGGCGACACCCCCGCCTCAGTCCTCACCGGACACCTACAGCAGGAACCCCGGCCGCTGCCCGCCGACGTCCCCGCGCCGGTGGCCGCGCTGGTCATGCGCGCCCTGGCCAAGGAACCCGAGGACCGCTTCGAATCGGCGGCGGCCCTGGCCACGGCGTGCCGCCGGTTGAGCACCGACACCGAGATCACCAGCCAGACCCCGATTCCCACCACGATCCGGCCCACCGTCAAGACCTCACCCACCACGATGTACCCCGCGGCCGCGCCGGAGCCGACACCCGTCGGCGGCAGACGCCGGAGCCGGTTGCTGCCGGTCACCATCATCGTGCTGGTGCTGCTGCTGGCGACCGGCGGCGGCGCGGCCGTCTGGTACTACGCGGGCGGCGGCCAGGCGGCCCTCAACGGCGACAACGTGGGACTGGCGAACCTGCACGACCTCAAACCGGTGGGCGAACCGATCCCGTTCGCCGAGGCCGGGGCCTCCGACCGGGGCACGGTGCCCGAACCGGTCACCGACGGCGAGACCGGGTACTTCGTCCACAATGTCGACGAAGCGCCGGAGACGATCGCCGTCGACCTGGACAGCGGCAAGGAGAAGTGGCGCCAACCCATGGGCCAGCCCATCGGACTGGCGATGCGGGCGGGCCAGGGACTGCTGTACACCGCCGACCTCGAACAGGGCATCGTCAACTTCCTGGACCCGGCCACCGGCGAGTCACTCAACACCGCCGAGTACGACGGCCGCATCGGCGTGTCCACATTCGGCAGTCGGGTGCTGATCGCCCCCGAGGGCGACGACACCGTGACCGCCTACGAGGCCGACGGCGCCGAGGCGTGGGAGCAGAGTTTCGAGGAGACGGTCACCGACGTCGACATCGAGGCCAAGTGGAAGGACTTCACCAACCAGCCCGGCCGGTACAGCAGTCAGAAACCCGAACGGCTGCTCATCTACGGCGACGACGGCACCGTGTCGCGACTGGACACTGAGGACGGCGACATCCTCACCACCACCGAACCCGACTCCGACCTGACGGTCACCTCGGCGTTCCAGGGCATGATGTTCACCGCCGACCCCGACGACGAGGACGGCTACACCCTCATCGCCCACGACGTCTCCCGGGACTTCGCCGAGGTCGGCCGCTGGGAGGAACTGCGCCCCGGCTTCAACCCGGAGAAGATCGAGTGGTGCGGCAAGACCCGCATCTGCGTCAAGGACCGGCAGTACAGCGGCACCACCGGGGCCGTCGTCCTCGACTTCTCCGAACCCGGAAGCAAACCGCTGTGGGAGAGCTCCCCCGAGACCCCGGTCAACGAGATCTACGCCGCCGGTTCCACGGTCGCGGTGGTGCAGGGCGAGGGCGCGAACCTGTCCACACAGCTGTATGACAACGCGATGGAACCAAGGGGCCGGGCCAAGAACGGCGTCTTCCGGCCCGTGGACGGCAAGACCTTCCTCGACTATCCGCGCACCGCGGGCAACGCGCCCGCCAACCCGGTGAACAAACACTTCTTCACCGGCCTCGACGCCACCGACGGATCCACCAAGGACCTGGGAACCCAGGAGGTGTTCCCGCAGTGCGTCACCGAGGGCGCCCACGTCGCCTGCCCCACCCCGAAGGGGATCACGGTGTGGGAGTACCGCGACGCCCGGTGAGCGCGTCAGTCGAGGTCGTCGTGGTCGTCCCCGCCTCCGCCGCCGCCGTCGTTGCCGTCACACCGGTCGGGGTCCCGCACCATCCGGAACATGATGTCCACGGTTGATCCCTCGTTGACGCTGGCGCCGCCGTCCGGGCTCTGGTCGGTGACCGGGCAGGCGTGATCGCCCTTGCCGGACTCGATGGCATTGACCTTCAGCCCGGCGTTCTTCAACGTCTGGTACGCCTTGTACGGATGCTGACCCACCACATTGGGCACCGACACCTTCGCCGGTTCGTCGTTGTCGTCCGGTTCGTCCCCATCGGACGGGGAGGCGTCGTCCGAGGCCGAGGAACTGCCCGAGGACTCGGCGCTGCTCGGTTCGTTGCCCGCCTTGTCACCCCCCTGGGACTCCGTGTCCTTCGACGAGGTCGCGTCCGAGTCGGACTCCGTGACACCGTCGCCCCCGCCGCCGGCTTCGCCGCCTTCGTCGGTCGCGGACACCGACCCGTCGGTCGTCAACGTCGACACGCCCACCGCTCCCGCCGTACCGATGAGCAGCAGCAACGCCGCCACCAGCACCAACCGCTTGCGCGACTTGCGTTCCCGGGGTGGCGACACCGGCGGCGGCGCGGCCGCGTCCCGCAGCCGGGTGGTCGGCTCGGCGGCCGCAGCCGGCGCGGCCTTGAACTCCGGCGTGATCTTCGATCGGACCTTCGGCGGCGGCGGAAGCGCGGCCTTGGTCGTCGCCTTCTCCGGCTCGGCCACCGGTTTCGGCTCCGGATCGGACGCGGCCTCCAGCACCGGCACGACCGCGGTCTCCGACTCCACCGGCGCGGCGACCGGTTGCCGCTTCGGTTGCGACACCAAGGAAGGAGCCGACCGGGCCATCGTCCGCCCCACCGGCGCGTCCGGCGCGGCCTCGGCCTCACGGTGCGGCAACGGCGTCGCGCCAGGTTCCAGCGCCACAGTGGCGACCGCTGCCGAGCCGCCGTCCAGCTCGGTCACTCCCCGCTCCAGCAGCGGCCCCAAAACGTCGTTGGTGTAAGTGATCTGCTCGCACTCGGTGGCCAGTATCGCCGCCGAACCGAACCGGACCTCGGGATCGGTCGACAGCGCCCGTTTCACGAACGCGGCCACCGCCGGGGCCAGGTTGGCGGGCAGCGACAACGGCTGCCGCTCGGCCTCCACCGGCGGCACATCGGGCACCACCACGAACGGCAGCGCCCCCGTCACGCACTCATAGGCTATGGCGCCCAACGCGAACACGTCATCGGCCACCGCCCCCGTACCACTGAATCCGAAGTCGACGATCGTCACCGACGAATCCGGCCCCACGATCAGGTTCGACGACTTCAGGTTAGCGTGCCGCAGCCCGGCCTCATGGGCGGACTGCAACGCCCACCCGAGCCCGGCCACAAGCGACAGCGCGTCCTCGGGCTCCAGCGACCGTTCGATCAGGACCTTCCGCAGCGTCTCCCCCTCAAGGCGCTCCGAGATCTGACAAACCGTGACCTCGTCCCCGTCCCGCTGTTCCACACAGTCGTAGACGTCGACGATGCCGGGCACATCCAGCTCCGCCATGGCCATGGCGGTGCGCCAGAACCGGCCCCGAACCTCCTCGTCACGGGCCAGGAGCGGGTCGAGAACCTTGATCCGGACGGGTCGGTCCACCACGGTGTCACGTCCGAACCAGACACTGCCGTGTTCACTGGTTCCAATGTGCTCTTCGAGGGTGTACCGATCTCCCAAACAGGTGCCGGGCTGCATGGAGTCCTACTTTCGGGGTGATGCGGTTAGGCACCCAGCAGTGTGCCGTATATCTCAGTAAAACTCCAATAACAGTTCTATTACCGGTTCACAAGACACCCGGCGGCATCGACCCGATGCTGCCGCCGTCCTTGGGCACCTCATCGCCGCACAACCCCGCCACCACCAGATCCTCAATGGCCCCGACAACCTTCTCGGTCTCCTCGGCGGGCAACAGGTTCGGATCCATCGCGTAGGTGAAGGACACCTGCTTGTCGGCTTCCGGCGAGTGGAACGAGATCGTCGAATGCCCCAGCGCACCACCGGTGTGCCCCATCGCCTTACCACCCGGGACACCAACGCACCCGACCTCGACCCCGTGCAGGCCCAGACCGTACGCCCCGTCGGACTGTTCACTGAATTGTCGCGCCTCGTCCAGCGACTCCGCCGACAACAGCGTCCCGTCGAACATGGCCCGGTACAGCCGGTTCATGT
This sequence comes from Stackebrandtia nassauensis DSM 44728, assembly GCF_000024545.1. Taxonomy (GTDB): domain Bacteria; phylum Actinomycetota; class Actinomycetes; order Mycobacteriales; family Micromonosporaceae; genus Stackebrandtia; species Stackebrandtia nassauensis. The sequence goes on from NC_013947.1 coordinate 5,634,300, forward strand.
CGGCGGCGGTCGACACCGTCACCCCCGCCGCCCAGTAGTGAGTCGGCGACACCATCGACGTATCGATGCGTTTCTCCCCCGGCTTCGACCCCGCCTCGAAGTAAGCGTCCAAATGGTCACCCTCCATCGCAGGATCCCGCTCGGGCAGATACGAAGCGTCCATACCGGCCGGTTCGAGAACCCGCTCGACGATCTCATCCTCCACAGAGTCCCCGGTCAGCCGCTCCACCAGCAACCCCAGCGCGTAGTACCCAGTGTTGGAGTACTGGTAATCGCTGCCCGGAACGAAGTCCAACGGCCGCTTCGTCGCCGTCTCCACGATCTCCTCGGGCCGGTACTCGTTCAACCGGTTGGTCTCGACATCGGCCGCCGACCCCTGCGCCAGCGACGGATAGATGTCGAAGAAGTAATCGGGAACCCCGGCGGTGTGCCCCAACAGCTGCCTCACCGTGATCGTCTCCTCGTACGGCAACAACCCCGGCGCCAGCTCCTCCACCTCATCGTCCAACCCCAGCTCCCCCTCCTCAACCAACTGAAGCACCACAGTGCTCAACATCGATTTGGTGAGGCTCCCGATCCGCACCCGATCGCCCACCTCGGCGGCTTCGTCCCCGCCGTCCTGCCGGGCACCCCGGGCCTCGGTCCACACGAAGTCACCGTCCCGCACCTCGGCGACAACCGCCGCATCCGTGACCTCCGCGAGCGCGTCGAGCCGTTGGGACAGCAGCTCCTCGTCGAGCGGGGTACCCGCGGCGGGGCCTGTCGAGGGTTCGGCGACCGCGACGGCGGTGCCTCCGGCGGCCAGGGCCGCGACGACGGCGAGCATGACGAGCAATCGATGTTTTCGCATACCCGAACGCTATGGGCGCGGTTGGTTCGTGGCATCGTGCCGCGAGTTGAGGTCGATGTGCGACTTGTGGGGGACCCGGATACGACTGAGGATGTAAGAAACGTGCTTACATTGACGGGCAAGGGATACGACGGTGGATGGGGTGGGACGTGGCTCGGCGGGCTTTGTTGATTGCCAATCATTCGTATTCGCACATCCGCTCCGCGGGATCCGAAGGCATTGCCGTAGGAGCCCGAGCGCTCCAGAGATTGTTGCAGGACGAGAACATCGGTGACTTCGACAGTGTTCAGCTGTTGACCAACGCGACGAAATACGAGACCGAACAGGCCATCGAGCAGCTCTTCAGCTCCATACAGCCTGACGACCTCGCGCTTGTGTACTTCGTCGGTCTTGGGGTGCGTGCCCAAGGCGGCCAGCTGTATCTGGCTTCAGCCGACACCAGAGCCAGTAAGCTGGCGACCGAAGCGATCTCATCAACGTATCTTCGGCAGACCTTCGCGATGTATCCGTCTCGTGTGGTCCTGCTACTGGACTGCTCGCATTCCGGGACCTTTATCGACGGATCCGGTAGCCAGCTTCCGGATTTCGAGGTGGAACCAGAATCCGATCTCGTCGTCCTCGCCTCCACGACCGCGAAACAGCAGATCGCCCAAACCGGCCTCCCCGCGTTCACCGAGGCCGTACGCAAAGGACTGGCCTCCGGCGAGGCCGACATCCGGCGTACCGGGTCCATTTCGGCCAGCGACCTGTGGCATTACGTTGTGGCCGAACTCAAAACGACGGCTCCACAGCAGACTCCCACCATGTCGTCCAACATCCTCGACGACCTACTGATAGCCAAGTCACCAGCACCCCCCAACTACGACAACCAACAACAGGTCCCGCCTCCGCCACCAAGTTGGACCGCCACGTCACAACCTTCGCCACCCCCACCCCGCGAACACGTCGACTGGGTCGACGACGCCCCCGCCGAAACCGACCTCCTCCACCGCCAAGCCCTCGCCCAGGTCCTCGCCACCCGCCTCGCCCGCGCCTCCGCCAGCCCCACGCACCCCGCGTTCCTCATCCACGTCGACGGCCCCTGGGGCAGCGGCAAGTCCACTCTCCTCAAACTCCTCGAGACCGAGCTGTCGGCCGACCACCTCGTCGTCAACTTCAACGCCTGGCGCAACGCCCGGGTCCAGCCCCCGTGGTGGTCCCTGCTCACCACCATCCGCGACCGCGTCATCAACGACCGCTCCTGGGTTCGGCGCGTCTGGTCCGCCACCCGCGAGACCCTGGCCCGCGCTCGTCGCTCCGGCGCCCCGTACTTCCTGGCGATGGCCATCACCGCCGCCCTCATGCTCACCCTCTACCTCACCATCACTCCCGCGTGGACCACCACCGCTCTCAAGGCCACCGCCACCACGGTCACCTCCGTGGCCGCCGCCATCGGTGTCCTTTGGGCCGTCAGCAAGATAGCCTCCCGACGACTACTGTGGAACTCCGCGCGCGGGGCGCAGCAGCTTGAACAGTCCCACACCGACCCCATGGGCGAGGTGTCCGACCACTTCGGATGGCTGATCCGGCATTCTCGCCGTCCCGTTGTCGTGTTCATCGACGATCTCGATCGCTGCGATGGTCCGATCGTCGTGGAGATCCTGGAGGCCATCCAGACGCTCGCCCGCGACCAGCCCGCTCCCGGGTGTGCCGCCAGTTTCGTGATCGCCGCCGACGGCGCCTGGCTGCGCCGGTCCTATGAGGATCACTATTCGACCTTCGAGGGCGCCGTCGACCAGCCCGGCCAGCCGTTGGGCTATCTGTTCCAGGAGAAGCTGTTCCAGCTCAGTGTCCCCGTCCCTTCCATCAGTGGCTCCGCTCGTGCGAACTACCTGACCACGCTGCTCGGTGGCCGTCCCGAGGACGCTCCCCAACTCCAGGAAACCCAGGCCGCCACCAGCAAACGCATCGAGGACTCCGCCAGTGAGGCCGAGGTCCTCGACGCCCTCAAGGGCAGCCCGCAGCAGGTCCGGCAGAACCTCGCCCCCCAAGCCGCCATGAAACTCGCGCAGCCCGAGGTCGAGGCCGTCACCGAACACTCGCTGGAGAAATTCGCCCCGCTGGTGCAGGCGAACCCGCGCGGGGTCAAGCGGTTCCTCAACACCTATTCGATCCTGCGTACCTTGAGGACACTGGAAGGCAACATCGTTCCCACCGACACGCTCGCGACCTGGGCGCTGTTGCGGTCCCGCTGGCCGCAGCTCGCCGACCACCTGGAGCACCGTCCCCAGGACATCGGCCTGGTGCGGGGAGGCCCCGTCCGGGACCTTCCCCGTCCACTGCGTTCGACGGCGACTTCGGCTGAGCTGCAAGCGTTCCTGCGAACCGGTGACGTCGAGCTGACCGAGGCCGAGATCCGCGCCTGCTGCGGTGGCTCGGTTGCGGAAATTTCGGGCGACTCGCCTCAGTGACCGGTGCGTGCCAGCGGTGCCGCCGCGAGACGTTCGCCGCGAACCGCCTCCGGGTTGATCGACGCCAACCGCGCCAGTTCCGACTCGTCGAGTCGCAGCTGTGCCGCCGCCAGATTCTCCTCCAAAGCAGACACTCGCCGGGTGCCCGGGATCGGGACGATGTCCTCGCCTCGCGCCAGCAGCCACGCCAGCGCCAGTTGCGCTGGTGTGCACCCCTTCTCGGCGGCAACCTCTCGCACCACGTCCACGAGCCGCAGGTTCGCGGCCAGGTGCTCGTCGCTGAATCTCGGGTTGCCCAGCCGGTTGTCGTCCTCGGACAGGTCGGCTCGCGACGTGACGGCGCCGGTCAACAGCCCGCGCCCCAGCGGCGAGTACGCGACGATCCCGACGCCGAGTTCCCGGCAGGTGTCCAGCAGCTCGTCCTCGACGAACCGGGTGAACAGCGAATACTCCACCTGTACCGCCGCGATCGGGTGGACGGCGTGCGCGGCCCGCAAGGTCGCGGCGCTCACTTCCGACAGTCCGAGATGGCGGACTTTCCCGGCCGCGACCAGCTCCGCCATCGCGCCCACGGTGTCCTCGATCGGCACGGCGGGATCGCGTCGGTGCAGGTAGTACAGGTCGACGGTCTCCATGCCGAGCCGCTTCAGCGACGCGTCGCACGCCGCCCGCGCGTACTCCGGTGAACTGTCCACACGGAACGGTTCGCCGTCGCCGAATCGCAGCCCGAACTTCGTCGCGATGACCAGGTCGTCGCGACGGTCGGCCACCGCTCGACCGACGAGCTCCTCGTTGTGGCCGGGCTGCGGCGATCCGTAGGCGTCGGCGGTGTCGATCAGGGTCACGCCCCGTTCGACAGCCCGGCGGATGACCGACGCGGAGGTCGCGTCGTCGGCCGGTCCGTATCCGACGCTCATACCCATGCAGCCCAGCCCCAGTGCCGAAACCGTCAGACCGCCCAGTGTTCGTTTTTCCATGTCCATCTCCAGTGATCTCGAACGAAACGTCGACATCACTGTGCGACCGCGACCCGCCATGGCAATGGATTCGACTAGGTTCGAATCCAGCCATGCACAGTTTCGAATTCAGCGCCGACGATCTCGCCCGCACCCGCTATGCCGTGTCTCCGGTCCATGAGCTGGTGTGGAGCACCGTGACGCTGCGCAAACCCCGCAAGGCCGCGCTGCACGCCCCGTGGCGCGAGGCCGTGTTGGCGAAGCTCGATCCGCGGCGGTTCGAGCTGCTGTTCGCGCTCACCAGCGGCAGGACCTATCTGCCCGACTTCCTCCATCCCGCTCCGACCCGGCAGCGGCCGGGGCTGCGCGACCAGTTGTCCACCGTGGCCGCAACCGACGAGGCGCTTGCCGTGGCACAGGTTCGCCGGATCGCCACCGAGCCCGCGCCGCCGTTGCGGGAGTTCCTGGCTCGGCCCCGTGCGGGCCTGGATCGCTTGGTGGACATGATGGACGACTACTTCACCGCCGCACTGGCACCGCACTGGCCCCGGATTCGCGGTATCGCCGAGGCCGATATCGCCCACCGCGCGAACCTGACCTCGGCGCACGGAGCCGCCGCCACGATCAACGATCTGCATTCCCGGTTGAGCTGGAACGGCACCATTCTCGATATCCACATCGGAAGCTCTGACGAACCGGTGCGGAACATTCGCGACGCCGTTCTCGTCCCGTGCTGTTTCGCCTGGCCGACGGTACATCCCTCCACTGCGGCCGACCCGGACATCACGATCGCCTACCCGCCGCGAGGTGTCGGCCGACTGTGGCAGTCCAGCACTGCCCGACGGACCGACGCCACGGCGGATCTGTTGGGCACCACCAGGACCGCGGTACTGCGACTGCTGGAAGCCGCCCACACCACCGGCGAGGTCGCCCAGGCGCTCGGCCTCTCCGCCGCCACCGCCTCCCACCACCTGGTGGTGCTGCGCAACGCGGGGCTCGCCGCCGCCGACCGCGACGGCCGGGCCGTCCGCTACTCCCGCACTCCGCTCGGCGACACCCTGACGGGTTGACCGCGAGCGCGGTTACGCGGGCACCGTGTCGGTGTTGCGTTCCCAGACGCGGTGCGCGGCCAGCTGCGCGGCGAACGCCTCGGTGAAGCGATCCGGCAGTTCGTCCCGGGCCGCCGTCGTGGTCACCACTCCCAGGTGGACGGTGACCTCCGTGGTGGCGGCGAGTTCGGCGTTGACCCCGGCGGCCCGCAGCATGTCGAGCCCGGATCCGAAGCAGGCTATGGGTTTGGCGTGCTTGTAGGCCTCGGCGACGAAGTGCAGCGCGTAACCGTCCACCGACAGGGTCGCGACACTCTCGGAACCGCAGGGAACCGCGACGCCGTCGTACAGCACCGACGCCATCGTGTTGATGGCCCGGTCGACGGCGATCTCACCGCCGCCCGCGGCGCGGACGCTGCCAGCGGTGGGAGCCAGTTTCTCGGGTATGAGGCCCTGCGCCCGCAGGCTCGCGACCAGTCGCTCGGTGCCGTCGCCGTCCACGCCGTCGGCCACCAGTATCGCGACCTTGCGGGTGGCGGGCTGGTCCAGGCGGGTGTTCAACTGCGACAACGCCGCCGAGGAGCGGCCGTGGTTGGCGGTGGTCTCCTTGGCCGGTGGTTCGACCCCGACGCCTTCGGCGACCCGCCGCGCCAGCGAATGGTCCACATGGTTCAGTTCCTCGACGACGCGGGCGCGGATGTCGGTGTCCTCGACCTTGCCCAGTTCGAAGCGGAACGCGGCGACGAGGTGTTCGGCCTCCACCTCGGACATGCTGTTCCAGAACAGCGTGGCCTGGCTGTAGAAGTCCTTGAAGCTGTCGCTGCGCTCGCGGATCTTGTGGCCCTCGATCTTCTCGGCGTAGTGGCTGAAGGCCCCGCTGTCGGCCAGGACCGGGCAGCCGCCGCTGAGGGTGTTCTTGGTGTACGAGGTCCGGGACGTGTGGATCCGGTGCTGCCCGTAGCCGTCGCGCTGGTCGTTGTGGACCTCGGCCACCGGCCGGTTGACCGGCAGCTGCGCGAAGTTGGGTCCGCCCAGCCGGATCAGCTGGGTGTCCAGATAGGAGAAATTGCGGGCCTGCAACAGCGGGTCGTTGCTGAAGTCGATGCCCGGCACCAGGTTCGCGGTGTGGAAGGCGACCTGTTCGGTCTCGGCGAAGAAGTTGTCCGGGTTGCGGTCCAGGACCATCCGGCCCACCGGACGCACCGGGACCCGCTCCTCCGGGATGAGTTTGGTCGCGTCGAGCAGATCGAAGTCGAACTCGGACTCGTCGGCCTCGTCAACGAGCTGCACCCCCAGTTCCCATTCGGGGAACTCACCGGCTTCGATGCTGTCCCACAGGTCGCGGCGGTTGAAGTCGGGGTCCTTGCCCGCGATCTTCTGGGCCTCGTCCCACACCAGCGAATGCGTGCCCAGTTTGGGCGTCCAGTGGAACTTCACGAAGGTGCCCCGGCCCTCGGCGTTGACCAGCCGGAAGGTGTGGACGCCGAAGCCCTGCATCATCCGGTAGCTACGCGGCAGCGCCCGGTCCGACATCAGCCACAGGATCATGTGGAGCGTCTCGGGTTGCAGCGACACGAAGTCCCACAGCGTGTCGTGCGCGGAGGCGGCCTGCGGGATCTCGTTGTGGGGCTCGGGTTTCACCGCGTGCACGAAGTCGGGGAACTTGACGCCGTCCTGGATGAAGAACACCGGCATGTTGTTGCCGACCAGGTCGTAGTTGCCCTGCCGGGTGTAGAACTTCGTCGCGAAGCCCCGTACGTCGCGGACGGTGTCGGCTGAGCCGCGCGAACCCGCCACCGTGGAGAACCGGACGAAGACCGGCGTCTGTCGCGCCGGGTCGGTCAGGAACCCGGCGCTGGTGTACTCCGACAGCCAGGAGTCGTAGGGCTTGAAGTGACCGTAGGCTCCGGCGCCGCGCGCGTGCACCACCCGCTCGGGGATGCGTTCGTGGTCGAAGTGGGTGAGTTTCTCGCGGGCGTGGAAGTCCTCCATGATGGTGGGCCCGCGCTCGCCGATGCTCAGGGAGTCGTCGGTGTGGTCGACCTGGACTCCCTGCTGGGTGGTGAGGGTGGCGTCGGTGTCGTCCACCCGGTCCCGCCCCAGCTGCCGGTCTTTCGGATCGTCCGCCTGTTCGTGTGTCATGGCGCCCTCCGTGTCGGTTTCGCTGAACTCCCACTGCCATACCCGGCGAAACGGACAACAAAACGGTGTCTGTCAGCTGGTTCACGGGTGCCGGGCCACAACCGTCCCGGCCGGAGGCGGAAAGGCATGATGAGCAGCGTGAGAATCGGCGACAGGGTGGTGGTGCGGCGCGCGGCCGGGATCATCGACGGCAGGCAGCGCTACACCGACGTCCTGGGCGAGCTGCTCGACGACTCGGGCGGCTACACGGTGCGGCGCGACGACGGCGAGGTCGTGACGATCCCGGCCGCCGAGGTCGCCGCCGCCAAGGCGATCCCGCCCAAGCCCACCCCGTTCTCGGCGATCATCGCCGTGGAACGCGGCTGCGCCGACACCTGGCCCGCCCCCGAGCAGGAGTGGCTGGGCGACTGGCTGCTGCGCGCCGGTTCGGGCTGGACGTACCGGGCGAACTCGGTGCTGCCGCTGGGCGAGCCGGGCCTCGACCTCGACGCCGCGCTGGCGAAGGTGACCGACTGGTACACCGCGCGGGCCCTCGCGCCCGCGTTCGCGGTGCCGGTGCCGTTGTCGCGAAGGCTGGCGACGGCGTTGACGCGGCGCGGCTGGCGCTCCGACGCCCCGGTGGAGGTCATGACCGCCCCGCTGTCGGCGCTGTCGGGCGAGGCCGCCGAGGTCACGGTGACCGACAAACCCGGCGAGGAGTGGTTCGCGATGGCGACCGGCGGCTACGACCGGGTACCGGACGCGGCGCGCGCGATCCTGGGTTCCGGCGACGATCGCGGCTTCGCCGAGATCCGCCGCGACGGACGCCTGATCGCCTGCGGACGCGGCGCGATCAGCGGGGGCCTGGCGGTCCTGTCCCGCATCGAGGTCGACACCTCGGTGCGGCGGCAGGGTCTGGGACGTCAGGTGATGGCGGGTCTGGCCGCCTGGGCCGGTGACCGCGACGCGGACACCGCGTGTGTCCAGGTCGTGTCGACCAATGGCGTGGCCCTGGCGCTGTACGAGAAGCTCGGCTTCACCGTCCACCACCGCTACGTCAACCTGGTTCCGCCGCTGGCGTGACCCCCGCTGATCTGCCGGGGTCCTCAGTCCTTCGTCAGGCCCTCACTGGGTTTGGAGCTGTCCATGATGGTTGGTCTGGGCGCGTAGATCGGGTCGTCCTCGGTCTGGTGCGTGGACTTCGTCATGCGCTCGTAGATCGCCTTCTCGCTGTCGTTGACGGCCTTGATGATGCTGTCCTCGTCCTCGCCGCGTTTCGTCTTGACCTTCTCCAGCGCCTCCTTGACGTTGTCCATGACGCCCTCGGGAGTGTCGGCGCCGAGCGGAACCTCTTCCTGCTCTTCGGGTCCGGCTTCCCCCAGGTTGGACAGCAGCGTCGACAGCCCCGCCGACCCCAACTGCACCGCCGTCTTGCTGGGCAACAGCGGCGTGATCAGGCTCGTGGCCCCGGTGAGGATGGCCAGCAGGATCTTCAGATCCGAGCCCTTGCTGTCGACGATCGCCTCGATGGCCTTCACCCCGTCGTCGAGGGTGCGCTTCGCCTGGCCGCGCGCGTGCACGTAGGTGGCCTTCATCGCGACGGCGTTCTCGTTGAGCACCTTCGCCATCCGGCCGTGGTTGCCGCGCACGTCCTCCAGCGGGGCGAAGTACTTCTCGGCCAGGTTGTCGGCGAAGGCGCCGTCCCACTGCTGGATGGCGTTCTTGGACGTGTCGATGTTGCGCAGCCGGGAGTCGCCGCCGGGCTGGTGGCTCTCGACGCCGAACAGGTCCCGCAGCTTCTCGGTCTTCTCGATGAGCGGGTCGAAGTCGCTGGGCTTCGGTTTGAGGATGTCGTCGATCATCTCCCGCAGCCACGAGATCCGTTCCAGGATCTCCTCGCGGCTGGGGACCCGGTCGAGTTCCGGCCGGTAGGCGTTGGAGCCCGGATAGCCGCCGGACACGGCCGGGGTCTCCGCCTCCGTCCTGACCTTCTCGATGACGGCGTCCTGTAGTTCCTTGACCTTCTTGTTGAGTTCCTCGTCGGTGAACTCGGACATCTTCTCGTCTGCCATGGGATCGCCGATCTCCTAGTCGTTCCACCAGTTGGGGACCTCGACGTCCTTGGGTTTCTCGTCACCGGTCAGTTCGTCGTCGGGGTTGTGGTCGTTGGGGTTCTTGAAGATGGCCTCCAGGTCCCGGGCCGCCTCCGCGTCGACCTCTTTGAACTCCTTGACGGCCTTGTCGATGTAGTGGGCGACGGAGAACAGTGAGCCTTCGGTGAGGAACAGGCACTGCTCGTAGATCTGCCCCAGCGCGGCCCAGCCGGGATGGGCCCGGCCGAACTTATCCTCGTTGGCGACGTTGATCTCGTGGATCACGTTGCAGGCATCTGCGTAGACGGCCTGGACGTTGGGCATGTTGATGTTGGCGACTCGCCATAGGTCGTAGAGGTCTCCGCCGGTGATCTTCGTGTCGTTCACGGCTTGACTCCTTCCGAATAGTTCCGCTTCTGTGGCTCACTCAACCGAATCGATGGCTAAAACGCAAGGATTCAAAAACACTCGGGCACGATTTAAGAAGCAAACAGACTCGGGCATCCCGACGCCCACGGCCGTCTTCTGCGATGCTGACCTGGTGAGTGCGCGAGCCGAACCCGTCACCGCCGAGGCGCCCCGGCCGATCGCCAGGCCGCTGCTCACCCAGTCCTGGCTCGACGTCTCACTGCTGCACTGGGCCGTCGCACCCGCGTCGGTGGCGCGGCTGTTGCCGCCGGGCACCGTGCCCGACACCTTCGACGGCTCGACCTACGTCGGGCTGGTGCCGTTCCGGATGCACCGCACGGCGCTGCTGGGGACTCCCGCGATCCCTTACCTGGGCAGCTTTCCCGAGACGAACGTGCGTCTGTACTCGGTCGACGACAAGGGCAGGCGCGGCGTGGTGTTCCTGGCGATGGACGCTGCCCGGCTGCTGCCCGCCCTCGTCGGACGCGCGAGCCTCGGGTTGCCCTACGCCTGGTCATCGATGCGCCTCGATCGCGACGGCGACACCGTCACCTACACGTGCCGCAGGCGCAGGCCCGGACCCCGGGGTGCCGACAGCCGGATCCGGGTTCGGATCGGCGAACCCGTCGAGGAACCCAGTCCGCTGGAGCATTTCCTCACCGCGCGCTGGGGACTGCACACCGTCCGGTTCGGACGGACGTTGTACCTGCCCAACAGTCACCCGCGTTGGCGGTTGCGTCGGGCGGAGTTGCTGGAGTGCCACGGGGATCCGCTTGCGGCGGCGGGGATCCGCACCCCCATCGCTGCTCCGGTGAGCGTGCTGTTCTCGGCTGGTGTCCCCGCCCGATTCGGGCGGCCGCTGTGAGGCCGCGTTGAGGCCAACGTTGTCGGCGCGGTGCAGTCCAGCGCGGCCTAGCGCAGCTCGACGCGGCCCGCGCGACCCGGCACGGCCCGGCTCGGCTCGGCTCGGGCGCAGCCCAGCCTGGCCGCCCGTCTCAGCCGAAGTCGCGACGGCGCAACGCCAGCAAACCGCCGCCCACGAGCAATGCCGTCAACGCCACCATGATCAGGCCGGGCAACGCGTCGAAGTCCGCCCCTGCCACAGTGTTCGGTACATAGTGGAACGGCTCGAACGGAGTCCCGCCCCACAGTCCGTACAGCGGACCAGCGGCACGTCCCAGCACGAACACCCCGAGCCACAGCAGCCAGGTGATGGCGATCGAGAACCTCGGCAGCAGGCCGTAAACCAGGAAACAGGCCGCACCGACCAGCCAGGCCGCGGGCAGGGTTCCCATGGCCCCGGCGAAGACTCGCCACATATCAGCCCCGAAGTCCCCGACCAGCATGGCGAAGAACCCGCCCAGGACGAGACCCACCACCGCCAGCAGCACCACTGTTCCCAGCCCCGCCACGACCAGTTGCCCCGCCGCCCAGCGCAGTCGGGTGCTGGTGGTCGCCAGCACCGTCTCGGCGCGGCCTGAGTTCTCCTCGACGCACAACCGCTGGACCATGAGCACCGGGAACATCACGATGACGTGGGCGAAGATCAGGATGACCGCCCACAATCCATAGTCGACGACGTCCGCGCCGGGCCTGCCGCCGAAGCCTCGCAACAGCTGGTCGGCCTGGCCGCCCGGCGCCTTCGCCAGCTGATCGGCCAGAGTGCTGACCCCGCCAGCGGCGGCGGCGAACACCGCGACCGCGGCCGTCCACTTGAACAGCAGTCCCCGGTTGAGGCTCCAGGCCAGCGATACCGGTCCGCGCAGCCATGCCGAACCGGCCGGGCCGAGGCGTTCGGGGAGCAGACCGGCGCCCAGGTCACGGCCGCCGTTTAGCCGGTATGCGAGCGCGATCAGTCCGGCGGTCACCGCGACCGGAACCGCGAGCACCCACCAGCGGTCGCTCCAGTACGGCTCGACCCAGTGGCTCCAACCGATCGGCGAAACGTACTTCATCCAGTACTGCCCGGACGCGTCGCCCGCGTACCGCAGGATGTACGCGGCACCCAGGGCGGAAAGCCCAGTGGCGCGCGCCGTGCGGGCGTTGCGGCTGAGCTGGGCGGCCACCGCCGCGACCCCGCCGAAGACTCCGCCCGCCGCGGCGATGGCCGCCGCGTAGGCAAGTGACCCGACCGGATCGAGGCCGATCGCGATCAGAGCCAGCGCCGGGATCAGGCCACCGGCCAGGCTGACGGCCCCGGTCACCAGCAGCGCCGCGGTCAACGGTGCGAACCGGCTCAACACCCCGGAACGCAGCAGCTCCGTGCGTCCGGTGTCCTCGTCGGCCCGCGTGTGCCGGACGACGGCCAACACGGCCGCCAAACCATTGAGGACGTAGAGGAAGCCGCCGCTTCGCCAAGCCGCCATGTAGTCCGGATCGGCGACGACGAACCCGCCGCCCAGGGCACGGAAGAAGCTGTTGTCGTTGATGACGGACACATACTGCGCCAACAACTTCGGCGTCCCCATATTGCGCTCGATATACGAAACCATCACCAGCGCCAACGCCGTCAGCACCAATATCCACCATGGAGCGATTCTGCGTTCACGTCGCAGCGTCAACCGCACCATCAGCCCGGTTCCGGCGATCCCGGTCATCGTTCCTCCTCCCCGGGGCGCGCGGTCTCGTCGAGACGCGCCAAGTGGGCCGCCGCCTCGTCGGGACTGAGCATCGGATGCGAGTACAGGTCGAGCAGCACCCGCACCAGCACGTCGGCCCCCTGTGGACTGAACACGTCCATCCCGAGGTGCCGCGACACGTGCGAGTGCAGGATCCCGATCGACAGCGACATCGCGGTGGACACCGCTGCCCGGGCCTGTCGTGACACGGTCGGCGGATCGGATCGCTTGGCGTCCATCTCCTCCAGCCACTGGCCGCCGAGCTCGACCATCTTGTCGAAGATCGGCTGCGCCCGGCCTTCGGCCAGTGCCCGGGACAGGTACTTCTGGTACGGACCGAACGCGGCGCCCGCGACGGCCACATAGTTGACGCCGTCTGACGCGTCGGCCGCGCGAACCCGGTCGTTGAGTTCGGCCAGTGTCTCGGCCAGGTAGGCGTCGCAGGCGTCGCGCAGCTCTTCCTTGGAGCCGTAGTGATGGCGAAGCAGACCGGACGAGACCCCGGCGATCTCGGCGATGCCGCGGATCGTCGCCCGGTCGAAGCCCTGTTCACCGAAATGTCGCAGCGCCGCGTCCCGGATCCGGGCGCGGGCGGTCAGGTCTCGCGGATCGACGTCGGTCATGGCCGGAAGCTCCGGCCCACAAACACAACTACACACATGTACAACACACTACACGCGTGTGTAGTGACGTCACCAGGTGACCGGCACCGTGACGAGCCCGCCGTCCAACGCCTCCTTCCGGACCTCCAGCGACTCGACGGGCACCGCCAGCCGCAGGCCCGGGAACCGCCGGAACAGCGCCCCGATCGCGGCCCGCAGCTCGATGCGCGCCAGCGCCGCCCCGATGCAGTAGTAGCCGCCGTGCGAGAACGCCAGGTGGGCGTTGCCGGGCCGGGTGATGTCGAAGCGGTCCGGAGCGTCGAAGACCTCGGGGTCGTGGTTGGCGGCGCCCAGGTCCAGCAGCACCAGTTCCCCGGCGCCGATACGCACCCCGGCGACCTCGATGTCCTCGCGCGGGTACCGGAACAGCCCGCCGGAGCCCGAACCCCGGTAGCGCAGGCACTCCTCGACGGCCCCGGCCACCCGGGCCGGGTCCTCGGCCAGCAGCCGACGCTGCTGCGGGTCGGACAGCAGCAGGACCGTCGCGTAGCCGATCTCGGTGACGGTGGTGACGTGCCCGGCGAACAGCAGTGCCGCCGCCAGTCCGGCGACGGTGTCGTCGTCGATACCGTCGATCGCGCACAGTCCGCTGATGACGTCGTCGGCGGGCTGCTTTCGTTTGAGCGCCACCAGTTCGCGCATGTAGGTGAACAGTTCGCCCATGCCGCGCTGCGAGACCTCGGCGTCGACGGTGGAGGCCGCGGCCTCGCTGGCGGCCCGGAACTCGTCCCGGTCGTCGTAGGGCACGCCGAGCAGTTCGCAGATCACCAGCACCGGCAGCGGGTGTGCCAGCGCGGCGTTCAGGTCGGCGGAACCGGGCCGCCGCTCCATGTCGTCCAGCAGTTCCTCCACCAGGGCCTCGACCCGGGGTTCGAGCGCCCGCATCCGTTTGGCGGTGAAGAACGGCGTCAGCAGCCCCCGGAACTGGACGTGGTCGGCGGGTTCGGTGTCGAAGTCGCCGGACGGACGGCCGCCGAACATCGCCGAATCGCTGAGCCGGGCCGCCGAGTCCGGGTCCGGGTGGGAGCGGCCCAGCCGCGCGTCGCCCGCCAGCGCCTTCACCTGCTCGTATCCGGTGACCAGCCAGGCCGGGTCGCCGGTGGCGGTGCGCACCTTGTGCACCGTGCCCTGCTCTCGCAACCGGCGCAGCACCGGCGGCAGCAGCAGCGGGTCGGGCTGCTCGAACGGCAGTCTCGGGGTGTCGACGGCGGTGGTCATGACGCCTCCATAAGTTTACTTTTGCTTGTACATTCTCAAGTAAACATAGCGTTTGTAAACTCAAGCGTCAACAAACGAGAGGCGAGCCGGTGACCGAGGACCAGGCCCCGCCCCGGCGACTGCCGCGGGCCCAACGCCGCGACCAGATCCTGGCCGCGGCCACCAGCGCGTTCGCGCGCACCGGCTTCGCCGACACCAGCCTGGACGACGTCTCCGCGGCGGCCGGGGTCAGCAAGGCGATCCTGTACCGGCACTTCGAGTCCAAGACCGAGCTGTACCGGGCGGTGCTGGACCGGATCTGCGCCAAACTGGACGCCACCGTCGGTACCGACGACCACGACGACGAGTCCATCCCGACCCTGATGCGCGCGGCCGCCACCGACCCCGACGGATTCCGGCTGCTGTTTCGCTACGCGGCCCGCGAGCCCGAGTTCCGCTCCTTCGTCGACACGATGTCCGGCGAATCGACCCGCATCGCGTTGCGGCAGCTGACCGCCGACATCCCCGACCCGCGCTGGGCCGGATGGGCGGCGCAGCTGGCCCCCGTCATCACCATCGAGGCGACGCTGGCCTGGCTGGACGCGGGCCAACCCGATCCCGAGCTCGCGGCCGAGCGCGTCAAGGACCTGATCGCCGCGCTCATCACCACCGCCGCCGCCAGCGGCGAGAACCCGCCCGCCTGAGTCGGCAATATCGCCAGCGCAGCATGACCAGCTGCCACCAGCCCTCCGTCAAGCCGGTCGCTTCTCAGCCGCCGCTTCGTGGTGGCTCCCAGGCGAAGGCCGAGCCCACCGACCGCAGCAACAGCGGCGCGGGCACCGCCGCCGCCATCGCGTCTCGCACCGTCGTGACCGCGCGGTTTCGGTTCTGCACCAACCTGCCCAGCCGCCCCGAGGCCCGCGCCATCGCCTGGGTCCGCGGCCGCCGGACGGCGTCATACTCCCGCAGTCCCGCATCGATGCCCGCGCGATCGATACTCGCCGCCAGGACCACCGCGTCCTCAATGGCCAGACACGCCCCCTGTCCGATGTCGGGAGTCACGGCGTGCGCGGCGTCGCCCAGCAGCACCGCCCGCTCCCGAACGAAGCTCGGCAGCCGCGCCCGCAGGTAGTAGACCGCGTGGCTCAGCATGGTTTCCGGCTCCGTCGCCGACAACAGCGCCGGAATCGGCTCATGCCAGCCCCCGAACCGCTCGGCCACCAGTCCCAGGTTCGGCCGCGGATTCTCGTACTCGGCAACGTTCTCGCAAGCGAACCAGTAGATCTGCCCGTCGTTGATCGCCGCCATCCCGAACCGCGCCCCGCTCCCCCACGACTCCGACAGCACGGCGGGCATCCGCAACGAAGCGGCCCGCTCCGCAGCCACGATGCCGCGCCACACGATGTAGCCCGCGTAATCCGGCCCCGGGTACTCCGGAAACAACCGCTGCCGATTCCGGCTGCTCACCCCGTCGGCGACAACCACAAGGTCCCCGGACACCGACGATTCCCCGTGCGGCGCAACGAATCTCACGGTTCCCGACTCCCCGTCGACATCCACCGCCTCATGCCCCGTGTGCACGGTTCCGACATCGAGTCCGCCCAGGAGCATCCGATGCAGCTCAGCACGGTGCAACGCGTAGAACGACGCACCGTACCGCTCCTCGATCCCCTCGGCGGCGAAGTTCACCAACGTCCGCCCGCTGGCCAGCCGGATCGCCAGCCCCGTCTGCCGCCGACCCCGCCGCCGGAGCTCGTCGGCGAATCCGAGGTACCGCAACGCCTTCACCGCGTTGGGCGCGATGCCCACCCCCGCTCCCACCGGCGCGATCCGCTCCGCTCGCTCGTACACGTCCACGCGCCAGCCCGCGCGCCGCAGTGCCACCGCCGCCGTCAGACCACCGATACCGGCTCCTACGACGATCGCCTTGTGCCCGGTCATGCCGTCTCCAATTCAAACACTTGATTAAAATGATCGTTTGAATCAACCGTTATAGCATGTGCCGACCGCCGTCGACCACCAAGGAGCCGCCGTGACGCCGCCGCGAGACCCCGAGTCCACACGCGACCGACTGGTCGCGGCCGCCACCAGGTTGTTCGGCGAGAACGGCATCGAGGCCACCTCGACGCGGGCCCTGACCGAGGCAGCCGCCGCCAACATCGCCGCGGTCAACTACCACTTCGGCTCCAAGGACGGCCTGCTGCGGGCGGTCATCGACCACTCCATGCGGTCCGTCAACGCCGAACGCGCCCGCCGCCTGGACGAACTCGAAGCGGCACCACGGCCACCCGACGTGGCCGCGCTGGTGCGCGCGTTCATCGAACCGGCCGCCAACCTCACCCGGGCCCACGGCGACCGGGGCCGCGACGTGGCGCGATTCCTCGGCCGGGTGCTCGGCGAGGCCAATCCTCGGACCCGGCAGATCTTCGCCGACCAGGTCGACGCCGTCGAGGGTCGCTACCTGGACGCACTGGGCCGGGCGCTGCCCGGGCGCGACGCCGCCGAGGTCCGGTTCGCGTACACCAGCATGCTGGGACTGCTGAGCGCCTACCAGACCGGCGCCTTCGCCGACGTCGAGTTCCGGACCGGCACCGGCCACGGCGCCGATCGCGAACGGCTCATCGCCTTCGTCACGGCCGGAATCGAAGGTTGCCACATACCCCTAGGGGGTTTATTATCGGAGTCGGACGCCGACCCCGACGAGGAGCACACCCCATGGCGGACAGTCACTTCACCCACGACAACGCGACGATCGCCTACGAGCTCAAGGGTTCCGGTCGGCCGGTCGCCTACTCCCACGGCGTCCCGCTCAGCCGCGCCGCCGTCCGGGGCCTCGACCTGTTCGACTTCGACGCGCTGGCGAAACAGCACCGGCTGCTGACCTACGACCACCGTGGACACGGTCAGTCCACCGGACGCCCCGTCACCGAGGACTACCGCTTCGAGAACTTCGCCGCCGACTTCCTGGCGCTGCTCGACGAGCTCGGCATCGACGAACCGCTGGACTTCACCGGTTCCTCACTGGGCGCCGACACGGTGCTGCGCACCGCGATCACCGCGCCGCACCGGCTGCGCAGACTGGTGCTGATGATCCCGCCGGTGGCCTGGGACGAGGTCGCCGACCAGGCGAAACAGTGGTACTTCGACACCGCCGACATCATCGAGAACAACGGCGCCGCCGCTTGGCGCAAGGAAGCCGCCAACGCCGCCCCGCCGCCGATCTTCGCCGACTACCCGAAGTTCAGGTTCACCCCGGACGTGTCCGACGCGCTGCTGCCGTCCGTCCTGCGTGGAGTCGGTTCCTCGGACCTGCCGGAGCCGGAGGCGATCGCGGGCATCCAGCATCCCGTGCTGATCCTGGCCTGGGACACCGACCCGCTGCACCCGGTGGCCACGGCGGAGAAGCTGCGCGAGCTGCTGCCGCATTCCACACTGCACGTGTCCACCACCGTGGCCGACGTCAAGACCTGGACCGACCGGATCACCGGGTTTCTGGCGGAGTGAGCGCGTCGCGCGGCTTGACCACATTGGTCATGACGAAGCCGCTGCGGATCCGGGACGGGAACCGGTTGGCCGAGTAGCCGAGGTCCTGTGTCGGCACGTGGTAGTCGATCTCGGCCAGCCGCCGCACCGTGCGCGTCAACAGCACCGCGGTGAGATCCTCGCCCGGACAACGGTGTCCGGTCTGCGAGTCACCACCACCGTGCGGGACGAAGTCGTAGGCGTCGGGCGGCGACTCCAGGAACCGGTGCGGGTCGAACGCGTCCGGATCCCGCCAGCGGTCGGGATCGTGGTCGGTGCCGTACAGGTCCAGGATCACCCAGCGTCCGCTGGGGAACTCGTGGCCCCGCCACGAGAAGTCGCGCCGGGCCTTGGCCGCCAGCAGCGGCGCGAACGGGTAGAACCGCCGCACCTCGTCCACGAAGGCCCGCACGGTGTCGTCGTCGCTGGAGGCTAGCCGGTGCCGCCACTGTGGATGCGTGTGGGACGCGTGTGCCGCGAAGCACACGAACCAGGAGACCGCCACCGTCGGCCGCAGCACGTTGATCAGCTCCTCGGCCGCGGTCCGGGTGTCGAGCAGGTGCCCGTCACCGTCGCGGTGGTGGGCGATGACGTGCAGCGCGGTCTTCTCTCCTGGCCGCAACAGCTCGCCGCGCACCGCCTCGATATAGTTTGCCGCCCAACGGTTCGCGCGTCGCCGAGCCAGGCGGCCCCGCAACTGTCCGAACCCGACGGCGCCGAAGTTGTCCACCATCGCGGCCAGATCCCGCAGGTGCGGTTCCAGTTCCCGATCCCGGGTCGGGATGCCCGCCCAGCGGCACACCGCGGTTCCCAGCACCCGCACCGACTCCCGGAACAGCCGTACCTGGCTGCGCCGGGTCCAGTCGGCGATGGCCTCGCGCCACAACCGATCGGTGAGGTCCGCCAGCTCGGCCACCCGCGCCGGGGCGGTGATCCGGTTGAACATCGCCTTGCGGTGCTGGTGCTCGGAGTCGTCGAGGGCGTGCACGGTCCGCTTGCCGAACAGGGTCAGCCGGATCAGGCTCGGCACCGCCCCGGCCCGCTTCAGCTTGTCGTCGTCGTAGAACAGCCGCGCCGCGTCGTGTCCGGCCATGAACACCGTCCGGCTGCCGAACATCCGTCCCTCGAACGCGTCCGCGCCCAGTTCCCGCATCCGGCCGGACAGATAGCCGTATCCGTGCCGCAGCAGGCCGAGCGTCTGGTCACCGCTCACGCGCGGAATGGCGTCGGCGTCCGTCGGCGTGGGATGGACGTGACGAGTGTGGTCAGTCATGGCGAGCCCCCTTGTTGGTCACCGTCTGAAAGTGAGCCGGATCGATCAGGTGGGTATTACCCGTTCACAGCCCCGGACAACCGGCTGCGGAGCGTTTAACACACGCCCCATTGGGTAAACCTCTGCACAAGGAGCGGATATTCATGGCTACTGATATGAAACCCAAGAGCGGCAGCAAGACCACCAAGGCGGACACGAAGTCCACCAAGGCGAAAACCAAGGACGACACCAAGACCGCCAAGGCCAAATCCACTGCCAAGGCGACCAAGAACGACAAGACCAAGCCGGTCAAGACGACCAAGCGCGCCGTCGCCGACGCGAAGCGCCGCGCGAAGGAACGCGCCAAGGTCACCAGCGAGCTGAAGTCCAGCCTCAGCGAGACCGCCCACATCGCGGGGCGGGCCGCCGGAGTACTGGCCGCCGACGTCAAGGCGGGCGCGAGCAAGACCACCGCGACGGTCAAGACGAAGGGCTCCGAGGCCGCCAGCGCCGGAGCCAAGGCAGCGGGCCGCATCCCCAAACCGGTGTGGAGTGCCGCGATAACCATGGCGGCCACCGGCTGCGGAGTACTCATCAAATGGTTGCGCGTACGCAAGGCACGCGCCCGCGAATCGTGATAGATGTGCAGGTGAACGTTTGAGTCACCGTCGTTGAGCGTCACGGAGCCGACCGCAGCGGTCTGAAAGAAGGTGCCCATGTCCGGCATCACCCCTCACTCCGGGACGCTCAAACGCACCATCAAGGAGTTCAACGCCGACAACCTGACCGACGCGGCCGCCGCGCTGACCTACTACGGCGTCCTGTCGATCTTCCCGGGCCTGCTGGTGCTCGCGTCCCTCATGGGCCTGTTCGGCCAGTCGGCCACCACCTCGATGAAAGACGTGACCGCCGTGGCCCCGGGCCCGGTGCGCGACATCCTCACCGACGCGACCACCGGCGTCGCGGCCCAACCCGCCACCGCCGGGGTGATGGCGATCGTCGGTCTGCTGGCAGCGTTGTGGGCGGCCTCGGGCTACATCGGCGCCTTCATGCGCGCCTCCAACGTGGTCTACGACGTCCCCGAAGGACGTCCGATATGGAAGACCCTGCCGCTGCGACTGGCCGTCACGATCTGCGTGGGAGTGCTGCTGGTCGCCAGCGCCCTGATCGTGGTCCTCACCGGCCAACTGGCCGGAACCGTCGGCGAACTGCTCGGCGTGGGCGCCACCGCGGTCACGGTGTGGGACATCGCCAAATGGCCGGTCCTGGTCGTGCTCGTGGCGTTGATCTTCTCGATCCTCTACTGGGCCTCCCCCAACGCCAAGGTCGGCGGCCCGCTGCGCCAGGCGCCCGGCGGCCTCGTCGCCGTCGGCCTGTGGCTGGTCGCCTCGGCCGGGTTCGCCTTCTACGTGGCCAACTTCGCCTCGTACAACAAGACCTACGGCACCCTGGGCGGCATCATCGTCTTCTTCATCTGGCTGTGGGTGTCCAACCTGGCCATCCTGTTCGGCGCCGAACTCAACGCCGAACTCGAACGCGGCCGGGCCATCAAGGCGGGCGTCCCCGAAACCGCCGAGCCCTACGTCGAACTCCGCGACACCCGCTCCGTCCCCACCGACTAACACCCGGTTCTGGGATGAGTCACGTCACTAAAACCCCGATTAAGTTGTGCACAACTTAATCGCCCACTATCGTTTCCAGGGTGAACGACGAACTCAAGCTGCGCGATCAGGTCTGCTTCGCGCTCTACTCGGCCACCAGGGCGATCACCGGCCTGTACCGGCCCCTGCTTGACGAGCTCGGCTTGACCTACCCGCAGTTCCTGGTCCTGCTGGTGCTGTGGGAATCCGAACCGCGCACCGTCTCCGAACTCGGCGCCGCGCTGCGGCTGGACTCCGGCACCCTCTCCCCGCTCGTCAAGCGGCTGGAGACCATGGGCTACCTCGTCCGCCGCCGCGACACCACCGACGAACGCCGCGTCCTGGTCGAACTCACCGACTCCGGCCGCGCCGTCCGCCCGCAAGTCCGCGACGTCCCGCAACAGGTCGCCGAAGCCGCGGGCATCTCCACGGCCGAACTCCTGGCCCTGCGCGACACCCTCACCGCCATCACCGATTCCATCCATTCCGGCAACCGAAAGGCCTGAAACCGTGAGAGTCCTGTACACCGCCAACGCCACCGCGACCGGAGACGGCCGCAACGGCCACGTCGCCACCAGCGACGGTCTCCTCGAAACCAACCTGGCGATCCCCACCGCGATGGGCGGCCCGGGCGGGGCCACCAATCCCGAGCAACTCTTCGCCGCCGGTTACGCGGCCTGCTTCCACAGCGCCCTGCAAACCGTCGCCCGCAAGTCCAAGACCGACCTGGGCACCACCGCCGTATCGGCCGAAGTCGGCATCGGCCCCGTCGACGGCGGCTTCGGCCTCACCGCGGCCCTCACCATCTCGGCCCCCGACCTCGACCCCGAAACCGCCGAACGCCTGGTCGCCCAGGCCCACCAGGTCTGCCCATACAGCAACGCCACCAGGGGAAACATCGACGTGACCCTCACCATCACGAAGGAGACTCCGGCATGACCCACACCGCCACCGAAATCCACCTCGCCCGCCGCCCCGAAGGCTGGCCGGTCCCCGAGGACTTCACCACGGTCACGACCGACCTCCCCGAACCGGGCCCGGGCCAGGTCCTCATCCGCAACCGCTTCATCTCCGTCGACCCCTACATGCGGGGCAAGATGAACGACGTCCCGTCCTACACACCGCCCTACCAGCTCAACACCCCCATGGACGGCGGCGCCATCGGCGTCGTGGAAGCCTCCGGCGCCGAGAACATCGCCGTCGGCCGCACCGTCCTCCACCAGGGCGGCTGGCGCGACCGCGCCCTCCTGGACGCCACCGAAGTCCGCGTGGTCGACGAGGCCCAAGTCTCCAGCCTCTCGGCCTACCTCAACGGCCTGGGCATGACGGGCCTGACCGCCTACACCGGCCTCCTCGACGTCGCCAACTTCAAACCGGGCGACACGGTCTTCGTCTCGGGCGCGGCGGGAGCCGTCGGCCAAATGGTCGGCCAGATCGCCAAACTCAAGGGCGCCAAACGCGTCATCGGCAGCGCGGGCTCGACCGAAAAAGTCACCTACCTGACCGAACGCCTGGGCTTCGACACCGCTTTCAACTACAAGGACGGCCCGGTCTCCGAACAACTCAAAGCCGCGGCACCCGACGGCATCGACGTCTACTTCGACAACGTCGGGGGCGACCACCTGGAAGCCGCCATCAGCTCCATGAACGTCAACGGCCGCATCGCGATCTGCGGCGCCATCTCCCAATACAACGCCACAACACCACCAACCGCACCACGCAACCTGGCCCTCTTCATCGGCAAACGCATCACCATGACCGGCTTCCTGGTCCTGGACCGCTTCGACCGCATGAAGGACTTCATCGCCGACATCGCGCCCCACCTCGCCTCCGGCAAGATCGTCACCGAGGAAACCATCGTCGACGGCATCGACAACACCGTCAACGCCTTCCTGGGCATGCTGCGCGGCGAAAACGTAGGCAAAATGCTCGTCCGCGTCTAGAACGCAAAAGATACGGCGGGGCCCACCCTGGGGAGGGTGGGCCCCGTCGTTTCGTTTGGGTGACAACGGTTCAGGCGGTCACCATGCTCATGATGGCTTGGATTTGTTGGCCTTCGTGGGTGTCATAGTTCGGGTCGTTGCCGTAGCCCCACCAGTTCCAGCAGCCGTTGGGGTTGTCGGTGCTGGGGGTGGCTTGGGGGTAGAGGACGACGGTGTTGTTGGTGTCGGCGTATTCGTTGAGGTAGGCGTTCTCGACGAAGGTGGTGCCGATGGTGGTGGCGCTTTGTTTGCAGCCGTGGAGGGCTACCAGGAGGCGGCAGTCGCCGTTGGTGCATGTGGAGGGTGTGTAGCGGTAGCCGGTGGGGCCCATGCTTATGGTGGCGGCGTTGCCTCCCGGGGCGTGGGGGTTTTGGTCGAATGTGGTGAGGTCGCCCGAGAGTTGGGGGGCGGGGGCGGTGATGGGGCCGAGGAGGTGGGTCAGCATGGCTGATTGGGGGTCGTCGCCGCAGTTGTTGATGTAGGGGGCGGCGGTGGTTTCGCAGGCGTTGGGGCCCAACGGGCTGACCCAGGCGTGTCCGGCCGGGGAGTCGTTGCGGTAGGAGACGTTGGCGCCGAAGTCGGTGTAGAAGGAGGCCAGGTCGTCGTTGACGGATTGCTTGACCGTGGAGTCGTTGCGGCCGTGGTAGATCCAGACGGGGTTGGTGGTGAGGTTGTCGACGGGGTCGATGGTGCCTTCGGCGGCGCGGTCGCGGGCTAGTTGTTGTAGGGCGCCGGGGTCGTTGTCCTGGAGGTCGTTCATGCAGGCCAGTTGGGCGGTGGTGAGGTTGCCCCGGGCGCAGTGGTAGGGACCGGCGCTGAAGATGCCCAGGCCGTCGAAGGTGGACGAGTGGGCCATGTGGAGTTGGTCGGCCATGTAGCCGCCGGAGGAGATGCCGACGACGTAGACGTCTGCGGGGGTCGCGTCGGTGTCAGGGGTTGCGGCGGGGACGAGGGTGGCGGTGAGGGCGAGGACCAGGGGGATCATCGGTGGTCACCTGCTTTCACGGGGCGGGGGCGGTTGCCGAAGTCGAGGTTGCGGCCTCGGGTTTCGCGGGCGACGAGGACCGCGATGGCGGTGATGACGGCGGCGCCCAGGACGTAGATGGAGATGGGGATCGAGGAGTCGTAGCTCTGGAGTAGGAGGGTGGCGATGATCGGGGCCAGGGATCCGGCCACTATGGATGCCAGTTGGTAGCCGATGGAGGCTCCGGAGTAGCGCAGGCGGGTGGCGAACAGTTCGGAGAAGAACGCGGCTTGCGGGCCGTACATCGCGCCGTGGAGGACCAGGCCGATGGTGACCGCCAGGACGGTGGGCCAGAAGGCGCGGGTGTCGAGGAGGGCGAAGAAGGCGAAGGACCAGACGCCTACGCCGATGGCGCCCAGGAGGTAGACGGGGCGGCGGCCCAGGCGGTCGGACAGCGCTCCCCATAGGGGGATGGTGACGAAGTGGATGACGGAGCCGATGAGGACCGCGTTGAGGGCCAGTCCTTTGGGGAGTTTGAGGTGTTCGGTGACGTAGACCAGGACGAAGGCCGTGATGACGTAGTAGGAGACGTTCTCGGCGATGCGGGCGCCCATGGCGATGAGGACGTCGCGCCAGTGTTCGCGCAGGACGCCGAGGATCGGGAGGCGTTCGGGGTTGTCGGCGACTTGTTGGAACAGTGGGGATTCGCTGATGGACAGTCGGATCCACAGGCCGACGATGACGAGCACTCCGGACAGGAGGAAGGGGATGCGCCAGCCCCAGGCCAGGAAGGCCTCGTCGGATTGGAAGGCGGCGAGCAGGGCCAGGACAGCGGTGGCCAGCAGGTTTCCGCCCGGGGCTCCGGCTTGCGGCCAGGAGGCCCAGAAGCCGCGGCGGTTCTCGTCGCCGTGTTCGGAGACCAGGAGGACGGCGCCGCCCCATTCGCCGCCGAGGGCGAAGCCCTGGACGAGGCGCAGGACGGTGAGCAGGATCGGGGCGGCGGCGCCGATGGTGGCGTGGGTTGGCAGGAATCCGATGAGGACTGTGGCGCCACCCATGAGGAGAAGACTGATGACGAGCAGGCGTTTGCGGCCCAGCCGGTCGCCATAGTGGCCGAACACCAGGCCGCCGAGGGGGCGGGCGGCGAAGCCGACGGCGTAGGTGAGGAAGGCCAGCAGGGTGCCGGTGAGCGGGTCGTCGGAGGGGAAGAACAGTTTGTTGAACACCAGCGCGGCGGCAGATCCATAGAGGAAGAAGTCGTACCACTCGATCGTCGTGCCGATCAGGCTCGCACCCACCACACGGGAGAGTGAGCTGCGCTTGTCTGTGGGGGCAGTCATAGATCGAATGCTATGGATGTCACGGCGGGCTTCCTATGTGATGCGGCGACATAATCCCGGGTGGTGGGATGACCTCGCGGTCACGTGTCGTGGTGGAGTCGGTACAGCTTGAGGGCGAGGCGGAGTTCGAGTTCGTTGTCGGGGTGCTGCCAGTCCTCGCCGAGGAGGCGCCCGATCCGTTCCAGCCGTTGGGCGACGGTGTTGGCGTGGACGTGCAGCGCGTCGGCGGCCTTGGAGGGGCTCTTGCCCGCCGCGTAGTAGGCCTCCAGTGTGGTGGCCAGTTCGGTGCCGCGCCTGGAGTCGTAGCCGATGACCGGTCCCAGGGCGCTGGTGAGGAAGGGTTGGACGTCCTGGCCGCCGCCCAGCAGTAGTCCGACGAATCCGAGTTCGCCGGAGCTGGCGCCGTCGCCTTCGCGGCCCAGGGCGGTGAGGGCTTCGGCGCAGCGGCGGGCTTCGCGGTGGGCGGTTTGGGCTCCGGTGGGTAGGTGGATCGGTCCGGCGGCGCCGACGGTGGCGGGGGTGCCGAGGGCTTGGCCCAGTTCGCGGGCGGCCTTGCGGGCCGCCTCGCCGGGGTGGTCGCCGGGGAGCAGCAGCAGGACTTCGTCGTGGTAGGCGGTGCTCAGGCCGTGGGCGGCGCGGGCCAGTCCGGCGGCCCAGAAGGTGGCGCGTTCGCGGCTTCTGTTGTGGGGTACGGACAGCAGGACGTGTGGGGTGCGCAGGTCGACGCCGAGCAGGCGGGCGCGGCTGTCGAGGGTGTCGGTGTCGCCGATGCGTCCGCTCACCAGGTCGTCGAGCAGTTCGCCGCGGACCCGGGCCTCGGCTTCGGTGGCGCTGCGGCGGAACAGCGACAGCAGCGCGGTGACGACGGCGGCGCGTTCGACGATGCGTTCGTCGGCGTCGGACAGTTCGGTGTCGGTGCGCAGGAACAGGGTTCCGAAGGTCTCCTTGCCCGCCGCGATGGCCGCCATCCAGACGGGGCCGCGGCGGGTGACCCGGCCGCGGGCTCGGTTCGCGACCACGGCCGGTTCGCCGTCTCCGTCGGACAGTTCGGCGAGGATCGCGTCGCCGGACGGGGTGCCGACCTCGGCGAGGCGCTGGCCGTCGGTGTCCAGCACCAGGACCGCGCCGCCGAGGATGTCTGTGACGACGGCGGCCACGTCCTGTACTCCTCCCCCGCGCACCACGATGTCGGTCATGCGGTCGTGGGCCCGGCCCGCGCGTTCGACGGCGGCGTTGCGTTCCCGGGCGATCTCGCTGGCGGCGCTGAGTTCCTCGAGGGCCGCGCGGGTCTCGTGCAGCAGTCGGGTGTTGTCGATGGCGACGGCGGCGTGGGCGGCCAGCGAGCACAGCAGCGCCACTTCCTCCTGTCCGAAGGAGCGTTCGGAGCGGTCGGCGGCGAACAGGACGCCGATGACCCGGTCGCCGAGTTTCAGTGGCACGCCGAGGATGCCGACCAGGCCCTCGTCGCCGACGGCCGAGTCGATCCATTCGGTGTGCCGGAACCGGGCGTCGGCCTGGTACGTGGCGCTGGCGTAGGGGGAGGCGGTCTGCGCGACCAGGCCGCCCAGACCCGCGCCCAACGGCAGTCGCAGCGACTGGAACGCGGGCGAGATGGAGCCGTCGGTGACGCGCATGTAGGTGTCGCCGCGTTCGTCGTCGATCAGGGTCATGTACGAGGTGTCGGTGCCCAGCAGCTGCCGGGCCCGGCGCACGATCGCCTGCAGGACGGCGTCGAGGTCGCGCAGTCCGGCCAGGTCCCCGGCGGTGTCGAACAGCGCCGACAGTTCGGCTTCGCGGCGGGCGCGGCGGGCCAGCAGGGCGCGCACCCGCAGCGCCGCGAGCTTGGCCTCTTCGAGCTCGGCCAGTTCCTCGGCGCTGGCGCCGCTGGTGCGGGCCTTGGTGATGGGGCCCTCGAATTCGACGGCGGTGGCCTCGCGGGCCAGCAGGTCGAGGTAGATGCGCACGTTCACGTCCCCATTGTCGGCGCGATCAGTGCGATGTCCAGCCGCCGTCGAGGGTGATCGCGGAGCCGGTGACGAAGGCGGCGGCGCCCGAGCACAGGTACAGGGCACTGTCGGCGACCTCTTCGGGTTCGACGAGTCGCTTGATGGCGGTGGGCCGCAACATGATCCGCTCCACGACCTCTGCTTTGGACAGTCCGTGCAGCCGGGCCTGTTCGGCGATCTGCCGCTCCACCAGCGGGGTGCGCACGTACGCGGCCCGCACGCAGTTGGACGTGACGCCGTGTTCGGCGGCTTCGAGCGCGACGACCTTGGAGAGTCCCTCCAGGGCGTGTTTCGCGGCGACGTAGGCGGCCTTGAACGGCGAGGCCCGCACGCCGTGCACCGAGGAGATGTTGACGATCCGGCCCCAGTCGCGTTCGTACATGCCCGGCAGCACCGCCCGGATCAGCCGGAACGGCGTCTCCACCATGAGGCGCTGCAACCGGGCGAAGACCTCGGACGGGAACTCGTGGAGCGGCGCCACATGCTGGGCGCCCGCGTTGTTGACGAGGATGTCAGTGTCCCGCAGCGATACCGGACATTCGTCCACACTGTCCGGATTCGACAGGTCGGCGATCCAGGCGGTACCGCCGACCTCGGCGGCCACCTGTTCGGCGGCCTGGCTGACGTCGGCGACGACGACCTTGGCTCCGGCGGCGGCGAACCGGTGGACGCAGGCCAGGCCGATGCCGCTCGCGCCGCCGGTGATGACGACCGTGCGTCCGGACAGGCCCTCGTCGAATGGAAGCGACGTCATGTCGCCAAGCTACCGACGCCTGAGCCCGGCCACTATGTGGCGGCGGCACATGTTCGGCCGCGATGGCGTGTGATCGTCACCTGGTCGAGGTCACGACGTGCGATTCGCGCATCCGGCCGTCGGGTGTGAACCGCGCGAACAGGAACACGTCCATGACGAGGTCGCGCTTGCGGTTGTTCACGTGCAGCGTGTACCGCGCCGCGAGCTGATCGCCGGTCGCGATCGCCTCGTGCACGTCCATGCGCGCGGTGGGTTTGTTCTTGCGGATCGGACGGGTGTGCGCGATGAGCTTCTCGCGGTCTATCGCGTGCCCGTCGGCGATCTGGACGATGTCGGGAGTGTGGTACCGGTCGATGACGACGGCCGCGTCCTCGTCGGTCTCGATCAGATCGTGGTTGAGGGCGTCGTAGAAGTCGATGAGGAACTGCGCCGGATCGGCGTCGAGGGATGTCACGGTTCTCCGTTCGAGTCATATCTCTTACAGATGTAAGAGATACTGTAGCCCATAAGTTTGACAGGATGTAAGAGATGACTCGATCCCCCGCTCGCGGCCGCCGCGCCGACGCCGTACGCAGCGAAACCGCCATCCTCGACGCGGCGGTGCGGCTGCTCAACGTCAATCCCGACACCGGCCTGGAGACCATCGCCGCCGAGGCGGGCGTGACCCGGCAGACCGTCTACGCGCACTTCCCGTCCCGGGATCGATTGCTGGCGGCCGTCGTCGAAAGGATCACCGAGGACGTCGTGGCCGCGATCGACGCCACCGGTCTTGAGGACGGATCCGCCACCGAGGCGCTGTTCCGGTTGCTGGAGGCCAGTACCGCCGCCGCGAACCGGTATCCGGTGCTGCGCAAGGCATTGGCCTCGGTCGCGGTGCCCACCGCCGACGACGAGCGACAGCACGCGCCCATCACCGAGCGGATCACGAAGGTCATCGCCCGGGGACAGGCGGCGGGCGAGTTCGACGCGACGCTGCCGCCGCACTGGTTCGCGACCGTCACCATCGAGCTCAGTCACGCCGCGGCCCACGAGGTCGACAACGGCCGGATGCCCGAGGCGCGGATGTCCGAGGCCCTGCGCGTCACGCTGCTGCGGGCGCTCGGCGCCGCGTTAAGTCAGCGATCGGTTGGCTTGCACGGTGATGCCGCCCCGCCGGGATCACCAGCGGCGTGTCGCTGACCGGGTCGACGGTGATCTCGCACGGCACCCCGAAGGTCTCCTCCACCAGCTCCGCCGAGATCACTTCGGACGGTTGCCCGGCGGCCATGACCAGTCCGGCCTTCATGACGATCATGTGGTCGGCGTAGCGGCTGGCCTGGTTGAGGTCGTGCAGCACCATGACGATGGTGCGCCCGTCGGTCCGGTTGAGCTCGAAGATCAGGTCCAGGACGTCGATCTGGTGCGCCAGGTCCAGGAACGTGGTGGGTTCGTCCAGCAGCATGATCGGCGTCTGCTGCGCCACCGCCATCGCGATCCAGGCGCGCTGCCGTTGACCGCCGGACAGTTCGTCGACCGGACGCTGCGCCAGGTCGGTCATGTCGGTGACCCGCAGCGCCTCGTCCACCGCCTGTTCGTCGGCCGCCGACCACTGTCGCCACCAGGACTGGTGCGGAGCGCGGCCCCGGCCGACCAGGTCGACGACGGTCAGTCCCTCGGGTGCCTGCGGCGACTGCGGCAACAGCCCGAGTTTGCGGGCCACCTGCCGCGTCGGAGTACTGTGGATGGACCGTCCGTCCAAGATCACCTTGCCGGCGCCGGGCGGGTGCAGCCGGGCCATCCCGTGCAGCAGCGTCGACTTGCCGCAGGCGTTGGGGCCCACGATGACGGTGATCTTCCCCTGTGGCACTTCCAGGTCGAGGTCGTCGATGACGATCCGCCGCTGGTAGGCCAGCCGCAGGCCGTCGGTCGCCAGCCGGGGTGTGTCCGATGCGGATTTCACGGGGTCAGCCTCCTGAACCGGAGCGGTTGGTACGGACGAGCAGCCACAGCAGCACCGGCGCGGCCAGCGCGGCGGTGGCCACCCCGACCGGCAGCGGACTGCCGGTGGGCAGCACCAGCGGGACGAGTTTGCGCACGACCAGGTCGGCGGCCAGCACCATCGCCGAGCCGGTGAGCCCGGAGGCCAGCAGCGGCGGCCAGGCCATTCCAGCGAGGCGGCGGGCGATCTGCGGGGCCGCCAGCGCCACGAACAGGATCGGGCCGGTCGCGGCGGTCGCGAAGGCGACCAGGCCCACGCCGGTCACGACCAGCAGCAGCCGGGCGAGTTGCAGCGGGGTGCCCAGGACGATCGCGACCCGGTCGCCCAGTTGCAGATCGCGCGACCAGCGGCTGAGCATCACGGTGGCGGGCACCAGGACCGCCATCGCCCACATGAGAGTGACGGCGTGGTCCCAGGTGCGGTCGTTGAGGCTGCCGACCAGCCAGCCGACCGCCTTGTGCGCCTGCCACGGGTAGGCGATGGACAGCAGGTAGTCGGTGGTGGCCACGCACATCCACGACACCCCGATGCCCACCAGCACGATCCGGTAGCCGGTGGTGCCGCGCCGCCAGGCCAGCAGGTAGATCACCAGGGCCCCGGCCAGGCCGCCGATGAGCCCCAGCACCTGGGTGCCCAGCTGGGAGCCGATGCCCAGCACGAGTCCCGCCACCACGGCGGTGGAGGCTCCCGCGCTGATGCCGATCATGTCGGGGCTGGCCAGCGGGTTGCGGGTCATGGTCTGGAACACCGCGCCCGACATCGCGAACGCGGCCCCGGCGAGCAGGCCCAGCATCGCCCGGGGCAGCCGCAGTTCGTGGACGATCAGCATGTTGCCGCGATCGCCGAGGCCCAGCAGCGCTGTGGCCACATCGGACAATGTCAGCGGGAAGTCGCCGAGCGCGATCCCGGTCAGCAGCAACAGGACGGTGACGGCGGCCAGCCCGACGCAGCAGGCCAGCAGCCGGATCCGCAGCATCCCGGAGACCTCGGGGGTGCCCAGCCGGAAGACGAGGCTGCGGCGGGTCCGGTCACGGTGGAGGGTCGTCGTCATCGTCACAGCTCCGCCAGTCGACGGCGGCGCACCAGGGCGATGAAGAACGGGCCGCCGATGAAGGCCAGCACCACGCCGACGTTGACCTCGGTGGGGCGGGCGATGACGCGGCCGGTGATGTCGGCGGCGAGCATGAGTATCGGTGCCAGGACCAGTGTGTAGCCCAGCATCCAGCGGTAGTCGGGTCCGGTGATGGCCCGGGCGACGTGCGGGACGATGAGTCCGACGAAGACGATCGGGCCGCACACCGCGACGCAGGCGCCGGTCAGCAGGGTCACGACCACGGCTCCGGTGAGCCGGATCAGTCCGACGCGGCGGCCCAGTGATTTCGCGACCCGGTCGCCCAGGGCGAGGCTGTTGAGCGAGGACGCCAGCGACAGCGCCACCACCATGCCCACCAGCAGGAACGGCGCGATCTGGAGCAGTACCTCGGTGTCCTGACCGGCAAGCGATCCGGCGGCCCAGTAGCGGTACCGGTTGAGCGCGTTGGTGTCGGTCAGCACGATGCCGCTGGTCAGCGCGCTCAGCAGCGCCGAGACGGCGACGCCCGCGACGGCGAGCTTTACCGGGGTGGCGCCGCCGCGTCCCACGCCGCCCAGCAGGTACACCACCAGCCCGGCCACCAGCGCGCCGCCGAAGCCGGTCCAGATGAAGCCGAGCATCGAGGCGATGCCGAAGAACGCCACCGAGATCACGATCGCGAAGGCGGCGCCGGCGGTGACGCCGAGCAGTCCCGGGTCGGCCAGCGGGTTGCGGGTCAGGGCCTGCATCAGCACCCCGGCCATGCCCAGTCCGGCGGCGACCAGCAGTGCCATCGCGGTGCGGGGAATCCGGACGTCCCACACGATCGCGACGGTCTGCGCGTCGCCGTCGCCCGCCAGCGCGTCCAGCACGGTGCCCGCGCCGATCGCCCGGCTGCCGAGCATGATCGACAGCAGGCACAGCACCGCCAGCACCCCGGTGAGCGCCAGCAGCCAGGTGCCGCGCGACACCGGCGATCGCGCCGGGGCGGCGGCGGCCGCCTTGGGCGACGTCGTGACGCTCATGGGTCTCCAGTGGGGGTGTGTATGCGGTAGGGGGGTACCCCCGCGACAACGTAGCTTAGGGAAGGCTTACCTTAGCAGCATGTCAACCGCCCCCACCTCGTCCGCCTCCCTGTGGCGACGCGCCCTGCTCGGACTCACCCTGCCCCTGATCCTGGCACTGGCCGCCTGCGGCGGCGGCGCCGGAACCGACGCCGGGGGCGACTTCGGTGTCAAGATCAAGCACAAGTACGGCACCACGACCATCGACAAGAAACCGTCCAAGGTGGTCGCGCTCGGCCTTAACGACGCCGACACCCTGCTGGCCCTTGGCATCCAGCCCGTCGGTGTCGTCGACTGGTTCGGCGAGCGGCCCTACGGCGCCTGGCCGTGGGCGAAGGAGCTGTGGAAGGGCAAGAAGCCCAAGATCGTCGGCGAACGTGACGACTACAACATGGAGAAGATCGCCAAGCTGGCCCCCGACCTGATCGTCGCGCAGTACTCCGGCATGACCAAGGACCAGTACAAGACGCTGTCCAAGTGGGCGCCGGTAGTGGCACAACCCCTGGGGCACGAGGACTACGCGGCGCCGTGGCAAGCCATGGCCGAACCGATCGCCAAGGCCGTCGGCGAGGAGAAGAAACTCGACAAGCTGATCGACGGCATCGAGGACGACTTCGCCGCCGTGCGCGAGGAGCACCCCGAGTTCGGCAAGCTCACCGCCGCCGTCTCCGAGGGCTACGAGAAGGGCAAGTACGTCGCCTTCGCCGCCGACGACCCCAAGATGGAGTTCATGACGCTGCTGGGCTTCAAGCCCGACGACAAGATCGAGTCCGAGATCGAGAAGGGCAACAACGTCGTCGAGTTCGGATCCGAACGACTGGACCTCGTGGACGTCGACCTGCTGGTGTGGCTGACGGCCGACGAGGCCGCGGCGAAGAACGTCAAGAACGACAAGGTCTACTCCGAACTGGACGTCGTCAAGGACGGCCGCGACCTGTTCGTGCCCTACGAGGAGGGCCCGAAGATCGGCGCGGCGATGTCGTTCAACACCGTGCTGAGCATCCCCTACGCCATCGAGGAACTGGTGCCGCAGCTGGAGAAGAAGGCCAAGGCCTAAGGCCCGGCTCACTGCCGGGAGTGCTTCTCCAGGAACCGGTACACCTCGGTCTCGTCCACCCCGGGGAACGATCCCCGGGGCATGGCGGCCAGCTGTGACGACGTGGCCCGCCCCGCGGGCCACACCTGCCCGGCCCACGCCTCGGCCAGTTCGCGCGGTGGACGACGGCAGCATTCCGGGTCCGGGCAGCGCGACACCGACCGCGCCGTGGTCTCCTTGCCGCGGAACCACTTCGAGGCCTCGTAGGGCACGCCGACGCTGAGCGAGAACTCGCCGTCGGGGCCGCGTTCGGTGCGGGCGGTGCACCAGTAGCTGCCGGTCGAGGTGTCGGTGTACTGGTTGAACGGGCTG
This sequence comes from Stackebrandtia nassauensis DSM 44728, assembly GCF_000024545.1. GTDB lineage: Bacteria > Actinomycetota > Actinomycetes > Mycobacteriales > Micromonosporaceae > Stackebrandtia > Stackebrandtia nassauensis. The sequence continues at coordinate 5,667,686 of NC_013947.1, forward strand.
AACTTGTCCGGCACCTCGAAGACCTGACGGCTGGTCCAGAACCGGCAGATCTGCTGTCCCTCGATGGCTCCGGTCGGGTCCCTGGGGAAGGCGACCCCGTCGTTCTCGTAGGCCTTGAAGATGGTCCCCGACTTGTGGACCTTCTGGAAGTGCGTGCGGATGCCCAGGTGGTGGGTCGCCAGGTTCGTGAACCGGTGCGCGGCGGTCTCATAGGACACCGCGAAGTTGTCGCGCAGGTCCTCCACCGCGATCTCCTTGGCGGCCATGGCCTGCCGCAGGAACTTCACAGCGCTGACCTCCGGGATCAGCAGTGCCGCGGCCAGGTAGTTGGTCGCCACCCGCTGCCCCAGGAAGTCCGCATAGGTGGGTGGCACGTCGTGTTCCAGGACCTGGCTGGCCAGCGCCTGCAACAGCACCGTGCGGGGGTCGTGGAAGCTGGACTTGTTCTGGGTCAGGTAGATGCGGCGGTTGCGCAGGTCCGTCACCGAACGGGTCGAGTGCGGCAGATCGTCCACATGGTGCAGTGTGAAGCCCAGATACGAGGCCAGGTCCGAGATGGCGTACTGCGACAGCGGGCCGCTGGAATAGTCCACATGCTTCAACAGGTCGCGTGCCTGCGCCTCGATGTCGCCGAAGTAGTTGTCGCGGTCGCGCATCCGGCGCCGCAGTTCGGTGTTGGCGCGGCGCGCCTCCTCCGGCGTGGCGGCGTGCAGGTTGACCTGCCGCTCGACCTCACGATGCAGCCCCACCAGCGCTTCCAGCACCTCGGTGGGCACCCGCGCCGACGGCCGTACGCTCGGCAGCCCCAGCGACTGGTACCCGGAGCTCTGCTGGGCCCGCTCCAGCTCGATCTCCAGGGCCACTCGCCGGTTCGGCGGTTCGGTGCGCAGCAGTTCGTCCGAGCTGACCCCCAGCTCCCGGGCCAGCGCGCGCAACATTGACAGTTTCGGCTCCCGCTTGCCGTTCTCGATCATCGACAGCTGCGAGGGCGCGGTACCGATGGCCTCGCCGAAGGCGTCGAGGGTCATCCCGCGCTGTTTGCGCAGGTGACGAATCCGCTTGCCCAGGCTGATCAGGTCCAGGCTCGGCTCGGCCTCGGCCGCCGGTGGCGTCTCGGCCGCGCCCCAGGGCGCGTGCGGCTGCGGCTGGGTGGCGTCCTTCTTTCCCATTTCTTCAGCATATGCGAAGAAACGCAAATCTTCACATCACAAAAGTCTTCCAAACCGGCTCTCGCTGGAAAATTCTTGTTACCAGTAAGTAGAAATGACCGTTCGCGGTCAGCCCGGTACCTCACCAGGACAGGAGCATGACGATGTCGAAGCCCACGGATCTCAGGACGCGCACCATCGAACAGCTGGAACTCGACTGGCGCACCGACCCGCGCTGGCAGAACGTCACCCGCGACTACACCGCCGAGCAGGTCGTCAAGCTGCGCGGCCGGGTGCAGGAGGAGCACACCTTGGCCCGGCGCGGCGCGGAGAAGCTGTGGGCCCAGCTGACCGGTGAGGCCGCCTCGGGCGGTTACACCAACTCGCTGGGCGCGCTGACCGGAAACCAGGCGGTGCAACAGGTCCGGGCCGGACTGCGCGCCATCTACCTGTCGGGCTGGCAGGTCGCCGCCGACGCCAACCTGGCCGGCCAGACCTACCCCGACCAGTCGCTGTACCCGGCCAACTCGGTGCCACAGGTGGTGCGGCGCATCAACAACGCGCTGCTGCGCGCCGACCAGATCGAGTTCGCCGAGGGTGCCAGCAGTGTCGAGGACTGGCTGGTGCCGATCGTCGCCGACGCCGAGGCCGGTTTCGGCGGTCCGCTCAACGCCTACGAACTTATGAAGAGCATGATCACCGCCGGTGCGTCCGGGGTGCACTGGGAGGACCAGCTGGCGTCCGAGAAGAAGTGCGGACACCTGGGCGGCAAGGTCCTGATCCCGACCTCGCAGCACGTGCGCACCCTCAACGCCGCCCGGCTGGCCGCCGACGTCGCCGGGACCCCGACGCTGATCGTGGCCCGCACCGACGCCGAGGCCGCCACCCTGCTCACCTCCGACATCGACGAACGCGACGCCGAGTTCCTGACCGGCGAGCGCACCTCCGAGGGCTACTACCGGGTGACCAACGGGCTTCCCGCCTGCATCGCCCGCGCCAAGGCCTACGCGCCGTACTCGGATCTGCTGTGGATGGAGACCGGCACCCCCGACCTGGAGGTGGCGCGGCAGTTCGCCGAGGCCGTCAAGGCCGAGTTCCCGGACCAGATGCTGGCCTACAACTGCTCGCCGTCCTTCAACTGGAAACGGCACCTGGACAACGACACCATCGCCAAGTTCCAGAACGAGTTGGGCGCCATGGGTTTCACGTTCCAGTTCATCACCCTGGCGGGGTTCCACTCGCTCAACCACTCCATGTTCGACCTGGCCCACCGCTACGCCCGCGAGGGCATGACGGCCTACGTCGACCTGCAAGAACGCGAATTCGCCGCCGAAGACGCCGGCTACACCGCGACCAAGCACCAGCGCGAGGTCGGCACCGGTTACTTCGACGAGATCGCCACCGCCCTCAATCCGAGCGGTTCGACGCTGGCGCTCGCCGGATCCACCGAGTCCGGCCAATTCCACTGACAGCGAAGCGTTTTCAGGAGACAGCGATGACCATGCTCACCGAACATCGGCCCACCCGCGAGATCACCATCGCGGGACCGCCGGTGCCACGCCAAGAAGAGATCCTGACGCCCGGGGCGCTGGAGTTCCTGGCGACCCTCCACAATGCCTTCGTGGGTCGCCGCCAAGAACTGCTCCAGGCCCGGCAGGAACGCCGGGTCCGGATCGCCAACGGCGTCGACCCCGAGTTCCCGGCCGAGACGGCCGCGATCCGCGAGGACATCTCCTGGACGGTCGCGCCGTTCGCGCCGGGCCTCGAGGATCGTCGCGTCGAGATCACCGGTCCCTGCGACCGCAAGATGACCATCAACGCGCTCAACTCGGGCGCCAAGTGCTGGCTGGCCGACATGGAGGACTCCTCCACGCCGAGCTGGTCCAATGTGATCAACGCGCAGCTGAACCTCGGCGACGTCCTGACCGGCGGCATCGACTTCACCAGCGACCAGGGCAAGAGCTACCGGCTCAACAGCCAGACGCTGACCGACCTGCCCACCATCATCGTCCGTCCCCGGGGCTGGCACCTGGCCGAACGCCACCTGCGGGTCGACGGCGTGCCGATGAGCGGCGCCCTGGTCGACTTCGGACTGTACTTCTTCCACAACGCGCGACGGCTGATCTCGCAGGGACGCGGACCCTACTTCTACCTGCCGAAGCTGGAATCCCGCACCGAGGCGCGACTGTGGAACGACGTCTTCATCCTGGCGCAACAGGAGCTGGGCATCCCGCACGGCACCATCCGCGCCACCGTCCTCATCGAGACGATCACCGCCGCGTTCGAGATGGAGGAGATCCTCTACGAACTGCGGCACCACAGCTCCGGGCTGAACGCGGGCCGCTGGGACTACATCTTCTCGGTGATCAAGAACTTCCGCGACCGGGGCCCGCGGTTCGTGCTGCCGGACCGCGACCGGGTGACGATGACCGCCCCGTTCATGCGCGCCTACACCGAACAGCTGGTGCGGGTGTGCCACCGCCGCAGCGCCTCGGCGATCGGCGGGATGGCGGCGTTCATCCCCAACCGCCGCGACCCGGAGGCCAACGCCGCCGCGATGGCGAAGGTGCGCGCGGACAAGACCCGCGAGGCCGACGACGGTTTCGACGGATCCTGGGTGGCGCACCCCGACCTGGTCCCGGTCGCCATGGAGGTGTTCGACGAGACGCTGGGCGGCATCCCCAACCAGGTCGAGCGGCTGCGAGAGGACGTGGTCCCCGACGCCAAGGCGCTGTTGAACATCAGCGCCACCGAAGGATCCATCACCGAGACCGGCGTGCGCGCCAACATCGAGGTCGGCATCCGCTACATCGAGTCGTGGCTGCGGGGCAACGGCGCCGCGGCCATCAACAACCTGATGGAGGACGCCGCCACCGCCGAGATCTCCCGATCGCAGATCTGGCAGTGGATCCGCTCCGAGTCGCACACCGACTCGGGCCGGGCCATCACCCACGAGTGGGTCACCGAGCTGCTGGCGGACGAGTTCGCCAAGCTCGACCGCTTCGCGGGTGACCGCTTCGACGACGCGCGAGAGATCTTCACCGAGTGCGCGCTCGGCGAGGAGTACCCCACTTTCCTCACCCTGGCGGCCTACAGCCGCTACCTGTGAGGTGACGAGACGGGACGAGCCCTTGACCTGGGAGGCGGGTCGGGGGCTCGTCCTTTTCGGCGTCGCGGGCGTTGGGCGCTTGCGGCGCCGCGATCGCCGGACGGCTTCGGCGGCATACGCCTAGCGAGTCGCGCGTTTGAGCGAGCCGAGGACAAGATTGCGGATGCCGGGCATCTGGATGGCACGGATCGTCGTGTCGCGCATCCACACGTGGAACCGGGTCGGCGGGCAGAACTGCGCGGTTCCCTTGCGGGCCAGGGATTGCCGCTTGCGGACCTCGGGCCGCAGCTCGGCCTCCCACTGTTCCAGCGCCGTAGCCAAGTCCACACCGGATTCGGTGATGGCCGCACCGAGCCGTTCGGCTCCGGTCATCGCCAGCGCCGCACCGTATCCGGCGAACAGCGTGACGCACCAGGCCGCGTCGCCCAGCAGCACGACGCGTCCCCGGAACCACGAGCCCAGGTCGATCTGGCTGACCGAGTCGAAGTAAGCGGCGTCCGGGTCGGCCTTCAGCTGCCGCAGCGCGTCCGGGAACCCGCCGCCCAGGTCACCGAACCGCTCAGCGAGCGACGCGAACGCTCCCCGTGCGAGTTCGGCTTGCGGGTCCTCGCAGCGATAGGCGAAGAACGCCGACGATCGGCCCGGCCCCAGGTTCACGATCGCGGCGGTGCGCAGCGGTCCGATGTAGGTGGCGCTCGCGCCGTCGGGCACCCGGGTGGGGACCTCGGGAAGCGGGAAGGCGCCCACCATGTGCCGCAGGTCGACGCGGAAGTCCGTCTCGGGTCCGAAGACCAGCTCGCGGACGCCGGAGTGCAGGCCGTCGGCTCCGACGAGTAGGTCGCCGCTTTCGACGGTGCCGTCGCTCAACGTCGCTCGGACCTCGGACGCGTCCTGGTCCACTTCGCGCACGGTGGTGCCGAACCGGAACTCGGCGGTGTCGCGCACCGCTTCGTACAGCGCGGACTCCAGGTCGCCACGGAACACGGTGATCGCCCGTTTCCCCAGTGCGGCCTGGGTCAGAGCGGCGGGGATCGTGAACTTCTGGCTGCCGTCGGGATTGACGATCATCGACGTGAAGACGCCGAGGTCGTTGGGCCGCAACGCGGGTACGAGGCCCAGCCGGTCGGCGGCGTCGTAGCCGGTTCCCAGCAGGTTCACCATGTAGCCGCTGCTGCGGCGGCCCGGAGCCTTCTCGACGATGAGCGTTCGCCAACCGGCGCGCTGGAACCGCAGCGCGGTGGCCAGCCCCGCGATCCCGGCTCCCGAGATGATGACCCGCTTCGTGCGGGCGCCGCCGTTTGGAGCGCTGTCGCTGGCACCGCTTGCGCGCCCGTCGCGGCTTCCACCGCATACGTTGTCGCCGTCGCCGTTTCGCATCGTGCCTCCTGCCAAGTATGAGCGTCTGCTCATTCTTAATTTGAGCACATGTTCATACTTGGTCAAGAGCGGGTCCCGCCCGCTGCACGTCGCGAGCGGCCAAGCGGTCAATACACTGGTCGGCGTGCCCAGAGGAGTCGCGATCCCCGAAGTCCGGCAGCAGCTGTTCGCCGCTGTCGAGCAGCTGATCGTCCGCGACGGACCGGGCAAACTCAGCGGCCGCGCCGTCACCGGAGCGGCCGGGGTAGCCACCGGCCTGCTGTACTCACATTTCCGCGACCTGGACGATTTCCTGGTCGGCTACGCCGTTGACCGCGCCTTCCAGATCTCGGCCAACGCCAGGACCCTGCCGGACAAGGCCGGAACGAATACCGTCGCGCGCAATCTGAGCGACACGCTGCTGGCCACCCCGTTCGGCTCCGCGCGGGCACTGACGCGGCTCCTGGTCGCGCGCCCCGATCTCGTCGACGGCGTCGCGTCGGTCCTCGGCGACGGCAACACCGGCATCGACGCGATCGAAACCGCGACCGCCGCCTATCTCGATGCCGAACGGAAGCTGGGACGCGTCGCCGCCGCGACCGACGTCGAAGCGCTGGCCCGCGCGCTCGCGGGCACGCTGCACCACCTGGTGCTGACCGCCGACGAGTCCGACATCCCCGCGCTCATCGAACGAACGGTCACGGCGCTGGCCGAAGGAATGGTCAGGCCGCCAACGAAATGAGCCGCGCGAGCTGAAGTCAGCTCGCGCGGCTCGACGGCCGATCTCGCCGTCACATCCTTCGGGTCACAACTCCTTGCACTGCCCCGTACGGGATCCGCTGATCCTGTTGCCCTCCCCGGTCGGTGCCGGGTCGTTGCCGGTACAGGCCAGCGAGCCGACGAGCGTGTTGTCCACGATCGTCACCCCGCCGGTGTTGTCGGTGAGCCCGATCCGGCCCACGACCCGGTTGCCGTCGCAGTCGCCGCCCAGCGTCACCGGCCCGCTCGACCCGTCGATGGCGATCGTTCCGACCACCTTGGACGAACACAGGCTGATCGACTTGGCGCCCTCGGCTTTCAGCGGTCCGGTGATGGTGCTGTCCACGACGTGGAGGCTGGCCCCGTCCTTGACGGTGATGGTGCCGATCTGGGTCGCGTCGTCCAGGCAGGTCACGCCCTTCTTGACCGTCAGCGGCCCGATGTGCCTGCCCGACACCGTTTTGGTGCACTTCGGCGGGAAGTTGAGCCGCGCGACCTGCGGATCGTGGTCGGAGTTCTGCTCCGCGAACTCCGCGTTGATGTGAACCACCTCGTAGTCGGCCTTCGCCAGCGCCGGGCTGACCAGGATGTGGTCCAGCACCTGCGAGATGCCGTTGTACACATAGGTGTACTGCTCGGTGTCCGGCAGGCCGGTGATCAGGTCCTCCAGCACCTCCCCGTCGGTGAGCGCGTCCAGCGCCGGGGAGAACTGGTAGTCGTTGATGTCACCCGCGACCACGACGTTGGCGTCGGCGTCCACGGCCAGCGTGTCCTTGACGAAGGCGTTGACCGCCTTGGCCTGCTTGATCCGCTGCACCTCGGTGGAGCGCTCCGGCGGCTGGTACCGGCCGTCCGCGTTCTGGTCGCCGCCCTTGGAGTTGAAGTGGTTGGCCACCACGATGACCTTCTCGCCGTTGAACCGGAACTCACCGGCCAGCGGCTTGCGGCTGGACTTCCACGCCTCGTTGGCCGGGTCGATGCGGCCCGGCGAGACGTTCAGGGACGGGGTGCCGTCGGAGTCGGTGCCGACGGTGACCGGGGTGGTCGCGTCGCCGCCCTCGCGGTCCACGAAGGACACCCGGTCCGGGTTGAACAGGAAAGCCACCCGGATGTTGCCGCCCGGCTGGCCGCCGTCGGCGTCGTCGGTGGGGCTGATCTGTCGCCAGTCGTACCGCGGCCCACCGGCCGCGGTGATCGCGGCGGTCAGCTTGTCGAGGGTCTGGTCGGCGTCGACGACGGCGTCGTTGGTGGAGCCGTTGTTGTCCTGGATCTCCTCCAGCACGACGACGTCCGGCGCGGCCAGGTTGGTGACGATGCCCTCGGCCAGCGCGGCGAACTTGCCGCCGGAGTCCTTGGGGCTCAGGTTCTCCACGTTGTAGGTGGCCACGGCCAGCTGCTCCGGTGTCTGCGCGGTGGCGACCTGCCGGTCGATGCCGCCGGACGCCACGCCACCCACCTGGGTGGCGGCGATGCCGTAACCGCCGTACAGCGAGTAATCCACCGGGCCGGAGGTGGCGCCGGTGAGCGTGTCGCCCACATTGGCCGGTGGCACCGAACCGGAGACCGGGAAGACCACGATCCGGCCGGTGGGGGTGTTGTCGTAGCCGGTGTTGACGGTGCCGCCGCGCTCGGAGGCGTACTCGTCGGGTTTGACGGTCAGGTAGATCTCGCCGAACTCGTTGCCGGGGCCCACGACCCGGGCATCGGAGACCGAGACCAGCATTCCCTCGCGAGCCTCCCAGAAGTCCATGGTGGATCGGGACGCGTCGACCGGGTTGAGGTCCTCGACGTTGCCGGTGGGCGCGGTGGGCGCGTAGACGTCGGGAATGGAGTCAGCGGCCACGGTCTCGGTCGACGGCAACGGATTCCCGGACGAGCACACCGCCGTCACCGGATTGGTGATCTCGGTGATGGACAGGTTCGCGGTGTTCGGGAAGGTCTCACCGGACGACAGCTGGTAGAAGTCGGATACCTTGCCCGACACCGAGACCGCGTCCCCCACCTGCACGGTGACCGGCGCGGAGCCCGCGTACACGAACACGGCCTCGCTGGTGGCGGCGTCGGAGTCGGGCGCGGTGTCCTGGATCCAGTAGCCGCGCGGCGACTGCGTCCGCACCGCGGTCACGACGCCGGGCACGTCGGCGACCGGATCGCCGTGCAGCGGCGAGATCCAGCCGTCGCCCTGGATGTCGTGGATCCGGTTCGGGCCCGGTTCGGCCGGGCACTCCGGTCCGGGGTCGCCGCCGTCGTTGGCCACCTTGGGGGTCGGATCGGCGGCGGCGAAGTCGGCGGCGTTGTCGTCGGTGTCGCCGGTTTCCTTGCGCTGCACCGACAGCGTGTTCGAAGCTCCCGCGGCCGGGTTGGTCTCGCGGATCGCGGCGCTGCCGTAGCCGACGAGGTCCACGATCGACGCCTCACCGGCGCAGTCGGCGGCGGTACAGGTCAGCGCGGTGGTCGACTTGACCAGCGCCACCGTGCCGCCGGTGCCGCCCATCGGGATGGTGCCGGTAACGTCCGGTGTGGGCAGTGGCTGGGTGCCGCCGCTGCCGGCGGCCTCGGCGATCAGGTAGAACTGGCCCGGCGCGACCTGGCCGGTCAGCGGCGTGACCTGCCACGATCCGGTGGCCGAGGCGGAGTGGTACTGCACCGACCACCCGGACACGTCGACCGGCCCACCGTCGCGATTGGTCAGTTCGATGAAGTCGTTGGTCAGGGTGGCGCCGGAGTTCCCGCCGCCGCCGTACACCTCGTTCAGCACCACATCGGACGACGCGGCCGCCACCGGGGGCACACCGAACGCGATTCCCGCCAGCGTCGCGGCACACACCACCGCGATCGTCCGGCCAAGACGAGATCTACCCATTGACATAAAGCACAGCCTTCAGGGATCGAACCCACGACGGCCGGATGAGGTGGGCAAACAGATAAGGGCACCACAATTCTTACCCGGCCGTCGGGGAACGATCAACGACGCGAATGCATCAGTTCGGGAAACAACGGGTCCTGATCCGGTCACGCCCCGGACCCGAACAGCTGCTCGGTGATCGCCCGGCAGCGGTCGGCCCCGTAGTCGAGGGAGCGGTCGCCGGAGTAGCCCATCATGATGGCCAGCACCCAGTCGTCGTGGATGGCCAGGCAGTTGAGATCCCAGTCGCCGTCGGCCATCCGGGTCCAGCCGTTCTTGATGGCGACCTCGTCGCGCAGCGATGCGGGCAGGCCGTCGATGATGCCCCACCGGCCACCGCCGGAGGTGGCGTGCTGGTCCTCGTCGGCGGTGCTGCCGCGCACGTGCCGCATCTCGTTCAGCAGCCACTTCGTCCACGGGCCCGCGGCGCGGCCGTCGGCGACGCACTCCCCCATGCGGGCGGCGTCGCGAACCGACATCTCGGTCTTGCTCCACCGGCCGGGGAAGACAGTCGTGTCGGTCAGGGCGCAGGTGGAGATGAGCCGCTCGATCGACGCGTCCTCGCCGAGCTCCTCGTAGATGGTCTGGGCGGCTTCGTCATCGCTGATCCGGATCGCCGCCGAGGCACTGTCGAGCAGCGGCGGCGCGTCGGATTCGGCCTGCCGCAGATAGTCGGCGACCAGCCACGGTTTGATCATGGACTGCGGGGTCGAGGTCTCCTTCAGGTTGGCTCCCTCGATGTCGCCGCTGGAGCGGTCGAGCAGCGCCCAGTTGGCGAAGCCGTCGATGTCCACGTCGACGTCGGTGTCGCCCTCGGGGGCGATCGTCAGTGTCTTGGAGTTACCGGACGTGGTCTGCAACAGCGTGTCCGAGAACGCGTGGATACCGAAGGCGGCGCCGAACGCCACCAAAGCCGTGGTGATGATGCCGAATGTGATGAACCTGCGGGTCATGCGAGACATGGCGGCAAAGCTAGGAACGGCGTCGTCCCGAAATCCCACCCGAAAAGTCCGGAATACAACTATTCGCACTGTTCGATATTGGAGCTAATGCCCCACGATGGACGCAATCGCCCAAAACGCCTTCACAGGTTCTTCACGGGTTTCCGGCGATGTGACAACAATGGGACCCATGAACGCACGCGTGCTGGTGGCCGAGGACGACCCGAAACAGGCGCACCTGATCCGGACGTACCTGGAACGGGACGGCCACGACGTCCTGGTCGTGACCGACGGGCGGCGCGCTGTCGACGAGACCCGCAGTCGCCACCCCGATCTGCTGGTGCTGGACATCATGATGCCCAAACTGGACGGAATGGACGTGTGCCGGGTCCTGCGTTCGGACTCCCAGGTGCCCATCCTGGTGCTGACCGCCCGCGACGACGAGGACACGCTGCTGCAAGGGCTCCAGCTGGGCGCCGACGACTACATGACCAAGCCGTTCAGTCCCCGGGAACTGGCCGCGCGGGTGCGGGCGCTGCTGCGTCGCTCCCGTCCCGAATCCGGGCCGCCCACGGTATTCCAGGTCGGCCGACTGACCGTCGACACCGGACGGGTGCGGGTCAGCGTCGACGGCGAGCCGGTGTCGGTCACGGCCCGCGAGTTCGCGGTGCTGGCCGCGTTGGCCGCCGAACCCGGGCGAGTGTTCTCCAGGCTCGACATCGTGCACCGGGCCTTCGGGTTCGACAGCCACGTCTCGCCGCGCACAGTGGACGCGCACATCGCGAACCTGCGCCGCAAGATCGAACCCGATCCGGCGCATCCGGTTCAGCTGCTGACGGTGTACGGGCACGGCTACACGTTGGCGGTGGACTGATGATGCGCGGCTTTCGATTCCGGGTCTTCCTGCTCGTCGTGCTGGTGGCCGTGCTCACCGCGGGGGTGGTGGCCGGACTGGTGGCCTGGCGCGTCGACCAGGCCGCGCAGGCCACCGTCGAAACGCAGCGGTTCACCGGCGACGAGATCGGCGCGAAGCTGGAGTCATTCGCCGGCAAACGAGCATCGTGGTCGCAAGTGGACGACAAGGTCGCCGAGCTGCACGACGAGACCGGCGAACGGATTCTGCTCACCAATCTGTCCGGCGACGTCATCGTCGACTCGGCCGAGACGAAAGGCGAGTCCCCACCGCCGTCCACACAGCAGCCGACCCTGCTGCGTCCTCGGCTGACGCCGCAGGACGTGATGGAGCTGGAATACACCCCGACACCCGAAGCGATGTCGGAGATCGACGACGCTGTCAAGGAGCTGGCCGAGTTCCGAGGCCAGATGCGGCTGGTGCTCTGCAAAGAAGCGTTCAAGGACGAAGAGATCGAAGTGGAATCGGATGCCGACGATGGCGAGCTGGATTCCCCGGTAACCGACATTCCCGAATGCGAAGGTTCCGAGAAAGTCTCCGCCAGCGAGGAACGCGAGGATCGCGAGGCGTTCGACGCCTGCGCCGACGAAGAGTCCTACGACGACAGGAAGACCTGCCTGTTCTACGTCATGCAGCAGCGCGCGCTGGACGTGTCCCCTGAGCCGCTGCTGCTGCACCTGGGCACCGAGGAACCCTTCACGATCACCTACCCGGCCACCCAGCTGACCATCCTCGGGCTCGCCGTCCTCATCGTCGTCGTTCTGGTCTCGGCGTTGCTCGCCCGGCGCGTCATCCGCCCCATCGACTCGCTCATCACCGCGTCCCGGGCATTGTCGTCCGGAAACCTCAAGACGAAGGTCAGCATCCGCGGCCGCGACGAACTGACGGAACTGGGCAACACCTTCAACCAGATGGTCGAATCGCTCGATCGCGCCGAACGGCAACGCCGCCAGCTCATCGCCGACAGCGCCCACGAACTCCGCACCCCACTGTCCAATATCCACGGATACCTGGAGGCGATCGCCGACGGCATCGTACCCGCGTCCCCCGAACACATCGACTCGCTGCGCGAGGAGTCGACGCTGCTGGCCCGCATCATCGACGACCTGCGACTGCTGGCGCTGTCCGACGCGGGCCAGCTGCCCTGCGAACGGATCCCGCAGGACGCGGCGGAACTGCTGCGCGGCTGTCAGGCCGCACACCAGGCGGCGGCCAACGGCGGGCAGGTGAACCTGACACTCGATGTCCCCGACACGGAGTCGCTGCCGATCGACGTCGACCCCAACCGGATGCGCCAGGCCATCGGCAATCTGGTGACCAACGCGCTGCACGCCACCCCGGCCGACGGCACCGTCGCCTTGCGCGCCTTCGCGTCCGGCGACGAGGTCGTCCTCATGGTCGCCGACACCGGCGGCGGCATCGCGCCCGACCACCTGTCCCGGGTCTTCGACCGGTTCTGGCGAGCCGACTCCTCCCGCAGCCGCGACACCGGCGGCAGCGGGCTCGGGCTGGCCATCACCCGGGAACTCGTCGGCGCCAACGGCGGCGACATCACCGTCCGCAATGGTTCCCGGGGCGCGATCTTCACCATCACGCTCCCCCGCTCCACGAGCCACCCGGAAGCCGTGTCCGATACGTAGACTTCCGCCATGAGAGGTGCGTTCATCCCCGACGGCCGCCGCCCGCTGGCCGCCGTCGCGGCGTTGCTGGTGCTGGCCGTGGCCGTCACCGTGAACCTGATCGTCGACGCGTCCAGCCCGGCACCCGCCGACCCCGGCAGGACCGAGTTCAGCGCCGAACGCGCCCGCGACGTCCTGGAGGACATCGCGACCAAACCGCGTCCGCTGGGCAGCGAGGAGAGCGACCGGGTCCGCGACGACCTCGCCGACAAGCTGCGCGAACTCGACTACGACGTCGACGTGACCGAGGACGTCGGCGGCGAGGCACGGGACAACGAGGTCGTGTTCGGCCGCGTCGACAACGTCGTGGCCACACTGCCGGGCACCGACCCGACCGGGCGGGTGCTGCTGGTGTCGCACTACGACTCCGTGGCCGCCGGTCCCGGCGCGGGCGACGCGGGCACCCCGACCGCCGCGGTCCTGGAGACCGCCCGCGCGCTGGCGGCGGGACCCAAGCCGCGCAACGACATCGTGGTGCTGCTGACCGACGGCGAGGAGACCGGCCTGCTGGGCGCCGACGCGTACGCCCGCGAGCACCCGTCCAAGGGCAACGACGTGGTGCTGAACTGGGAGGCGCGCGGCACCGACGGCCCGTCGCTCATGTTCGAGACCTCCACCGGCAACTCCCGGCTCATCGACGTCTACGCCGATTCCGCGCCCCACACCACCGGCGATTCCTCCATGGTGGAGGTATACCGGCACATGCCCAACGACACCGACTTCACGAACTTCAGCGCCGCCGGGTACTCCGGGCTGAACTCGGCGAACATCGGCTCCCCCGCGTGGTACCACACCCCGGGCGACTCACTGGACCATGTGGACCCCGCGACCATGCAGCACCACGGCGCGAACATGCTCGGCCTCGCGGCAGCGTTCGGCGACACCGATCTGGCCACCATCCAGTCGGACTCCGACACCGTCTACTTCCACTTCCTCGGCCTGTTCGTGAGTTACACGCCCACCTGGGGGATCGTGCTGTCGGTGCTGAGCCTGGGGCTGCTGGTGGCGGCCGTCGCCATCGCCCGGCGCCGCGACCTGCTCAGCCTGCCCCGGTTCGGCATCGCGGTCGCCACGATCCCGGTGGCACTGGCGGTTTCGGTGGCGCTGGCGCAGGCGATGTGGATCGCGATGACCCTGTCGCGGTCCGGGGTGGCCGACACCCGCGGCATGCTGCACGCCCCCGCCCCGTTCGTGTTCGCGACCGGGCTGCTGGCGGTCGCGGCCGTGTTGGCGTGGTACCTGACGCTGCGTCGGCGACTGGGCCCGGCCGCGCTGGCTTTGGGGGCGCTGACCTGGTTGGCGCTGTTGGGATCGGTGCTGGCGTTCGTGGCTCCCGGGGCCGCGTTCCGGCTGGCGATCCCCGCGCTGTTCGCCGCGGCGGGCATCGTCGGCGCGCTGCTGCTGGCACCGCGTGCACCGATGTGGACGGCGGTGGCCGCGCTGGCCGTCGGCATGGTCCCGGTCGCGGTCATCCTGGTGAGCACCGGCAGCAGCCTCGCCGAGGCGTTCGGGCTGTCGATGGCGGGAGCGCCCGCGGTGCTGTTCGCGTTGGCGGGGACGGTTTCGGTGCCACTGCTCGAGCTGTGGCTGCCCTCTCCCGATCGGCCGAGGCATCGTTTCGGCTGGGCGGTACCGGTCGGCGCCGCCGTCGTGGCCGTCGTGGTCTGCGCGACGGGCCTGGCCGTCACCGGGTTCGACGAGGAGGAACCGCGTCCCACCTATCTGGCCTATGTGCTCAACGCCGACACCGGCAAGGCGACCTGGGTGACCCAGGACACCGACACGTCACAGTGGACTTCCGAGTTCATCTCCACGGCCGGTGACCCCGACCGGGTGCCCGACGGGTACCGGGAACCGAAGGTACCGATCAACAACTGGGGCCGGGCACCCGACGTCGACCTGCCAGCGCCGACCGCGACGGTGACCCGCGTCGGGGACAAGCTGCGGGTCCACATGGAGTCCAAGCGCGGGGCGGACAATCTGACCCTGCGCACGGTCGGTGCCGTCACGAAGGTGACGGCCTGGGTGCCAGACGACAAGACCGTCACCAAGAACCTGACGGTCACGGAGTCCGGGCCGTGGGGCAGTTCGATCAGCTTCCGCGATCCGCCGAAGGGCGGAGTCGACGTCACGCTGACCTTCGACGGGAAGGTCGAGCCGGAACTGATGCTCTACGACCGGTCCGACGGGCTGGACGACATCCCCGGCTACCGGGACCGCCCCGACGACGAGATGCGCTCCCCGATCCGCAGCAGCGACACGGTAACCGTCGTGACCACGGTCGACTAGCGCGCGACGAGCCACAGTGGCCGGAACCGGGCACGGTGCCCGGCTCCGGCTCCGGCTCCGGCTCCGGCTCCGGCTCCGGCTCCGGCTCCGGCTCCGGCCACATCGTCGGCTCAGTACAGCGGAAACGCCCAGCCGCCCGGGTAGAACGGCTCGCGGTGGCCCCGGAACGCGGCGTCGGCCCGCCCCAAGGCACCGGGGCTCAGCTCCTCGACGAGCCCGGCGGCCGCCAGCGACGTCAAGCTGGTTCCGCCCAGGTACGCCGCGCCCAGCTCGGCCGCCGACAGCCGCAGCTCGGCGGGCGCTGCGGTGGGCTCACAGCTAACGTCGTCGCCGTCGGCCAGCAGCCGGAACCGTCCCGTATTCCACGGGCACACCGCGTCCTCGACCTCCAGAACCGTTTCCAGCGGCGCGGAGTAGCGACGGCTGGCCAGCGCCTTGTCCACATCGACCAGACGCACCCACAGCCGGTCCATCGTGTCGGCTCTCGCCGGACGAGGGTCGACGAGCAGGTGCGGCAGCGGTTCGTCCACGGCCGCTTCGTATTCGATCCAGTCGGTCAGATCGAAGCCCGCGAAGAACCGCCACAGCGACGCGTAAGCGGGCAGCGAGAACGCCACCAGCTCCTGCAATCTCACCGCACGGGACCCGTCGGGATTGCCCACGCGTCGGTACAGGGCATAGCCGGTGACCTCGCCGCCGGGTTCGGTGTGGACGGCGACCCGCAACGCGGTGGCATCGCCCCGACGCTCAGGCGGGTCGAACAACCGCAGGTCCCAGGCGGCTTCGTCCCGGTCGCTCCAACCAACCGTGCTGTGCCGCCGCCGATCGTAGAGTTTCGTCAACGTGGACCGGGCCTCGACAGGATCAGCGAGCGCGATGGCACCGCCACCGAAGTCCACATCGGCCCGAAACGCCATGGCGCGCTTGTCGAGGCGCAGCATCACACCCCGCGATGCCGGGCCGTAACCGTAACGGCCGTAGATCCCGGCCTCAGCGGGCCGCAGTGCCGCGACGGACTCGCCATGCTCGTGCAGCTCAGCCAGCTGTCGGCGCATCATCGCGGTGAGGATGCCGCGCCGCCGGTGCGTCGGTGCCACCGCGACGAAAGCGATACCGGCCGTCGAGATCTCCGCCCCGGGCACGGTCAGCTCCCGCGGATAGATGGACACCCCGCCCACGGGGGTAGGGCCGTCGAATGCCCCGATCGTGCGGTCGAGGTCGGTGGCGGCGCGCTTGATCGCCAGGTCAGCGTCGGTCAGATCCTGGCCGTAGGTGTCGGCGATCATGCGGCACCAGGGCGCGAACTCGGTGTCGGTGACGGGACGCAGCGAATACGGGTCTGTTGTCATGGCACCACACTCGCCGCCTAAACACCCCGTCCGCATCGAGCGATCGCGGTATTTACGTCTCTACCAGGCCGCGTTTGTGCGCGATGGTGGCCGCTTCGGTGCGCGTGGCGGCGCCGAGTTTCGCGAGGATGTGCGAGACGTGGACCCCGGCGGTGCTCGGCGAGATGTACAGCTTCGCGGCGATCTGCCGGTTACTCAGTCCCTCGACGATCAGCGCCAAAACCTCGTGTTCCCGCTCGGTCAGTCCCGACGTGTCACCGTCACCGGTCACCAACGGTGCCGCGCCCAGCGCCGTGATGAGCTCCGCCGATTCCCTGGCCTGCGCGCGATTCCCCGTCACCTGGGACGCGATGTGAAGGCTCAGCGCGAGTTCGTAGGGCTGGTCCAGGGCGCGCCAGGCCGCGACCACGTCCGCCCAGGCCTGCGCGGTACCACCCGTGGTCATCGCGGCGATGGTGTCGTGCCATGCCTTGTCGAGCCGACCGTGGACGGGCAACTCGGCGTTGAGTTCGGCGACGTCGTGCCGGGGCTGTTCCCCCGCCGCGAGGCGCGCGTGCCGGATCCGGGCTCCGACAGCCAGGACGGGACGCACCTCGACCGGCGCGACCCGTCGCAGCGCCGGGTTCGACAGGGCCCGAGACAGGAACTCCTCCGCCCGATCAATGTCACCTTCGGACAGTGCCGCCAGGCACAGGAACACGTGCCGGTGCAGGAGATGCGTGCCCAGCCGTTCGTCGCCGCTCTCCAGGTCCACGGCCAGTTCGGCGGCGGTGTCGGTGTCGCCGCGCAGAACCGCCAGGTGACCGGCGACGGCCCGCAGGATGTCGCGCGACATCGGCGGCGGCCCCTCCGCCAAGGCCGAGTCCACAACGGACGCGGCTTCGTCCCAGTGCCCCGACAGCAGCAGCGCCTTGGCGAGATGCCCGGCCAGGTGGGTGCCCCGGCTGCGGGCCAGGCCGAGTCGCTGCGCCCGGTCCACGCCCCCGCGGGCGGCCCGAGCCGATTCGCCATGGTCGCCTTGCCGCGCATGATGCATGGCCAGGTACATCAGGACGGTGATCTCAAGATCGTGGTCGCGCAGCTCCTCGGTTATGGACAGTGCCTCGGTCAGCATGTCCAGGTTGGAGGTCACCCCGCCGACGACCAGCAGGCCGCGCACGGTCACGGTGGGGTCGCCGGTTTCGCGTCCGATGCGCAGCGCGTCCCGAGCCAGTTCCAACGCGGTGTCGGCGTCCCCGCGATACGTCGCCATGGCCATGAGGCCCAGCAGCCGACCACGAGCGTTGTCGTCCGGCTCGGACGCCAGCAGCTCGTGAGCTCGCCTCAGATCATCGATCCCGGTGGCGTCGGTGCGATCCCGCAACCGGCCCCGGTGTTCCAGCAGTACCGCAGCGCGGCCCGGTTCCCGATCCTCATCGACAATGGCCAACGCCTCGGTGGCGAAGTCGACGCCGCGCGCGTACTCGCCGCTGAGCATGCAGCATTCGGCGGCGAAGGTGCCCACCGCGACACGATCGAGCCCGAGCCGTTCGGCGGCATCGGGAACCGCGTCCCACAGTCGCAGGATCCGCTCCAGCATGCGGGCTTCCTCGTGATACGCGTAGGCGTCGCAAGCGGCGGTGGCGGCTCGCCAGGCGGCGTCCAGGGCCGGGCCGAGCTGCCCGGCCGCGTAGGTGTGCGTGGCCAACTGAGACGGGGTCCCGTTGTCGCGCAACGCCTCGGCGTAGCGTGCGTGGAACCGTTTGCGTTCACCGGGCAGCAGGTCCTCGTACACGGCGTGCCGGATCAGATCGTGCCGGAAGACGTAACCATCCTCTGTGGGCAGCAACAGGCCGCCCTCGACGAGCGGTCGGACCAAATCGTCCAGCGCGTCCTCGTCGTTGCCCGAAACCGTGGCCAGCAAGGCATGCGCTACCTCACCCGTGGCCACCGAGGCCGCCCGCAGCACCCGCCGCAGCGCATCCGGCAGCGTCCTCGGAACATGCAGCAGCAACTCGGCGTCCGGAGTGCTCTGACCACTTTGGGCCAAGGCCTCCACGAACAACGGATTACCGTCGCTGCGTTCGTGGATCCGCCGGGCGACATCAGGTTCGGGACGGTCGCCGAGGATCGCCGCCAACTGACGTCCGACCTCGTGACGGGTCAGCGGCCCGAGTCGCAACTGAGTGGTCCGGCCACCACGCCGCAACTCGGACAGCAGCGGCCCGGTCGCGGGCTCGGTGTCCCGATACGTTGCCACCAACAGGATCCCGGGCCGGTTCACATTCCGCGCCAGAAACCCCAGCAGCTCGGCGGTGGCGGCATCGGCCCAGTGCAGATCCTCGATGACCACCACGAGCGGCTTCGACGCGGCGGCCTCGACCAGCGTCAGAATCTCCTCGTACAACCGCAGTTTGTCCCCCGACTGCGCGGCCCCGAGCTCCGGAAACCAGCGCGCCAGCTCACGTCCGGGCCCCGGCAGGATCTCAGCGACCCGCTCGGCTCCCAGCTCGCGAACCAAAGCCCGCAACACGGCGACGAACGGCGCGTAGGCCAAGCCGTCGTCCAACTGGGTACAACCGCCGGTCACCACCCGGGCCCCGCCACCCAGCGAAGCGGCGAACTCGCTCACCAACCGGGACTTCCCGATCCCGGCCTCCCCGGCGATCAGCGCGACCCCCGGAGCCGCACCGGCGGAACGAAACGCGGCCAACAGCGACGACAGGGCGTCGGCACGTCCGATGAACGCCGGACTGACCACGCGATTCGCCACCATGCGGCCCAGCCTGCCACAGCCCACCCCCGGTACCGAACCCGAAATACCGAGATCACACGATGCGCGGCGGGTGTTTAGCCGCGCAGGCTGGCCCTCATGACCGATGCTCCGAGAATCGACGCCACCCTGGTGCGCCGCCTGCTCACCACCCAGTTCCCGCAGTGGGCCGACCTGCCCGTCACCCCCGTGGCCACGCAGGGCATGGACAACGCCACCTTCCGGCTCGGCGACCACATGTCGGTACGGCTGCCCCGCTACCGCCGCTGGGTCGGCCAGGTCGAGCGCGAACAACGCTGGCTGCCCCGGCTCGCCCCGCACCTGCCGCTCACCGTGTCGACCCCGCTGGCCGAAGGCCAACCCGACGAGCACTACCCCTTCCCGTGGTCGATCTACCGGTGGCTCGACGGCCACGCCCTCGACCCCGACCGCCTGCCCGACCCGCTGCGCGCGGCCCGCGACCTGGCCGAGTTCATCGCGGCCCTGCAAGCCATCGACACCACCGACGCACCAGGGCCACAATGGAGCAACTCCTACCGCGGCGCCGCCATCGACGCCCCCGTCGATTCGGTGGCGGCCAAGGACCGGGTCCTCCCCAAGATCGAAGCCCTCAGGGACACCGTCGACACCGATGCGATCATGTCCGTCTGGGAAGCCGCCCTGTCGGCCCCCGCCTGGGACCGCCCACCCGTATGGCTGCACGGCGACCTCGCGCCCGGCAACCTCCTCTTCACCGACGACAGACTCTCGGCGGTCATCGACTTCGGCACCGTCGCCGTCGGCGACCCGGCCTGCGACATCACCTGCGTCTGGATGTTCCGCGACCCAGCGGCCCGCGACCTCCTCCGCCAACAACTCAATGTGGACCCAGCAACCTGGACCCGCGCCCGGGGCTGGACCCTGGCGGCCAACCTCCCGGTACCCCAGGACCCGTTCTACACCAACCGTCCGGACCGGACGAAACGATCACTATCCATTCTCGACGATCTCATCGCCGACACCCTCCCCTGAGGTTTGACCACCGCCTCCCACGGGTAATCCCACACCGCCCCAAGTAACCGCCCGAACCGTCCCAGGAGATCCACCATGGCTGTCCTGCAAGCGATCCTCTACATCGCCGCCGTCATACTCCTCATCCTCGGCGCCCTGCCCACCCGCGGCACCCGAGGCGTCTCACTACCCCTGCTCGGCGCCGCCTGCGCACTACTGGCGTACGCCCTGCCCGACATCACCCAAATCGGGTGAGGCGATCACCGAACCCACCCCGACGCGAATCGGACAAGCCACGCCGAGCCCCCGGCTTGATTTGTGGGCTCACTTGAGGCATGGTGCCTGTAGCACCCTATGCGCCCGAATGGTTCGGGTATCGCGACGCTGCTGCTGGTCACGTCCGCGATACCCGGGATGGTCCGACCCCCGACGGTTTGAGGAGTGGCCCGACAAATGAGCACCGAGGTGTCCGCGCGCGGTGAGACCCCCACGACCGGAACCAACGCCAAACCGGCGACCGCGAAGTCCGGCAAAGACCCCCTGCTGGACAACGCCAAAGTGGTCCTGATCGTGTCGGTGGTGTGCGGCCACGCGTGGTCCCCGCTCCTGGACGACAGCCACACCGTCCGAGCGATCTACCTGACGCTGTACGCCTTCCACATGCCCGCGTTCGTGATGCTCTCGGGCTACCTGTCCCGCTCGTACAACGGCCGCGAAAGCCAGCGCTACCGCGTGGTCTCCACCCTCATCGTCCCCTACGTGGTCTTCTCCCTCCTATACGGAGCGATGCGCTACTGGACCGAGGACGAACTCAACCCCGACCTCCTCAACCCCTTCTTCCAACTCTGGTTCCTAGTAGCCCTATTGGTTTGGCGCCTAACAGCTCCAATATGGAAACTAGTCCGCTACCCCGTCCTCGTGGCCCTGGTCATCTCCATCGGGGCCTCCACGATGGACCTGCCCGGCGAACTGGACCTCGGCCGACTACTCCAGTTCCTCCCCTTCTTCGTAGCGGGCCTCTTCCTCAAACGCGACCACATCGACGCCCTCCGCCGCCCCCTCCCCCGCATCGCCCTGGCCACCGGCGCCGCCGCCATCGTGTGGGCCGCCTTCGCGTTCGGCGGCGAGGTCGACCGCCACTGGATGTACCTCAACGACGGCGCGAAACAACTGGGCCTCACCTTCGGCGAAGCATTCCTGATGCGCATAGTCCTGCTGGCCTGCGCGGTAACCCTGATCGCCGCCTTCCTGGCCCTGATGCCCGGCAAACAACGCTGGTACACCGCCCTGGGCGCGGCCACGATGTACCCGTTCCTCCTGCACGGCTTCTTCGTCAAGATCGCCGAGGACGGCTTCAAGCTCTACGAAAACGACTTCATCAACACCGGCACCGGCGCCCTCACCGTCACCGCCTGCGCGATAACCCTGGCCGCCCTCCTACTGAGCCGCCCCATCCGCTGGCTCACCAAACCCATCGTCGAACCCAACCTCGACTGGCTCCTCAAACGCCCCCTCCAAGCGGCCAAACCCCGCGCGACCCCAACCCCCACACCACCTCCCGCCCCACACCCACCCACCGACGTGAACCACCCCCGAACCCCGACCTACCCCGACACCAAGGACGCCAAGGAAACCCCACCCCCAACCACGTGACCCGCCGGTCGGCTAAGCGAAGCCCTGCCCGCCGCAGGATCTCGATGATCGCGGAAGCCTTCTGCGAGTTGTACCCCGACGCGGACCACGCGTTGTCAGCGGCGGCCCGCCGCTTGGCCGCCTCGTAGTACTCCCGTTCATCCGGACGCGCGCGCAACCAGTCGCGAAAGGCCAGGTGCCGCAAGTGCTCATCGCAATCCGGCGCGAACACGTGCAGGTTCACCGTATGCCCTTCAGTCCACAAACTACGGTGCTCGTACCACTCGGGCTCGCGGACGCGCAGAACATAGCCAACTGTTTCCAGCGCCGGTACATACGCGTTCTCGTCGGCCGGATCGGCCACGATCAGATCGATATCGATGCGGTTCTTCGCCGACAACCCCGGCACCGCGGTCGACCCGACATGCTCCACGGCCAGTGCGCCAGCACCGAGCGCGTCGCGAATACGCGACCGCTCGACCCGGTACCTGTCGGGCCAAGACGGGTCGTACGGCTCCATCGTGATCGGCGAATTGGGCACGTCGATGGATCGGTCACCAACGGCCCGCCGGGCAAGCCGATCAGGACTCGGCGACGAAATCGGCTCCGGCAGTGGCGGCAGACGCATGCCAAACACCATATGGCCGCTCCGCAAGCCGTTGCCCGAACACAACCGGCGCGGCCACCCCGATGGCGACGCCCGTAACGTACTTCGCCAGAAGCGACCAGCAACAGCGCTCATCTACACGAGCGCGGCGGCGACCTCGTCCAGGAACACGCCACGGGAAGCCTTCACCAGCACCACATCCCCAGCCGTGATGTGCCCGCGCAGCCAGTCGATGGCCGCGTCGTTGTCAGGCAGCGCCACCGCCGAGTCCCCCGCGCCGTCGGCCACCAGGCTGGCGATCCCGCCGACCGCGACCACGACGTCGGCCCGGGCGGCGGCGTACTCCCCGGCCGCACGGTGCTCCGACTCGTGGTCATCACCGAGTTCCAGCATCTCGCCAAGAACCGCGATCCGACGCCCGCCCTCGATCCCCGCCAGCGCGTCCAAAGCCGCGCGAGTCGAGTCCGGGTTGGAGTTGAACGAGTCGTTGAGCAACGTCGCTCCACTGTCGAGTTCGCGCAGTTCCATACGCCACTTCGACAGCGACGCGGTGGCCAACGCCGACGCGGCCACATCGAGGGGCACCCCAGCCGCCAGCCCCGCCGCCACCGCGGCCGACGCGTTGTGAGCCTGGTGAGCCCCCACGAGCGGCAGCTCGACGAAAGCCGAGCCGTCCGCGGTTCGCAACGTGAACGACGGTCGGCTCAGCCGATCCAGCGTCAGGTCGACTACCCGCACGTCGGCATGCTCCGCGTACCCGAAGGTCAGCACCGGCCCATTGGTCAGCGAACGCATCGCGACCACCACGGGATCGTCGGCGTTGAGAACGGCGGTGCCCCCGGGCGCCAGCCCTCGCACCAGCTCACCTTTGGCCTTGGCGATGGCCTGCCGCGACCCGAAATAACTCAGATGCGACTGACCCACGTTGAGGACGACCGCGACGTCCGGCGCGACCAAACCGGTGAGATCCGCGATGTCACCGACACGACGGGCACCCATTTCGAGCACCAGGAACCGAGACGCCGCGTCAGCGCGCAGCATGGTGACCGGCACCCCGATCTCGTTGTTGAACGAGTCGACCGCGGCGATCGTCGGTGCGGTACTCGACACCACAGTCGCCAACAGATCCTTGGTACTGGTCTTCCCCTGCGACCCCGTCAATCCGGCAACGGTCAACCCATCCCGCAACCGCCCCACAACATAAGCGGCGAGCGCCTGCACCGCGGCCTGCACGTCCTTGACAACCACAGTAGACAGCGACGTGGGCCGGGAACCAAGCACCGCCACCGCACCGGCTTCGCCCGCCTGCTCGGCGAAATCATGGCCGTCCACGCGATCCCCAGCGAACGCGACGAACAAGCCGCCCGGCTCCGCCTGCCGACCATCGAGCACGGCCGGAGCGGTCACCATCACGGCGCCGTCACCCTCGACCGTCCCGTCAACGACCACGGCGATCTCGCCGAGACTGAGTGGGATCATGCCCACCATTCAAGCCACTCAGACGTTGCCAAAACGTATCGATTTTCCGATACACCAACGATAAGTTACCCGCCAGTAGAATATCGTCAGCATATCGAAAAACGCATACGCGCTGGCAACATCCCGCTGTCTTGAATGAAGGCATGACCTTCAGCGAACCAGCCCGATCAACGGCTCGCGCCCGATGGCAGGCGCCCGCGTCCGCCTCGACCATCCCGACGATGGGAATCACGGTCTACGGCTGCGGACAGGACGAGGCCGTCCTGTTCCGCGAGATGTCACCCAGCTACGGCGTGACCCCCACGATCACCCCGGCACCGCTAACCGAAGCCAACGTCGAACTCGCCTTCGGCAACCGCTGCGTCAGCGTCGGTCACAAGACCCGAATCACCGATGCCACCCTCCGCGCGCTCAACCGAATCGGCACAAACTACATCTCCACCAGGAGCATCGGCTACAACCACATCAATGTGGACTACGCCAAAACCCTGGACATCACCGTCGAGAACGTCTCCTACTCCCCCGACAGCGTCGCCGACTACACCCTGATGCTCATGCTGATGGTGGTGCGCAGCGCCAAATCCATCATCCGCCGCACCGACGTCCACGACTACCGGCTCAACGACGTATGCGGCAGAGAACTACGCGACCTCACCGTCGGCGTCATCGGCACCGGACGAATCGGCGCCGCCGTCATGGACCGACTGTGGGGCTTCGGTTGCCGCGTCCTCACCCACGATCGCCGTCACAAGACCGGCGCCGACCACGTCCCCCTCGACCAACTGCTGCGCCAAAGCGACATGGTCACGCTCCACACACCACTGAACGCGAGCACCCACCACCTCCTCAACCGCACCCGCCTCGAGCAGATGAAACCCGGCGCCTACGTCATCAACACCGGACGCGGCTCCCTCATCGACACCGAAGCCCTGGTCCCCGCACTGGAGAGCGGCCGCTTGGGTGGTGCGGCCCTGGACGTCATCGAGGGCGAAGAGGGCGTCTTCTACGCCGACTGCCGCAACAAGGTCATCGAGAGCAAATCCCTGCTGCGACTACAAGAACTGCCCAATGTGCTCATCAGCCCGCACACGGCCTACTACACCGACCACGCCCTGAGCGACACGGTCGAGAACTCCATCATCAATTGCCAGAAATTCGAGAACAGGAACCAGCATGGCTAAGTCCAAGGTCGGCATCGTATTCGGAGGCGCGTGCGAGGAGAACCCCGTCTCCGTCAAGTCCGCACAAGAGGTCGCCAGAAACCTCGACACCGACAAATACGAAGTGCTCTACATCGGCATCACGAAAACCGGCGACTGGCTGCTGTGCGACAGCCCCGACACCGGCTGGGAGACCACCAAAAACCGTCCCGCCGTCCTGTCACCCGACAGAAACGTCCACGGACTCCTCGTCCTCGAAAACGGGAAATACGAAACGATCCGCCTGGACCTGGTCTTCCCCGTCCTACACGGCAAACTCGGCGAAGACGGCGCGATCCAAGGCCTGCTCGAACTGTCCGGCATCCCCTACGTAGGCTGCGACGTCCAAACCTCCGCTCTGTGTATGGACAAGTCCCTCACCTACCTGGTCGCCCAACACGCGGGAATCACGACACCGCAGTACTGGATCGTCACGGCGAACAAGGACATCGAACCCGACCGCCTCCCCTACCCCGTCGTGGTGAAACCAGCCCGATCCGGCTCATCCTTCGGCGTCAACAAGGTCACCCACGAAGAAGAACTCCAAACCGCGATCGACACCGCCCGCCAGTACGACTCGAAGGTTCTCATCGAAGAAGCCATCGTCGGCACCGAAGTCGGATGCTCCATATTGGGCGAGCGATACGGACTGGTAGCGGGCGAAGTGGACCAGATCAACGTCTCCCAAGGCATCTTCAGAATCCACCAGGAGAACAACCCCGAAAGCGGCTCCGAGAACTCCACCATCACCGTTCCCGCCGACATCTCCCTGGAATCACGATCCCTCGTCCAGGAGACAGCCAAAACCCTCTACCGCGCCCTCGGCGGCAAAGGCCTCGCCCGCATCGACTTCTTCCTAAAAGAAGACGGAACCCTGGTCCTCAACGAAGTACAGACCCTGCCCGGCATGACCTCCTACAGCCGCTACCCACGAATGATGGCCGCCGCGGGAATCCCGATGGCCGACCTCATCGACCGCATGGTCTCCCTGACCCTGAACGGAAAACGGCGATGAGCGACGACTTTGTCTTCGTGGACGAGGCCGTTCCCGGAATCCGTTGGGACGCCAAGTACGCCACCTGGGACAACTTCACCGGCAAACCGGTCGACGGCTACCTGGTCAACCGCATCCTGGGCACCCGCGCGCTATGCGCGGCTCTCGAACGAGCCCGCAAAGAAGCCGCGTCCCTCGACTTCGGCCTACTCCTGTGGGACGGCTACCGCCCCCAACGCGCCGTCGACCGCTTCATGCGCTGGTCAGAACAACCCGAAGACGGCCGCACCAAACGACGCCACTACCCGAACATAGCCAGAACCGAAATGTTCGAACTAGGCTATGTAGACGCCAAATCCGGCCACAGTCGAGGCAGCACCGTCGACCTCACCCTCTACCACCTGGCCACCGGCGAACTCGTCCCCATGGGCGGCGACCACGACCTGATGGACCCGGTCTCCCACCACGGAGCGACCGGAATCACCCCAACCGAAGCCGAGAACCGCCGCCACCTCCGCTCCATCATGGAGACCGCCGGTTTCCGCGCGTACCCCTACGAATGGTGGCACTACACGCTGGAGGACGAGCCCTACCCCGACACCTACTTCGACTTCCCCATCACATGATCGAACCACGTATGAAACCACCCGAACTACGACTCGCACACACCACCGACGCCGCAGCCGTCAACGACCTGCTCCACCAACTGGGCTACCCCCAAGACGACACCGCGACAACAGCGGCCCGAATCCAAACCTGGAACGACGACCCCGCCAGCGCGGCCTACGTAGCCGACGCCAACGGTGTCCTCCTCGGCCTGGTCGCGGTCCACGTCTGCCCCTACTTCGAACGAAACGGTTCCTGGGGCCGAATCGTGGCACTCGTCGTCGCCGACCAAGCCCGAGGCCAAGGACTAGGCGGCAAGCTCGTCGCGGCAGCGGAATCGTTCGCCGAAAGCCAAGGATGCGTCCGCATGGAGGTTTCCAGCTCGAACCGCCGCGAAGCCGCGCACAAGTTCTACCGCCACCGCGGCTACATCAACCAAACCGATAGATCATCCCGGTTCCAACGCGATCTCCACGACACCAACCATCGTGAAGACCACCCCCTACCAACTATCTGACCCACACCCCCACGTCGTCGCGAACCCTCCAAAAGGTTCGCGGCGACGTTCTCCATCCCCCATATCGTCGGCATATCAAAAATCGCATACGACCTGGCAACACACCCTTGCCTTGACTAACAGGCATGACCTACCGCGAGCCAACCCAAACCGCTCCCCGCATCCCCCGCTCCACCCTCTCCGCCGCCCACCGCACCCTGGGCGAAGCCCACGGCGCCGTCCCCGCCAACGCAACCGTCTTCGACACCCACCTCCCCGCCATAGCCAACCTCAACCCCGACCTCCTCAACGCCCTACACCAAGCCGCCACCGACGCGGCCCACCACGGCATCACCTTCACGGTCAACGGCGGCTGGCGCTCCCCCGAATACCAACAACACCTCCTCCAAGAAGCCATCACCACCTACGGCTCAGCCACCGAAGCCGCCCGCTGGGTCGCCACCCCCGACACATCCCCCCACGTATCCGGCCACGCCATCGACCTCGGCCCCACCAAAACCACCCGCTGGCTCTCCACCCACGGCTCCAAATACGGCCTATGCCAAATCTTCGACAACGAACCCTGGCACTACGAACTCCGCCCCGAAGCCATCACCCACGGCTGCCCACCCCGCTACCCCGACCCCTCCCACGACCCCCGCATGCGCCGCTAACCCTCACGTCGCTCCCCAGCCGAAACGCACCGTGACCATCCATACCGGTCCCGTGGCTCCGGTACTGGATCGTGGCGCCCGTCCTAGTAGGGTCGGTTCGCATGGAGGTTCGGGTGCTTGGAACCGTTCAAGTCATCTCGAACGGGCAACCGATTCTGCGAGCGAGGCGGCGAGAACGACTGCTGCTGGGGCTGTTGGCATTGGAGGCCAACCGGTCGATCACGACCTCGCGTCTTGAGCAGTTGCTGTGGGACGGCGACGCGCCGAAGAATCCACGCCAAGTGATTCGGGTCTACATATCGCGGCTGCGGACGCAATTGGAGGCCGCCGACTCGTCGCTGGTCGAGTTGGCCCATGAGGGAACCGGGTACGTGTTGCACATTGCCCCCGAGCGTGTCGACGCGCTCCGTTTCGAAGCGGAGGTGGCCGCCGCGCGTGCGGTGCCCGACCCCCACGAACGCGGCCGATGCCTCGCCGCCGCCCTCGCGCTGTGGCGCGGCCCCCTGCTGGACGGCGCGGCGGACGAGCTGCTGCGCGACCGGATCGGGCAACGACTCCACGAACAGCGACTGGCCGCCGAGGAGCTCCGCGTGGAGGCGGAACTAGAAGCCGGACACCACGAGGCACTGCTGCCCGAATTGGCCGAGCTGACCGTCCGGTACCCGTTGCGCGAGAAGCTCATCGCCGCCCGCATGACGGCACTGCACCGATCCCACCGCACCTCCGAGGCACTGGCGCTCTACCGCACCGCCACCACGGAGCACCGCGAGCAGTCGGGACTCGACTTCAGCGACGCCCTCAAAGCCCTGCACGTGGCGATACTCCGAGCCGACGAACTCACGAGCGACGACCCGGAAGCGCCCGGCGCCTCCACACCGGTTCCCGCCCAACTCCCATCCGACCTCGCCCGCTACGTCGGCCGCCAACCCGAAATCCACGCGCTCACCGCCGCGGTCTCCGGCACCACCCGAGGCCGCGCGAGGGTGTTCGCCGTCGACGGCATGGCCGGTGTGGGCAAGTCGGCCCTGGTGATCCACGCCGCCCACCGCGTCGCCGACCGGTTCCCCGACGGCCAGCTCTACGTCAACCTGCACGGATTCACCCACGGTTCGCAGCCGGTCTCGCCCGTCGACGTCCTCGATCGCATGCTGCGGGCGCTAGGCATACCGGCCGACAAGATCCCCCGCCTCACCGACGACCGCGCCGCCGTATTCCGCAGCCTGCTGGCCAACCGGAAACTGTTGATCATTCTGGACAACGCCGCCAGCGAAGACCAGGTGGAACCGCTGCTGCCCGCCGCCGAAGGCTGCCTGGTGTTCATCACCAGCCGCATCCGGCTGTCGGGTCTGGACGATATCCACCTCCTGTCGCTCTCTCCGCTGTCCATTGAAGATTCCATGGAACTGTTCCGGCAGATCGCCGGTCCCGACCGGATCGGCGGCGACACCGAGACGCTCGCCGCGATCGTGGGCATCTGCGGAAACCTCCCCTTGGCGGTGCGCATCGCCGCCGCCCGCCTGCGAGACCAACCCCAGTGGACCATCAGCTCGCTGCTGGAACGGCTCCGGAACGGCGACGCGCCACTGTCCGAACTGGCCATCGGCCACCGGGGAGTCGCCAAGGCCCTGGAACTGTCCTACCGCCATCTGGATGCCCCGGCCCAGCGGATGTTCCGGCTGCTGGGGCTGGCACCGGCCATGCCGGTGGACGCCCAGGCAGCGGCTGCCCTGGCCGACACGACGACCAGATCCGCCGAGACGGTCCTGTCCACCCTGACCTCCGCGCGAATGCTCGATTCCCAGGCCACGGACCGCTACCAGTTCCATGACCTCACCAAGCACTACGCCGCCGACAAGGCCGACCGCGACGAAACCGCCGAGTCACGACGGGAAGCCCTCAAGCGGCTGCTCGACCACTACCTGAACCTGGTCATGCTAGCCGCCCACCGGCTCGAACCAGCGCAGATCACCCTCAAAGGCGACGCCAATCCGAACGCGATACCCGACCACGCGGCGGCACTGTCCTGGCTGGACGACAGACGGCACCAACTGAAGGCCGCCGTCATCGCGGGAAACACCGAGGGCTTCCACGGGCAGGTCTGGGATCTGTGTGCGCGGATGACCGGGTACTACAGGCTTCGCGGTCACTACGAGGACTGGCTGACCACGCTCCAGCGTGGACTGTCTTCGGCCACGGCCCTCGACGATGACCAGGCGCGGGCCTACATGCTGGTTCGGCTGATACTCCCGTACCAGGCCACGGGCGACACCGCTCGTGCCTTCAGCAATGCCGAAGAGGCCGCCAGTCTGTTCGAAAGGCACGGGAACGACATCATGCAGGCGGCGGCCCTCAACAATCTCGGGTGGCTGGTCGTCGAGTCCGCCGAGCGCACCAACACCGACGCCATCGACTCAGCCCGGCGACACCTGGAAAAGGCCCTCGAGTTGTGCACCGGACTGGCCAATGCCAACGGTCAGGTGAAGGTCCTGGTGAACCTCGGCGATCTGTGTCGCATGCGGGACCAGTGCGACGAGGCGCTGCGACACTACGATCGCGCCTTGTCCCTGGCCCGGGAAACCGGACAAGCGGACGACCAGAGTGCCGCGCTCTACGGCATCGGCCTCACACACATCGAACAGCGCGAATACTCCTCGGCGATCGATCCGCTGACCGAAGCCCTGAACCTGTCCCGCCAGGCCGGAGCCCTGGCGCGCATACCCGGTTGCCTCGAGAATCTCGGCAACGCCCACAAAGAACTCGGGCAGCTCGAACAGGCGTCGAGGTATCACCAGGAACTGGAAGACCTGCTCGCCGGTGACGACAGTGCCCTCACCTGCCCGTGAAGGGCGGGTAGGAGGGGATGGCGTCGTCGAAGACGATCTCAGCGGCTTCATGAGATTTGCCGAAGACCTTGTCGAGATCCTGGTGCACCTGATTGGCATGCTCCCCCGCGCTTTTCAAACCCGCACTCATCGACTCCAGAATTCCGGCGACCCTGTCACCGCCGAGCTGGATACCTGCCACAGCCTTGCCCGCCTGAGTGACCACTACTTTGGACAAGGCGACGCCCTTGTCGACTCCCTTCGGAGCGAAGATCCCCGCCACCTCAAGGGAGATTCCCAGGACTTCGAGGAATCCCTTGGCGAACGCACCGGCGACGACCGCGCGCGGATCGAGTTTGGCCAATGTCTCCTCGGTTTTTCGGGCCACTTCGAGGCCGATCTCCCGCACATGCCGATAAAGCTCCGCATAAGAGTCGAAGGCGCTGTGGGTCGCCTCCATGATGTCCTGTTGGACCCTGGAATGGTAGGGCAGCTGGTAAAGATAGAAGCTCTCGAAGTCCTTCCCGGCACCCTCCTCCCAGCTCGACAGCGTCTTCTGGATGCTCCGGATCACTCCCTCGGAGAAACCGATCGGGGATTTGAAGTCCGCGAGAGCCTTCCTGGCGGCTTCGAGATCGGCCACCGCGTCCTGTCCGTCGAGAGCCTTGCCGTGCACCATGCCGTACTCCACCAATGTGGAGGTAACCCATTTCAGATCGGGAAGCTGCGACTTCATCACCTGCTGGCCGATCCAATGGCCGAGCATGTTGGGCCGTCCGTCTGGCCCGGCCGGGGCGGGCATGGCCTCGATCTCTTCGATCATCTTCTGTTTGGCCAGCGCCTCGATGCGGCCCCCGATGGCCGTCAGTTCCGCGAGATAGGCGTTCATCGCCCCGCCTTCCGCCGCAAGTCGCCCGGGAGGAGTCGAAGTGCCTTGCTCACCTCTCGGTCACCCTCGTCGTCGGCGTTCTTGTAGTCAATGGCGGCCTTTTCCAGTCCTGCGGCTACCGACTTGTGGTTCCGGATTATCGCATCGTTCATATAGGACGCTAGCGTGTACAACGCATGCGCGGAGCCGCCTAGATGCGGCGTGCCCCCTTGGGCTTCCGCGGTCATCGCCGCGAGATCCTTGGCGCAGCCGATCAGCGCGGGCAGCTGCGACGGAGCCGTCGCCGCATCGTGCAGATCTGCGTCGTTCACTTTGACATTCACAGTCGAGTCCTATCGTCGATGTTGAGAGAGGGAGGGGCGTTCGTCAGCCCAGGAACGGCGGCAACTTAGCGACCTCCACAGTGAAGTACTCGCGGCAGTAAGCCGCCGTCACTGCCGCCGAATACCGTTGTGAGACCTCCGAGAGCGCGCCGTTGAGTTCGGCCTCCATGTCGCCGGTGTTGCAACGCGTCAGGGCTCTGGGGGCGACGACAGTCGTCACCCGCCCCTGGACCCGCTCCATGGTCACGAAGCCACGCGAAGAAATACCCTGAACCCGAATCGCCGCCAGTTCAGCCCAGTACCGCTCCAACCGGTCGTCCTTGCGAACACCGCGCCGCTCGACTGCCGGAGCACCCCCGCTCTTGTCGAAGATCCCGTCCTTCGCACTGTCGTAAGCCCGCGACAACGACTCCAGACACCGATCCACCGCAGCCGCCAACGACTGCTCGCTATGCCGTTCCAGGCACCCCTCCGTGAGGACAATGGCCGCGCCTTTCGAGTCGAACCGCAACTTCACCGTGCCGTCGGGCGAGGCGACCTTGATCCGCAACCGATCCATGAGCTCCGAGAACGTACTCACAACCACCACCCCTTCGGCTCCACGTGACGCCTCACCGCGAACCCCCCGATCGCGTCCCCCGACCGAAGAACGGTCCCGGGTCATGGAACCGCGTGGTCTCGGCACTGGAGGTGATGATCGTCGGCGAGGTCTTTGGTGCCCGCCACAGTTCGCTGTGCTCCTCGGTCTCCCCGCCACGGCGGGACAGCCGATCCACGACCTCGCGCTCATCAAATTGCCCACTCAGCTCTTCGTTGGCGCGCAACGGCTTCACCGGTCCCGGATCGTGCCGATGCCCCTGCCAGTCGGACCGCCGCGTGATCACAGCGGGGACAACGGCCCCGTTCGGCTCCCAGAACTCCTCCAGCGGCCCGTCGGAACTTAGGCGCTTGTCCTCATCACGGCGGTGCGACTTCTGGACCACAGGCTTGAGCGGCGCCGCTGGTCGGCCCGCGCCACCGGCGCGAATGACTCCCCGGTTGAGGTTCTCCCCTCCAGAACGCAGCCGTGGGATCCGGACGGCGCGAACCTTGTTTCGCGGTCCGGCGACGACACCGTTCGGGCCGATCAGACGCCCCTTCACGGCGGGAGCCGGATTCGTGGTCCCGGGGCGTTGGCCGATAACTGGCCTGGTCAGGGCGTTGACGGGACGAGGAGTCCCGATCGGCGCCGTACCGGTGTTGCCCTGCCGGGAACCGATCACCGACGGGACGGTCCTACCCGGCGGGCGCGGAGCCTTCGGAGCCGGGGGCGGGGTTTGCCGAGGCGCCGTCCGAGGTACCGAGGGTTTCGGCCGGGGAGGTGGCGTCGACCGGGGCGGCGGCATCGTCCTGGATGGACGGACTCCTACGGGAGGTGGCTTCCTGGGCGGGCAGACCGGCAGTTTGGGCTCCGGGCTCTGCTGGTGCACCCGGCCGAACGGTGGTGCGACCGGCGGGGGCGGCGGCGAACCCGGCGGTGGGCCGGTCAGAGCCGGTCCAGGTCCAGGGCCCGTCCCCGTCGAGCCGGGCGGGGGCCCCTGCAGGTCCGGCTCGTCCGCACCTGGCGGCACCGAAGAGCCACCCGGCTCAACGAAGCCGGAACCGGGTCCCGGCGGTGCGGCGTCGCCACCCGACCGTCCCGAGGAATGACCGGATTGCCCTGGCGCCTCGGGTTCGGGGAGCGGCGTGAAGTCGACATCGAACTGAAGGGCACTGCTGTGGGTCTCGATCTGCTCGGTGGCCGCGACCATGGCCTGGCGAGCGCGAACGGAGAAGGTCCTCGATTCCGGGCCGTCGTCCATCGGACAACCCGCCGCGGCCCAGTCGTCGGCGATGTCGGTCACCTTCGTCTGGACATCGGCCACCTCGACGGCGATACCGTTCCACCGCTCGGAGGCGCTGAATGCCTGGTCCGCCGCCGTCCGCAACTGCTCCGCCTGCCCGGACAGGGCGGTGAAGAAGGCCTCGCCGGACTTGCTGCTCCAAGCCGACGACGCGGCCTCCAGATGACGCAGCATGCTCGTCGCCTGGTCGTGCAGCGCCGTACCTAGTTCGCGCCAGGCATCGGCTTGCCGCAGCAGCGTGTCCGGCGAGTCAGGTGCGACGATCTCGGCGATCTCGTAGACCTTGTAGCCGTCGAAGGCGCCCATGGACAATCCCTTCCCTATCCGTCGCGGCCGGGCTCAGCGGACCGTGGAATGTTCAGCATCCGGGTGACGACGGCCAGATTGGCCGCGTCCGACTCGTCTTGACCACGCAAACTCATGGCGATCGCCTCGGTCAGCCGACTGGCCCGGTACATGCTGTCGCGGGAGTGGTCGATCAGCTGCCTGGCTCGTTCCACAGCGAGCCCGTGAATCGCCATCACCGCTGAGGCGGGCTGGTTCCGAGCATCCGCACCGTACGGCATATCACCCTGTGTGGATGGAGACATGATGCCGCCAACGTCGAATTCCGAACGGATTGACTCGGCTGCCTTGTCGAACGCCTCCGCCTCGGCACGCAGCCGCTTCGACAACGCCAGTATCTCGGGGACGTCGATCGTGACGTCGGACGCCATCATTGCCGCCTCTCTGTCAGTGGCCTGATCCACAGAAATCCACCATGGACTATTGCGCTGTGTGAGAGTCCGCTCCGATACCAGCCCAAAAGGAGCTCGGCCGCCGACCCGCATCCCGAGCAATGGTGCCGTCCGCGAGTTTCCAAATCCTTACCAACCACCGCGAACAGCGAG
Source organism: Stackebrandtia nassauensis DSM 44728 (assembly GCF_000024545.1). Classification (GTDB taxonomy): domain Bacteria; phylum Actinomycetota; class Actinomycetes; order Mycobacteriales; family Micromonosporaceae; genus Stackebrandtia; species Stackebrandtia nassauensis. The sequence goes on from NC_013947.1 coordinate 5,702,370, forward strand.
CACGGGCCTGTACAAACAGCGCATCCAAGCCGCTGACAGTCTTTGAACAGCGGTTGACTTATTCCGCTGGTCAGTCCGCGAAGTCCCCGACGCGCCAGGGCATCTCCTGCAATGTCCAGGTGTTGCCGTCGGGGTCTACGAACGGCACGTAGAACATTGAGCCCTCGTGTTCGTCCACTTCGCCCATCTCCACACCCTTTTCGACCAGCTCCTCGCGGGTCGCCCTGACGTCGGCGACCACCAGGTGGAGTGCGCGCAGCGATCCGGCCATGTGGTCGGACAACGTGGGCAACCCTGTGCTCAGTCAGGAAGTCGGGCGGCGGTAGATCAGGTGCGTGACGCCGACGCCCGTTATCGTTTCGGGTCCGCTGAGGTCGATCGGTGCTGCCCCGACGCCGTCGAGCATGCGAACGCCACCGCCGAGAACGGTTGGGACCAAGTCGATGCGCAGTTCGTCCAACAGTCCGACCGAAAGCGCCTGGCCAACGATGCTGCCCGGGCCGATGCCGACGTCCTTGCCGTCGGCGACCTTGATCGCTTGCCGGACGGCGGATTCCACCCCGTCGGTCACGAAGGTGAACGGCGTGACAGTGTTCGTCCATTCCGGGGGGTTGTGGGTGACCACGAAGACCGGTACGTCGCCCTGCGGGTGTGCCCCGCCCCAGCCGTTGGTCATGTCGAACTGTTTTCGGCCGACCACCAGGGCACCGGTGTGGTCCATCAGGTCGCGAAGGTAGCGGGCGGTGGCTTCGGAGGTTCGATAGGTGAGGCGTTCGGGATCGGCACTCGGCGTTTCAACATCGCCTGCGGTGCACCAGGCAAAGAGTCGGTCGAATCCGGAGTTCCCGGGCCCGGCGATGTAGCCGTCCAGGGAAACGGATGCCTGCGCGAAAACCTTGCCGGGCGAGCTCTGGTCGGTGGTCATTGGGGTTCCTTCGTGGTCGACATTGGGCGGTTCGAGGGGTAGACGGTACGGCGCGGGAGAACTCATCGGTGGTCGCGGAGGAAACTTTTCGGACGGTCCCGGCGGGTAGGCTTCGCTGCCATGCCGGAAGACTCTGAACGACTCGCGCGACTGGCTCGTGCCTGGGACGATGCCGCGGCCGGGTACGACGCCTATTTCGTCCCGCGGTTCGCGCCTTGGGTGGAGCTGGCCGTTAGCGCGGTTGTGGAGGCGGACCTGCCCGACGGCCCGATTCTCGTGCCCTGCTGCGGAACCTTCCCCGAAGCCGAGTTGCTCGTCGAGCGTTTCCCCGATCGTGAGATCGCCGGGATCGACCTGTCGGACGGCATGGTCGCGCGGGCGCGTGAACGGACCTCCCCGTGGCCCAATGTCACGGCGATCGTGGGGGACGCGGCGACCCTTGATCCGCGCTGGTCCGGTGAGTGCGCCGCCGTGGTGTCGGTCTTCGGTCTCCAGCAGCTACCCGATCCGGGGCTGGTCATGCGATCTTGGCTGGACGCGCTGGGTCCGGGTGGGAGGTTGTCGGTGGTTTTCTGGCCGGAGAAGACCGAGACGGACGGGCCGTTCGCGCTCATGTCCGAAGTGGTGCGTGGACGGCTGTCGGCGGGCGAGGCCCGGCCCGATCGGTTCGCGGAGATCGTGACCGGCCACGGCGCGGCGCTTGAGCGGGACGAGTTCGTGTCCTACCCGATGACGCACGCTGACGCGTCGACGTTCTTCGACGCTTTCACGCGCTCCGGCCCGGCCCGTGCCCTGGCGTTGGCACAGGGCGACGCGTTCATGGACTCGCTGCGCGAGGAGTTTCTCCGACTTGCCCCGTCCGGCGAGTGGGTCCACCATCCACAGGCCCGCTTGATCGTCGCCCACCGCTGACCGAGGTTTAGGGCCAGAGGCTTGCCGGTCAGCAGTCACGGGGTCAGTCTGGCGCTTGCTAACGATCGGCCGTCGGCTACCGTCACGCCTTCTACCTACCGGCGTCGATGCCGTGCTCACGCTGGCGTTTTTGGCCAAGATAGTTTCCCGCTTCGGCATACAGACTGCCCAGCAGCCAGGCCGCGAGCCCGATATCGTCGGCGAAACCGATCACCGGCAGCAGTTCCGGAATCAAGTCGATCGGCGAAACCAGGTACACCACCGCCGCCAGCCACAGCACCGTCTGCGAACGCGACACGCTCCGATCGCCTCGATTCCAAGCCGAGGAGATCATCGCCGGGATCGCGGCCAACCTGCGCAGCGGCCCGCCTTCCGCCTCAACCTCAGTGCGGCTGGACGCCGACCGCCGCAGTTTCACCAGCCGACGCCGCACCCGCGCAACCACTCCGGCGATCATCAGCCCGAAGCCAGCGGCGATAAGGCCGACAGGAAGCAGCCACAGCTCATCGGTCCAGGTGGGAATCGGTGTGAGGAACAACGCTCCTCCCAGCACCATCAGCACAACCCCGAAAACGATCACTGACGCCTCCTCGCTCGCGAGTCACCTGCCGAATCGAGGGCTTCCCGCGCAGAACACGAATCCCCCGACGGGACTTCCAACGCGTGGCCTCCTCGGCGTGTTCCACCGAAGACCCAGGACCTTCCGTATCCAAAAGCGACATACACCACGGTCCCGACAAACCACAACGGTCCGACCCGTTCGCGGGTTCGGACCGTTTTCCAAAGTTCTGAGACATCACACTGTCGGGGACGACAGACCATGCTGTTGAATCCTGTCGTCCCTCCTTCGTCGGGACGACAGGATTTGAACCTGCGACCCCTCGCTCCCAAATCCCGTTCGCCAAAACTACAGGCAGGTTGGCGAGTCCTCGAAAAGTGGTTAGTTTGCAGGTCAGGCGACACATATTCACAGTCCCGCATACCGGCTTGTGACGGTGACTGATGCGTCGTCCACGGTCAAACGACGGTCACGGAAGCGGGACACCACCATGGGCTATTCACGTTGTCGGAAGACTTCCAAGGGTTTGAAACGCTACACCGCCTACTATCTCGATTCCCGCGGCGACGAGCGGTCAGCGGGCACCTTCGGCAAGAAGAAGGAAGCCGACAAAGCGTGGCAACGTGCCGAAGGCAAGGTGTCCGAAGGTCGGGGCGGGCAGCTCATTCGAGGTCGGCAGACCTTCAAGACGTATGTCGAAGAAAAGTGGCTGCCGAACCTGTCCGTCGAGCAAAGCACGCTTGAGGGCTATACGTACGTCTTGTACGCGCACATCATGGACTATTTCGAAACGTCCCGGATGATGGACATATACGCGAACAACATTCGTGAGTGGATTAAGACCCTCAAGAGCAACGGGATGACTGCTGCGAACATCCAACACGTCAAGACTCAGTTGAGTTCCATTCTCACCAGTGCGGTCAAAGACGAAGTCATCGTCGGCAACCCCTGCCTGCTGGTTGACATCGATCCGGTCCCGCTGAAACCCCTGCGCATTGTCACTCCCGAAGAATTCGACATCTTTCACGCCGCGTTGCCCGACGAGATGTCAAAACTTCTCGTCGAAACCGGAATCGAAACCGGGTGCCGGTGGGGAGAACTATCTGAACTTCGTCCGAAAGACTTCGACTTCGATACCTGCGTAGTAACAATCAGCCGCGCAGTCGTTCAGCTGGTACGCAAATTCCATCCAGAAGGCAAACGGTTCCTCGTCAAGGAATACCCAAAAGACAAAGAATTCCGATACTTCAAAGTCAACAGGGCCCTCTGTCGCAGGATTCAGGTTCATATCGAGAAGAACGGGCTCGCCGACGATGACTTGTTGTTTTGGTACGTGCCGAAGCAAGAGGCCGAGCTTCCAGCGCTGGACGCCGATCCCAAGACCCTCGGGAAGACCAAACCCAATGAAAAAGGCAGGACCTACCAGCACGGCACCACATCCGCGTACACTGCGGCCAAATGCCGTTGCGACCACTGCAAGAAGGCAATGGCCATCTATCGAGCAAAACGACGTGCGGAGGGCAAAGACCAGCCCCGTAAAGTCCGCAACTGGGACACCGATGGTCACATCCCCAAGCGGTGGTTCCGTGATCGAATCCTGAGGCCAGCCCTGAAGAAGTCTGGCATCGCCGTCGACATCGCCATGCACAAGCTGCGGCATGCCCACGCCAGTTGGGCGCTGAAGGGAGGAGCCGATCTCCACATTGTCAAAGAGCGGCTAGGTCACGCCAACATCAGCACTACTGAGCGATACCTACACGCGATGGATGAAGGCGACGAAACGGCTCTTGAAGCGATCGAGTCGTTCCGGCAGAGTCAAAGAAGTAAAGGCAGGACTCAAGCGCTCGTGCAGATCGGCACTGTGGATGAGCAGTCTCACCAGGGTGCGATGACCACTGAGCAGGTGCTTGAGGAGATGAAACGAATCGATCAGCTCCAAGCTCATCTTCGTGATCAACTGTCGCAGTCACTGAGTAGCGGCGCATAAGTCCTGCAACATCCCTTGAGTGAGAGCCTCCGGACGAAGCCCCAGTGTCCGAGCTTGGTCCCCTCCAGCCGTGCTGGGTTGGCGTACTACCGGAAGGTCATTGGTTCGAATCCGACCCCTGCCGCCAACAAATACCTGGTCAAGGGCCTGATGATCATCCCCGAGTTGTCGACTCCGGTGGCCTGACCCATCCCTTGGGGACATGGCATGTACGGCTGCGTTGCAGCCGCCTGGCGATCCCCCACGCCACTGCCGCGATGACCACTCCCGCGGCCACCGTGATGCCTCCGATCATCCAGCCGCCAAGCCCTCCGAAAACTCCGACGACAATCAGCAGGTGCACGGCGCAGCAGGCGACCATGGCCCCGACACCACCTGCGGTGATGGCGGTCGTCGATGGTGAATCAGCGTGCGGGTTTGGTTCGTTCATCGCGGTTCCCGTCGTGCCGGATCGCCTGAATCGATGCGCCAGCAGTGGTTCAGCGCCGTGGCGTTGTCGGCGGTCAGGGCGTGGGCGGCGGCGATGAGGTCGACGACTCGGGGATCGTCGACCCGGTAGCGGTACTTGCGTCCGTCACGTCGCGCGGTGACGTAGCCGCAGTCGGCCAGACAGGACAGATGCACGGACACCCGAGGTTGTGAGAGCCCCACGTGGGCGACACATTCGGCGACGGTGCGCTCGCCGCGCAGGATGAACTCCAGCAGCTTCAGTCGGGTGGGGTCTCCCAGGGCGCGGAAGGACTTCGCCACCGTGTCCAGGTGGGAACACGCGACCGTGTCCGCGACCGGAGCGTTGGTCGTGAAGTGCTGCGTCATCGGCGTCTCCAGAATCCTGCTATTCGCTTATCCGAATAGTAGGCTAGCATGGATCTATTCGGTTTCACGAATAGCAATAGTCGTGCCACACCCGGCGCGGCGCTCACACGCGGCAAGGAAGCAGGTCATGACCGACTACCGCACTCACGATCTGGCGATCATCGGTTCAGGCGGCGGAGCGTTCGCTGCCGCCATCGCCGCCCGAAAGCAGGGTCTGTCGGTGGTGATGGTCGAGGCGGGCGCTGTCGGTGGCACTTGTGTCAATACCGGATGCGTGCCCTCGAAAGCGCTATTGGCTGCCGCCGAAGCACGCCATCAAGCCCAGGGCTCCCGGTTCGCCGGGGCGCCCACCCGTGCCGGGGCGGTGAGCTGGCGCGAGTTGCGCGCGTCCAAGGACGATCTCGTGGCCGCCATGCGGGCCGACAAGTACACCGGCCTGGCAGCCGAGTACGGATGGGAGATCGTGGCCGAGACCGCGGCCTTCGCCGGCACGCCCGATGCTCCGGCGATCGAGGTGACACTGCATGACGGTGGCGGCCGCCGGCTTCAGGCGAGCCACTACGTGATCGCCACCGGCTCGATCCCGTGGGTGCCACCGATTCCCGGACTGGCCGAAGCCGGGTACCTCACCTCCACCACCGCGATGGATCTGGAGGAGCTTCCTGAGTCGCTGATCGTGATCGGCGGCAACGCCATCGGCCTGGAACAAGCCCAGCTGTTCGCTCGCCTCGGTGTGAAAGTCACCATCGTGGAAGCCCTGGACCGCCTGGCGCCGTTCGAGGAACCTGACATCTCGTCCGTCGTCGAACACGCTCTTGCGGACGAGGAGGTCGACGTGGTCACCGCGGCGGTCGTCACCAAGGTCCACACTAGACCCGGTGGCTATGCCGTCGAGGTGATCGGCCCCGATGGAGCGGTCCGGCAGCTGGCGGGCGAACGGCTTCTGGTGGCTACCGGTCGCCGCCCCAATACCGCCGGGCTCAGGCTCGCGTCAGTGGGTGTCGAAGTGGGCGACCGCGACGAGGTGATCGTCGACGACCGGCTGCGCACGGCAAACCCTCGCATCTGGGCGGCCGGCGACGTCACCGGGCATCCCCAGTTCGTCTACGTAGCGGGCAGACACGGGAGCGTGATAGTGGACAACGCCTTCAACGAAGCGAACCGCACTGTGGACCATTCTCATCTCCCCCGGGTCACGTTCACCTCCCCGACGGTCGCTTCGGTCGGCCTCACCGACGCCCAGGCAGTCGCGGCCGGGTATACCTGTGAATGCCGAGTCCTCCCCCTGGAATACGTGCCGCGTGCCGTCGTCGACCGCGACACCATCGGTGTCGTCAAACTCGTCGCCGACGCCAACACCGGACGACTCCTGGGCGCCCACATCGCCGCCAAGGCCGCCGGGGACATGATCCTCGCCGCCACGTACGCCCTCGATCACGGCATGACCGTCGCCGACATGGCCGACGCCTGGTGCCCCTACCTCACCTGGGCAGAGGCACTGAAACTCACAGCCCAGACGTTCACCACCGACGTCACCAAACTCTCCTGCTGCGCCGCATGACACTGACAATGGAGCCCCTTCATGTCTGACCGCACTCGCATCTGCTCGACCACCTGCGCGCGACCGCGGAGCTCACCCACGGCCGCAGGCCGTTCGATGACAGTCGGTCAGTTGTCCCGGCGCACCGGAGTGTCCATCAAGAACCTGCGCCACTACACCGACGTCGGTCTCATCAATTCGTTGGGGCGCAGCAGCACCAACTACCGGCTCTACAATGACGAGGCACTGTGGTGCGTGCGGTGGATCGAGACGCTGCGCGGGCTCGGCCTGACCATCGCCGAGATCTCACAGATCACCGAACTCGGCGACAACCAGTGGTTCGGGCCGTGGCTGGCTGAACGGCTTCACGAGTCCCGGGCCCGACTGGAGGCCCGGATCGCCGAGCTGAACCGCGTCCGTGAACGGATCGACGCTTTCGAGGCGGCTCACTCCCGCGAACTGTCCGGGGACAGCGAGAGCCTGTGGGCCAACGGGCCAGCGGATGAGACCGAGTTGTCAGAAAATCGTCCGAAGTTCAGCGCCGTTTCAGCTTGACTCTCACCCCGGGGGCAGGCTCTAGCGTCGGTTTCACCAGGACAATCCGTCTTCCATGGAGGAACCATGAACGACATCTCGAAACGTTTCGATACGTGGCTGTCGACGTCCCTGGCCGACAGCGAGGTCGGCGGCGGCGCGTGGACGATCGCCCGATCCATCCAGAAGCTGCTGCTGGACGGGAAACCCGTCCCGGTCGCCGGCCTGGCCGCCGAAACCGGCCGTAGCGTCGAGGAAGTGGAGCAGGCGCTGGAGGCCATGCCCAGCGTCGAGCGCGAACCCGACGGCACCGTGGTCGGCTTCGGGCTGAGCCTGCGGCCCACACCGCACCGCTACATCCTCGACAACGGCACCGTGCTGTACGCCTACTGCGCCATGGACACCCTGGCGTTTCCACCAATGTTCGGCCACACCGCGATCGTCGAGTCCACCTGCCCGACCACGGGCGAGACCATCCGGATGACGGTGTCACCCGACGGCGTGTCCAATGTCGAACCGGCCGCGGCCGTGGTGTCGCAGGCGATGCCCAGCGACGCGACGAACGTCCGCGAAAGCGTGTGCAAGCTAGGACACTTCTACGCCTCCTCTGAGGCCGCCAAGCCCTGGCGCGAGGCGCATCCGGACGGCGTCATCGTGCCGGTGGCCAAAGGCTTCAAGCTCGGCGGCGCGATCGTCACCACTCTGGAGAAACATGAGACCTCCTCGAACCGCCGCTGACTCATGTCACTGACATGGATGTACGGCCCCGTTCAGATCCCGGCCCCGGCGACACGATTCGCGTCACCGGGGCCTAAACACCCATCAAGCTCACTACGGAGAACACCATGACCGAACTCGTCACCCCCGACCGATTCGATCCCCCGAACATCGGCGAACGCGTCCAGTCCGCCAGTCCCGGCGCTCGCCGGGTTCACCAGGCCATCCTGCGGCACTTCGCGGCCACGGGCGCCGCACCCGACCCTTCCGACTACGAAACCGCGGCGCTGACGGAGCTACACGAACGGGATCTGATCCGGCTGGACGACTCCGGCGCCATCGTCGTGGCCTACCCATTCTCCGGAACCGAAACGCCGCACCGCGTCCACATCACCGACGGCGCCTCAGCGTGGTCGATGTGCGCCATCGACGCCCTCGGCATCGCCGCCATGCTCGACCAAGACATCGCGATCGAATCCACCGACCCTCACAACCGCCAGCCAATCCGAGTCGACATCCACAACAGACAAGCAACCTGGACGCCCAGCACCACTGTGGTGTTCGTAGGCGTCGCGGACTGCTGCCACGCCGATGAGCCCTCCGTGGACAGATGCTGCGGCGTCCTCAACTTCTTCACCACCACATCCAGCGCTGCCGCCTGGCACACCAACCATCCCGACACCTCCGGCCAGCCCGTCGACCAGGCCACCGCACTGCGAGTGGGCACCGAGATTTTCGGATCCCTACTGACTCGAATCGCCGAACCCGGGTAATCGCGAAAGACACTCCACAACACCAACGTGTGCTTTGTGCACGAGCGCTGGTCCCGCAGGTACTGCGGAACCAGCGAAGGGTTCAGCGATTCACCTCCTGAGGGCGTGTGTTGCCGGGGAAGTATCGGCGGGCCCAGAGGCTGACGTAGACGAGTCCTACCAGGACTGGTACTTCGATCAGCGGCCCGACGACTCCGGCCAGGGCCTGGCCACTGGTGACGCCGAACGTCGCGATCGCTACCGCGATGGCCAGTTCGAAGTTGTTGCCCGCGGCGGTGAACGCCAGCGTGGTCGCGCGGTCGTAGCCCAGGCCGATCAGTTTGCCGAGTGCGAACGGTCCGGCCCACATGAGCGCGAAGTACACCAGTAGCGGAATCGCTATGCGGGCGACGTCGCCGGGTTGCGCGGTGATGGCCTTGCCTTGCAGCGCGAACAGGATGACGATGGTGAACAGTAGGCCGTACAGGGCGATGGGGCCGATCTTGGGCAGGAACCGGGTCTCGTACCAGTCACGGCCCTTGGCGCGTTCACCCAGGCGGCGGGTGAGGTATCCGGCGGCCAGCGGGATGCCCAGGAAGATCAGGACGTTGACGAAGATCGACCACGCCGAAACGTCCAGATCGGACTGAGCCAGTCCCAGCCAGCCTGGCAGGATGTCCAGATAGAACCATCCCAGCAGACCGAAGGCGAGCACCTGGAACACCGAGTTCAATGCGACGAGGACGGCGGCGGCTTCGCGGTCGCCGCAGGCCAGGTCGTTCCAGATGATGACCATGGCTATGCAGCGGGCCAGACCGACGATGATCAACCCGGTGCGGAACTCCGGGAGGTCGGGAAGGAAGATCCAGGCCAGCGCGAACATCACCGCCGGGCCCACGAGCCAGTTGACCACCAGGGACGACACCAGCAGCCGACGGTCGCCGGTGACGGTGTCGAGCCGGTCGTAGCGGACCTTGGCCAGCACCGGATACATCATCAACAGCAAGCCCAGGGCAATGGGCAAGGAGACTCCGCCGATCTCGATGGCCTGCATGGCGCTGTTGAGCCCGGGGATGCTGCGGCCCAGCAGGAGCCCGGCGGCCATGGCAACGAGGATCCACGCCGGCAGCAGCTTGTCGACAAGCGACAGTTTGCGGGCGGCTGGTGCCGCAGTGGCGGCGAGGTCGGGGGCGCTGGTCACGGGCATTCCCTTCGGTTGTCGGCTCGCAGGCGGGCGGATTCGGCCAGCCCGGTCAGTCCTTGGGCGGTGGCGTCGAGGGCGTCGGGCAGGAGCCGGTAGTAGGTGTAGCGGCCGTGCGGCTCGCTGGTCACCAGTCCGGCTTCTTTCAGTGCCTTGAGGTGGTGCGAGACGGCCGGTTGTTTGGCGCCGGTGTCGGTGACCAGGTGGCAGGTGCAGGCGGGGCCTTGGGCGAGCAGTTCGACAATGTGGCGGCGCAGGGGGTCGCCCAGCAACCGGATCACATCAACTTCGATTGATGACATCAACACGCGTTGATTAGACACCACGATCCCGCCTGGCTGTCAAGGCCACGTGACCAATATCCCCGATTTCGTTGCCGGAGGGTTGACGTTGCAAGTTTACTCAGATATTTTTGAGTCAATGTTTCTTGAGTCAGATTCTGTGGAGCGTCGGGCGCGTGTGCACGCGGCGCTGGGCGATCCCGCACGGTTGCGGATTGTGGACGCTCTGACCGTCGCCGACGCCTCGCCGCAGGAGCTTGAACGCCTGGTGGGCATGCCGTCGAACCAGCTGGCTCATCACCTCAAGTCGCTCACCGACGCCGGAGTGGTGACACGCTCGCGGTCCGAAGGCGACCGTCGGCGCACCTACGTGCGGCTGGTACCTGAGGCCATGCCGGGGCTTCAGGTACCGCCGCGCGTGGCCGTCACCCGGGTGGTGTTCGTGTGCACGCGCAACACCGCGCGTTCTCAATTGGCGGCGGCATTGTGGCACGAACACAGCGCGGTCCCCGCCGCCAGCGCGGGAACCAGTCCGGCTACGCGAGTGCATCCGGGGGCGGTTGCGGTGGCGCGGCGGCACGGGCTGCGGCTACCGCCCGGCAGCACCGCGCATGTGTCCGATGTGGTGGACGCTGATGACCTGGTGATCGCGGTGTGCGACAACGCCCACGAATCGATGGCATCCGGCGCGCGGCGGTGGCACTGGTCGGTGCCCGACCCGGTCGCCAAGGACACCGACGACGCCTTCGAGGACGCGTTCGCCGACATCAGCCAACGCATCAGCCAGGTAGCCCCGTTGCTGGTGACCGCATCGGAAACATCGTGAACAGGACATGCCATAGGCACCGCCGATCATCGCGTTGTCGGCCTGGCGCCGCTGTCTCGCCCGCCAAGGAGAACCTTTATGACCGCTGACCGCACTACCCCACTGTTCGACCGCGACACCGCGCTGCGGCACGCCGCGACAGCACTGGCACGACGGTTTCACACCTGCGTGTCGGCCGAAACCGTTCACGCCGCTCTTCACAACACGTACGCGCAACTGGAATCGGCCACCAAGATCCACACCCATCTGCCCCTGTTGACCATCCGGCGAACCACCGAGCACCTGTCCACCATCTGCGAAACGAAAGCAACCCCGATGACGACCAAACCCGAAGTCCTGTTCGTGTGCGTCCACAACGCCGGACGCTCCCAGATGGCCGCGGCCCTCCTCGACCACCTCGCCGACGGACGCGTCACGGTGCGCTCGGCCGGGTCAGCGCCGGCCTCGGCGGTCAATCCGGCCGTGGTCGAGGCGCTGGCTGAGATCGGCCTGGACGTCAGTAAGGAGTTTCCGAAGAAGTTGTCGGATGAGGCGGTGCGGGCCTCCGATGTGGTCATCACCATGGGCTGCGGTGACGCCTGCCCGGTGTATCCCGGCAAGAGGTACTTGAACTGGGAACTGGATGACCCGGCCGGACAGGGCATTGACGCCGTTCGCGTCATCCGCGACGACATCCACGCCCGCGTGCGCCAGCTGCTGGCCGAACTGGACACCTCGAACACCTGAAGCCGATCACGACTGCGCCGCTTCGTCACCGGCTTGCTGTGATGATGCCGCACAGTCGGGCGGACAGCAAGCCATCAGGTAGTCGCGCAGATCGTCGAGGCTCTTGAGGAACCCGGCCGGGTTGGCGCGGTAATACACCGTCTTCCAGTCGCGGCGCGCGACCAGGATTCCCGCATCGCGCAACATGGCCAGGTGGGTCGAGGTCGCCGACTGCGCCAACTCCAGCCGCTCGGCGACGTCGCCGACGGTCAACTCGCCTCCACCGTCGAAGGCGAACATGATCTGCTGCCGGGTCGGGCTGGCCAGTGCCTTCAAGAACGCCTGGGCCTCGGAGCTGAGCGATGTCGCGGCTGTCGTCACCTGTCTAGCATGCCTCCCGGAATCGTGACGCTCATCATTTTGTCATTTCGCGATTTGACAATATGATAGCTCGAGTGAACACCACTTCCCTTCCCGTTGTCATCGTCGGAGCCGGGCAATCCGGCTTGGCCGCCGCTCACGCCGTCCGCGACACCGGACTCACGCCGCTGGTCCTGGAGGCCGGCGACCGTGCCGCCGGATCGTGGCCCCACTACTACGACAGTCTCAAAGCCTTCTCCCCCAACCGGTTCAACAACCTCGCCGGCATCACCTTCGGCGGCGAACCCGACGCCTACCCCACCCGCGACGAGGTCGCGGCCTACCTGGAACGCTTCACCGAAAGCCTGAGCGTGGAGATCCGCACTGGCACCCGGGTCACCGCCGTGTCGAGCGAGTCCGGGCGCTACCTCGTGGCCACCGCCAACGGGGACACCGTGGAGGCGTCGGGGCTCGTGGCCGCCACCGGTTCCTTCGCCAACCCACATTTCCCCGACTTCGACGGGACCGATCGCTTCGGCGGGGAGCTGTTGCACGTCGCCGACTACCGCGAACCCAGCCCCTACAAGAGGAAGCGCGTCATCGTGGTGGGTGCGGGCGACTCGGCCGTCCAGGTCGCCGTCGAACTCGCCCATGTCGCGACCGTGACGCTGGCCAGCCACCAGATGCCCACGCTGGTCCCGCAGCTGTTCAACGGCCGCGACGTCCACTACCTGCTCACCGACCGCTTCGACGAGCTGCCGCCCGCGTGGCTGGCGCGGCTGCTGACCGGCAAGATGGTCATGGACACCGGCGGATACCAAGACGCCTTCGACACCGGACTGCTGGACCGCCGCGACATGTTCACCGGCCTCACCGAAACCGGGGTGGTGTGGCCCGACGGCGGTCACGACCCGGTCGACGCGATCATCCTGGCCACCGGATACCGGCCCAGCCTCGGCTATCTGAAGTCCCTGGGTGCCCTGGATGATCACGGCATGCCGCTGCACTCCCAGGGCGTGTCACTGACCCATCCGGGCCTGGTCTTTCTCGGCGTCGAATACCAGCGCAACTTCGCCTCCAACACCCTGCGCGGCGTCGCTGCCGACGCCGCCCACGTCACCCCGGCCCTGATCGCCTACGCGGCCGGGGCACACCTGCCCTTCACCCAATAACCACGCCTGCCGACTGAACAGCCGGTTCCCTGATGGGCTCCCCGCGGCTCATACTCGGGGGTGGAGGTGGCGGGCATGGCCATCCAGGTCATCATCGGAATCCACATCGCGGCGGGTCTCGTCGCCGTGATCGCGGGCGCCGTGGCGATGTTCGCCGCCAAACGTCCCGGCCGCCATCCGGTGGCGGGGCGGATCTACCTGGGTGGGCTTGCCGTCCTGGTCGCGAGCGCGTGCGTCATTGTCGTGGCCCGTCCGCACACCGCGTTCCTGCTCCTGTTGGGTGCTGCCGCGCTCATGCTTGCCGGGATCGGGCTGGCGGCCAGACGCATCCGGTGGCGTGGCTGGCTGGCGCATCACATCATCGCGATGCCGGGTTCCTACATTCTGGCGCTCACTGCGTTTTATGTCGACAATGGTCCCCGACTTCCGCTATGGCGACTGCTGCCGCCAGCGTGGTTCTGGTTCCTTCCCGCTGCGGTGGGGTTCCCGTTGGTGGTGTGGGCGCTGCGGCGCAACACCGCCGGCCGGGTTAAAGCGCGATAGTCGGCAGCGTTTCGACTGCGGTGTCCGCGACCAACAGTCCTGTGACGCGGTCTGGGGAAGTTTCGGGTTGCATCCTGTACCTAAGTCCAGGTTTACAGTCGGTTTTATGGACACCGAAATCAACTGGACACCTGAAGCCTGCACCCTTCCCACCGCCCAACAACCGCTGCGGATCGCCGAGTTCACGTCGTTGTTCGTCGATTCCCTGCGTACTGTCGAGCGAGTTGCGCCGACCCGGTTGCGGTTGCGGCTTGACGCATCGGCACGTGACCGGGCCGTAAGGCTGACCGAGGCCGAATCGGCCTGCTGCACGTTTTTCACCTTCACCATCAGCGACCCCACCAACGGCCAGATCACCGTCGATATCGATGTCCCGGCCGCGCACACCGAGGTCTTGGACAGTCTCGCCGCCCAGGCCACCAAAGCGGGAGCACACAGATGACCACTGAGCTTCGCCCCGGTGCGCTCGCCGAGGCCGCTGGCATCAATCGGGAGACCCTGCGCTATTACGAGCGGCGTGGTCTCATCGCCGAACCTCACCGCACCATCGGTGGGCATCGGCTTTACCCGCCCGAAACCGTCACAGTGCTGAAGGTGATCAAGGCCGCCCAGCGGCTCGGCTTCACCCTCAACGAGATCGAGGACCTGCTGGCGGTAGGGGCCCATCGTCATGGGCGCCGCCGAAATGATGCGGGCCTGCAAGCCCGCGCGGCAGCCAAACTGGCCGAAGTCGAGCAGAAGATCGCCGACTTGACCGTCATCGGCGACACACTGCGCCAAGCCATCGCGGCAGGTTGCGACGACTTGGTCGCCTGCTCGGCGAATCAGTGTTGCCCTATCCCGTTCGCCGATATCGTCACCGACGACCCGGGTAGTCACCATGCCTAGCCGTATACGCAAGATCCTTCCCAGCTCGATCACCGGTGTGGCCGGACTCGCCTGTGCCCTGTGCTGCGCGATTCCCCTTCTTCTGGCCACTGGAGTGATCGGCGGCGCCAGCTGGGCCGCGCTCGGGCAAGTCATGCCCGGTGTGACTGTCATCCTTGTCGTCGTGGCCGCTGGGACATGGTGGTGGGCCGCCCAACGCGCCAAGGCCCACGCCGCGGGATGCTCGGGCAGCGGGTGTTCCTGCGCCACCAGCCGAAACGATTAGGCTCGCGCCGTGACGATCGTGAAATCCTTGCTGTTGTTCGGGGTAGCCGCATTTGCCGAGATCGGAGGCGCCTGGCTGATTTGGCAGGGCATACGTGAGCACCGGGGCGTGCTGTGGGTCGCTGCCGGGATCATGGCCTTGGGTGCCTACGGTTTCGTCGCCGCGTTCCAGCCCGACCCCCACTTCGGCCGGATACTGGCCGCCTACGGCGGCATCTTCGTCGCGGGTTCCCTGGCCTGGGGCATCGTCATGGACGGATACCGCCCCGACCGCTTCGACTACATCGGCGCCGCCATCTGCCTCATCGGGGTCGCCGTCATCATGTACGCACCGCGCACGTGAATGCCGACGGCAAGCATCCGCCGCGACCGGGTAATTCGAAACTGCGGATCGCGACCGCCGCGATCGGATCTTGTGGAGGAACCCCAGTGGTACAGGTGGTGTCCGCCTAAAGGCGGTCATGCGCATCGACCCCGCCGCGTATCGGCGTCAGCTGCGAGGCACGCGGTGGTCTAGCCGGGTTTGATTGCCTGGACGATCGCGGAATGAATCCCGGCGCCGTGGTCGGCGGTGAGCGTGATGTCGATGTCGCCGAAGCCGATGGCGGACAACATGTCGCGGTACTGGTGCGTGGTCAGCGTGCCGACAGCGCATCCGATCTGGGCTTCGACGCGTTGGCGTTCGGCCGGGTCGGCCTCGCCGTGGGCGACGACGTCGCTGATGCCGAAGCGGCCCGCGGGTTTGAGCACCCGGAACGCTTCGGTGAGGGTCGCGGTCTTGTCGCTGGACAGGCACAGCGCACAGTTGGAGATCACCGCGTCGACGCTGGCGTCGGGAAGCGGGATGTTCTCGATGTCGCCGAGCAGGAACTCCACATTGTCGGCACCGGCTTCGGCGGCGTGGCGGCGGGCCAGGGCCACCATGTCGGCGCTGGCGTCGAGTCCGTATGCCTTGCCGCCCGGGGAGACCCGGCGGGCTGACAGCAGTACGTCGATGCCGCCGCCCGAGCCCAGGTCCAGCACGATGTCACCGGGGCGCAGGTCGGCCACCGCCACCGGGTCGCCGCAGCCGAGGCTGGCGCGGGCCGCGCCTTCGGGAAGGTCGTCCAGCTTCACGTATCCGCCCGCGCCGAACTTCCCGTCGGCGAAAGCACGCGGTTCGCAGTCGGTCACCTGCGCGCCGTCGAGCGCGGTGCGGGCCAGGGACGAGTATTTGTCGATGATGTTCTTGTGGGACATGGATACTCCTAAGCAGGTGCGAGGGGGAGCCGGACGCCCCATGACGACATCGGCGGCGGACGGGAACGCCGTCACGCACGACTCGTTGACTTGGTACAAGGTGGATGTTCCACTGTGCTGGGCCAGCACGAAACCGACCTCGGCCAGGATCTTCAGGTGGTGCGACACCGTCGACTGACCCACGCCCACCGCGTCCACGATGGCGCCGACCTTCATCGGTTCGCGCCGCTTGGCCAACAGCGACACTATCCGGATGCGGGTGCCGTCCGACAACGCCTTGAACCAGCTGGCGTACTCGTCGGCGTCGGCCTTGTCCAACGGGGCGCCGTCATCTTCTTTCATCGATTATCGACGATAATAGATAAAGCTGCTTGCGTCAACTAGATTCAGTTGCCGCGGACGATTCGCGGCGCGAGGGGATCGTCCAGATTGCCGCGATTCCAGCCGCGACGAGTACGGCCGCCATGACCAGGAACAGCGGTTGGTTTCCGCCGAACCAGGCGGCCAGGACCGCCCCGGCGAACGGGGTGGCGGCCATCGCGACAGTGGACGGTGCACTGTAGATGCCGTAGAGGGTCCCGAAACCATCGGTGCCCCAGCGGTCGGATACCGCCGTGGCCTCCAGCAATGTGAAGACGCCCCTGGTGGCGCCGAAGACGATCGCCGCGAGGATGACGGCCACGGGCTGTCCGGTGGTGAGGGCGGTGGCCGCCAAGGCCACGGCGGCGGCCACGAACACCGCGACGGTGCGGGTGCGCACACTGGTGCGGGCGGTGAGCCGGGCGTATCCGATGCGGCCCAGCAGTTGCCCGGCGCCGCACAACCCGAGGACCCACGCGGCGAAACTGGTGGAGGCACCGTGTTCGGTGAGCATAGGCACCAGATTGATGGTGGCCAGGAACAACGCGAACGTCGCCAGCATGATCACGATCGTCAGGAGCACGAACGGCGCGGAACGGATGACCGCGCGGGCGCCGGTGTGGGTCGGCTGGTCGCCGGAGGCTTTGTGGCTGTTGGGTTTCCACGGCACGCTCAGGAACTTCGCGTGAGCGGGGATGGTGACCGCCGCGAGGAACGTGCCGAGCACCAGATAGGTGGTGCGCCAGTCGGTGTGGTCGGCCAGGGTCGCGGTGACCGGCGCGAAGATCGTCGACGACAAGCCCGCCACCAGGGTCAGCGCGGTGAGCGCCTTGACCCGGTCGGGCCCGTACCAGCCGGTGATCGCGGCGAACGCAGGTTTGTAGAACACACACGCCTGCGCCAGACCCGACAACGCCCACGCCGCGATGAACCACCAAACGTTGGGCGCCAACGCGATCCCGGCAACCGCCACCACACCGAGGATAGAACCGGCGGTCATGACGGGCCGGGGCCCGTGACGGTCGAGCAGCCGCCCCACCGGGATACCCGCGGCTGCCGACACCGCCAGACCGATCGAGAACGCCGCCATCACACCCGCCGTCGACCACTTCGTGTCGGCGGTGATGGTCCCAGCCAGCACGGGAAACGCGTAGTACAGCACTCCCCAGCTGGTGATCTCGGTGGTACACAACGCGATGAGACCGCGCCGCCGCCCCGCAAGCTCTGAGGCTGTTGAGGCGGCGATGCTGGTGTCGGTCGCGCTCATGCGTTGGCGGGCTGGTTGCCGCAGCAGCCGCCTGCGGGTTCAGCAGCCTGGAGAACAGGGAGCTCGACCGGTTCGCCCGAGTAGCCGTGCAGGACACCGGTTGCCAAGCCCTTGCCGGTGTCGACCGGTTGCGTGGTGCCGCAACCGCCGCCGCTGCCGCAGTCGGATGCGGTGGGTTCGGCGAAGGTCACCGAGCCGTCGGCGTTCTCGGTGGTGGGGCTGGAAGAACAGACGCCTGTCTCGGGCAGTTCCAACTGCACAGCGTCGGCGGCTTCGCGGTCCCCGGCCAGCGCTGCGGCAATGGACCGCACCTGCTCGTATCCGGTGGCCAGCAGGAAGGTCGGGGCGCGGCCGTAGCTCTTCATACCGGCCAGGTAGAAACCCTCGTCGGGGTGGGCGAGGTCTTTCTCGCCGTGCGGGGGAACGGTTCCGCAGGAGTGGAAGTTCGGGTCGATCAGCGGCGCCAGCTTCGCCGGGGCCTCCACACCCGGGTCGAGGTCGAGTCGCACCTCGCGCAACATTTCCAGGTCGGGCCTGAACCCGGTGGCGGCCACGACGACGTCCACATCGAGCTTGACCGCTTCATCGCCCGAGCGGCCCACCACCGTCACCGATCCGGCCCCTGCCGGGGCTGGGACGAACTCGTCGATGACGAACTTGTTCACCATGGTGAGCTTGCCGTCCGCGACCAGTTGCTTGAGCCGCGTACCGAGCTTGCCGCGCGCGGGCAACGCGTCGGCGTCACCTCCGCCGTACAACCGAGCGGCCGAGCCGCCGCGGATCGCCCACGTGATCCGGGTGTCATCGGCCTGCTCGGCGAGGTCGGCCAGGTTCAGCAGGGTGTTGGCCGCCGAATGTCCCATCCCGACAACCAAGGTGTGCTTGCCCGCGAACCGTTCCCGCTCGGCGCCCAGCACGTCCGGCAACGCACCGGCCATGAACCCAGCGGCGTCGACTTCACCAGGAGCGGCCAGGCCGTGAGCTCCCAATGGGTTCGCCCGGCCCCAGGTGCCCGAGACGTCGATGACCGCATCGACGATGACGTCGGTGTATCCACCCGCCTGATCGCGGGTGCGCACCAGGTAAGGACGCCGGTCGCGGCCAACAGTGCGGGTGACGTCCACGCCGTAGCGGGAAACCGCGACCACGGCGGTGTTGTAACGAATGTGCGGCTCCAACACCGGCAAGGCCGCCAGCGGAGCCAGGTAGTCATCGACCAGTTCGGCGCCAGTGGGCAGGTGCGCCGGATTCGGTGCCGTCCAACCATTCGCTTCCAACAGCCGACGCGCGGCGGCGTCGATGTCGAACTGCCACGGAGAGAACAACCGCACGTGTCCCCACTGCCGGATCGCCGCTCCGGGGCCGTCTCCGGTCTCCAGCACGATCGGGGTTATGCCACGCTCCACCAAGTGCGCGGCGGCGGCCAAACCGACTGGACCGGCTCCGATGACGGCAACGGTCTCGGCGGGGTGCTGCTTGTTACGGGACATGATGTCCTCCAGATCCTGTGATGATCGATGTCCAGGTGCCGGCGTCAACGAATGTAATTAATACCAGTATTCCTTGGTGATGGCAAACGTTGTGGTTTAATTGACAACATGGCTACGACGCTGGACGTCCAACCCGATGCCTCCATCACCGAGAAGGCGCGCATGCTGGCGCCCCAGCTCAAGGCACTCGGCGACGAGACCCGGCTGACCCTGGTGCTGCTGCTGGCCGAACGCCCCCGCAGCGTCCGCGAACTCACCGAGGCCACCGGTCTGTCGCAAACCCTCGTGAGCCACCACCTGACCCCGTTGCGGGAACAGAACCTCATCACCGCCACCCCCAAGGGCCGCAGCAATATCTACTCGCTGTGCTGCGACGAGATCGCCGTCCCGGTCCAGATGCTCGCCGGACTCGCCGAGCTCACGGCCGGCTGCGACTGCGACTAGGAACGAGTCGGCCGCCTAAGTGCTCAGGTGCGGTGGCTGTCATCGCAGCGGGAGTTTGAGCAAGGCGTTCTCAATCAATTCCGGCATCGCCGGATGAATCCAGTACTGGCCTCGCGCCATGGTGCGCGCGTCCAGGCCAAACTGCATGGCCTGCACCAGCGGCTGAATCAAGGTGGCGGCCTGCGGCCCGATGATGTGAGCGCCCAGCAGCCGCCCGGTGTCCGGTTCGGCCAGCAGTTTGGCGAAGCCGGTCGTGTCCTCCATGGCCCAGCCATAGGCGATTCCGGCGTAGTCCTGCACCGCGCTGACATAGTCCAGCCCCCGCGATCGCGCCTGTTCCTCGGTGACCCCGACCGAGGCGATCTGCGGCGAACTGAACACTGCGTGCGGCACCACCAGTCCATCCGAACGGATCGGTTCGTGTGGGTGCAGCAGGTTGTGCTGCACGATACGGGCCTCGTGGTTGGCCACGTGTTTGAGCTGATGCTCCGAGCTGACGTCGCCCAGCGCCCAGACGCCTTCAGCCGTGGTCTTCTGGTGCGCGTCCACGGCGATCTGACCGTGACGCGTCAACTCCAGCCCTCCGACGGTGGCATCGAGCTGATCGGCGTTGGAGACTCGCCCGACGGCCACCAGCAGTTCCTCCGCCTCGATGGTCTGGGCGCCATCTGTCCCGTCCAGCCGCAGCCGGACCACCTCGCCGTCGCGTTCGACTCCCACGACCTTGCGGTTCAACCGCAGGTCCCAGTGCCGACTCGCCAGTTCGGTGAACCGCTGTGAAATCGCCGCGTCCTCACCGCGCAGCAGTGCGCCGAACCGGGCCACGACCGTCACGGCCACCCCGAAAGACGCGAAGACGTGCGCCAGTTCGGCAGCGACGAAGCCGGATCCCAGCACGATCATGCGCTCAGGAAGCCGTTCCAGCCGCATGACCGAATCGCTGGTGTGAAAGCCGGACTCGGCCAGACCGGGAATCGGCGGCAACCGCGGCCGACTCCCGGCTGCGACAACGACGCGGTCAGCGCTGACAGTCACGTCCCCGTCCGGAAGCTCGACGCTCAGCTTCCGCAGGCCGGTGAACCGCGCGTTCCCCCGCAGCAGCCGGACATTGGGCTGCTCCTCGGCGCGAAACCGTTCCCCAGCGTCGGCGATCGGGTCGATCCTCCCGAAGATCCGGTCTCGCACCGCCGGCCAGTCCACGCCTCGGCGCTCCAGGTCCACCCCGAGCCGGGCCCCGGCTTCCGGCGAGCCCGCCACATCGGCGGTGTGCACGAACATCTTGGTGGGAATGCATCCCACGTTCAAACAGGTACCACCGAAGGACCCGCGCGAGCCGACTCCCTTGTCGATGATCGCGACCTTCCAGTCCGCGAACCGTTCGTCCAGGATCGAGTTGCCGGAACCGGAGCCGAGAATGATCAAGTCGAAATGCGACATGCGGACACCGTAGCCAGGAGCCAGCGAACACCCGTCCGTGGAACCGACCTAGCGCTCGTCGAAACCCTGGAAAACTTGCGACTTGCACGAATTGCCGTTGGCCAGAACTCGGCTCTGGCAGTACGTTGCCGGGGCCGGATTGTGCGGCTAGGTCTTCGGCTGTACCAACCAGGCATGGCGGGCGGCGCCCTAGAACATTCAGCGAGAAAGGCGTCCGATGCCGGGTAGGAATCGTCCGGCTTGCTGTGCGTAGTCGCGGTAGGTATCGGGGTGGGTGTTGAGTAGGTGGGGTTCTTCGACTTTGCGGACTTGGAGTTCGATTCCGGCAATGACCGATGCGAGTCCGATGTAGGCGACGATGTTCGGTGTGGCGAGGGCGAGGTTGGTCATGAGGGCGAACATGGCGGTGAAGATCGGGTTACGGACGTAGGCGAATTGACCGGTCGTGACCAGGGCAGTGTGCTCGGTGTCGTCGACGCCGATACGCCAGGACGCACCCATGGATTGTTGGGCGGCGAACGCGGCGGCAGCAGCGACGGCGGCCAGAACCAGTCCAGTGATGCGCAGCCAGGTGTGGTCCATGAACGTCACCGACGGCATTCCCATCAAAGCGGCGGCCGGTGCGGCGATACCGCCGGTCAGGCCACCGAATCCCATGAACAGTCGCGCGATCCACTGGGTCCGGTCGGCCCCAGGTGAGGGGAAGCGCCATCCGACGTCGCCGGTGCGGCGGGTTTGCTGGATGCTGCGCACTCCAAAGAGGAGACCGAACGCGGCGGCGAACACCACGATCGCCAGGACGGAAATCATGTTGTCTCACCGTCCTTCTTCTGGCCGGTGCAGCAGGCGTCGGTGCAGTCGGGGCCGCATCCGCACGCATCGGCTTGGCCGCCGTCACCGGTGGGGATGGCGCAGTCGTCGCATTGTTCGCCGCGCCAGGCTTCCACACCTTCTTTGATCGCGACGGCGGCGATGACCAGGGCGGCGATCGGGTCGGCCCACGACCAGCCCAGTGTCGCGTTGAGTACGAGTCCGATGAGGAGGATGCCGGACAGGTAGGTGCACAGCAGGGTTTGCACCGAGTCGGCCACGACGGTGGCCGAGCCGAGTTCTTTGCCGGTGCGGCGTTTGGCCCACACCAGGGCTGGCATGACGATCACCGAGACCGCGGCGATGGCGATGCCGACCGGGGAGGGTTCGGCCTCACCTTGGCCCAGAAGCGATCGCACGGCGTCGATGGTGATCCACGCGGCCAGGGCGAAGAACGAGGCGGCGATGAGTTTGAGGGCGAGTTTTTCGCGGGCTTCGGGCAGCTTGGATCGGAACTGCCAGATCACCACCAGCGCGGAGGAGACTTCGACGAAGGAGTCCAGCCCGAAACCAAGCAGCGCGGTGGACGAGGCGATGGCCCCGGCGGTGACGGCGACGATGCCTTCAGCCAGGTTGTATCCGGCGGTGGCATAAGCCAGATGGAGACAGCGCTTGTTCAGCTTCGCCCGACGCTCGGCGGTCAAAGACACGGTCGCCATCACGCCACCTCCACGGTCGCGTCGCCGGATGCCTTGATGCCGTGGGTGGGGCATACCGCGACGGCGTGACCGGTGGCGGCCAACACGCCCTCAGCCGCGCTCAACAGGTCCATCAACTCCGGACGCGACAGGGAGTAGAACGCCTGACGGCCCTCTGCGCGCGACGCGACCAGTCCGCAGTCGCGCAGGCAGGCCAGATGTTTGGACACCGTGGATTGCGCCAGGCCCAGTTGCTCGGTCAAGTCGACCACGCGGGCTTCGCCAGCGGCCAGGTACTGCACGATCCGCAACCGGGTCTCATCCGACAGCGAATGGAACAAGGCCGCCGCCGGGGCGATGCCCGCCTCGATCTCGGCGGTCATACACTTCATAGAATCAATCGCCATACGACGATGATAGCGCAAGATTGGAATGAATAGTGTTGGGTGCTCGGATCGAATCGGAGTCATCAGCGACATGGGGCGGACAGGTGGTGATGCGGCCAGGTCTGCTGGCATTGACCGGGCGCATCGGCCACGCCGAGGCCCACACCCACGCCTGCCATCAACTGCTCATCGTGGCCAGCGGCCACGTCGTTGTCGAAGACGACCACCACGACCGGTACCCGGTACAGGGCGTGGCCTTCATCCCGGCCGGATTCCGTCACCGCGTCATCGCCAGCCCGGACGCCTCTGGGCTGGCGGCCTGGTTCGACGCCGACTCGCCCATCGGCCTGGCCGCCGCCACCCGGTGGCACGGCGCCGGCGACCTGGGCTGCGCCCGCACGTGGACCACAGCCGTGGCGGGCCTGCCGCGGCTCACCGATGCCACACCGCACCGGCCGGCGCGACCCCAGCACCCGGTTCTGGCCCGAGCCATTCACCACGCCACCACCACCCCAAGCGGCCCACCCGACCTGGAAACCCTCGCCGCTGCGGTGTCGATGTCTCCCAGCCGCTTGGGGCACCTGTTCGCCGAACGCCTCGGGTTGTCGTATCCGATATGGCGGCGCTGGATCATGCTGCAACGCGCCATCGACGCGGTACGCGCGGGCGCCAACCTCACCGCCGCCGCCCACACGACCGGATTCGCCGACTCCGCGCACCTGACCCGCACCACCAAAGCCATGTTCGGCATCACCCCCACTCAAGCCCTGACCGCCAGCGGCTGGCGGCCCTGATGTCAGCGGATACGTTCAAGCCGTCAAACGCCTTCAAAGGCGAAGCTCGCGGGTATGACAACCAGAACGCTGAAACCACTGGTCCGTTACGGGTACGCACCCGCCATGCTCCTCGGCGTCAACGGAGCAGGCATCGCCATCGCCTCGGCCGGCGCTCCCAAAGCCTGGCTGTTGGGCCTGCTCGGTCTGGCGGTCGCACTGTCCTTCGCCGCCGAACGCGTCCTGCCCTACGAAGACACCTGGAACCACGACCACGGCGACACCCGCCGCGACACCATCCACACCTTCGTCAACGAAACCCTCATCCTCGCCAGCGTCGCCGCCATCCCCGCCCTCGCGATCCTTACGCCCGGCGACGGCATCTGGCCCCACCACTGGCCCTTCGTCCTCCAAGTACTCGCCGCGATCCTAGCCGCCGACCTCGGGATCACCCTCATCCACTACGCCAGCCACAAGATCGACGCGCTGTGGCGCTTCCACGCCGTCCACCACTCCGCGAAGCGCTTCTACGGCCTCAATGGACTCATGAAACACCCGCTCCACCAAACCATCGAAATGGCCGCCGGAGTCGCGCCACTCATCCTCATCGGACTTCCCGCATCCGTGGCATCGACTCTCGCCCTGGCCGTGGCAGTGCAACTGCTGCTGCAACACTCCAACGCCGACTACCGCGTCGGCGCCCTCAAACACGTCCTCGCCCTCAACGAAGGCCACCGCTTCCACCACCTCAAATGGGCAGGCATCGGCGACGTCAACTTCGGACTATTCACCCTGGCCTGGGACTACCTGCTGCGCACCAAAACCTACGACCCCCACCGCCGCTTCACCTCCGAGATCTTGGGCATGGCCGCTCACCCCGACTACCCCACGGCATACCTACCGCAGCTGGCCGAACCATTCCGCGCATCCGGAGCCTGCACGACCGACGACACGGCCCCGTGAATCACTGCCGACATACGTTCACGCCGTGCTGTGGGGCGCGGGGCGCCGTTGCGGGCAGGCCCGAAGGGGCTGACCGCGCGGGGCCTGGGGGTTGGGGCCGGTAGAGGCTCGCAGTCAAGGGCGGGCCGCAGGCCCGTCGCGTAGCGACACGAAGTGCCCTTGACGGTGAGGACCGGCCCCATACGCTGCCCCGCGCCCACGATGCGAGGGACAGAACTCAAAGACGAGGACGCGGTTGAGAGTTCTCGATCTGAGGGTGTGCTTGGGGCGCAGGCACGGCGTGCGGCTGCGGCCCGGGACCAGACGAAGAGGGTTTGGTGCTCACGACCGGAGAAGTGGTGTTGCGGGGCGATGTGGTGTGCGGGTTGGGGGCGGTAGCTGCCTTGCTGGGCAGTTGCGTGGAGTTGGGGAGGTGCCCCCGTTGGGAAAGGACGGCGGCGAGCTGGTGGGTGTTGGAGGGGTGGGTGGCGTGGTCGGGGATGGCGATTTCGCCGACCGTGGGGTGAAGGTGCTTAGCGAGCTGGCGGTTGATGGCGTGTTGTTCGTCGGTGGGTAGGTGGGTGTAGACGGCGGTGGTGATGTCTGCGAGCAGTTGGTCCTCGACGTCGTGAGATAGGCCGGTCGCGGTTGATTGACGGGACGGTGGCGTGGGGCTGGTGGTTTGGGTGGCGGCGAGCAGCGCGGTAGCGGCGTGCCAGTAGGGGTGGTGTCCCGCGTGGCCAGATGTTGGGTAGGGACCGAGAGGGTGGTGGGGGTCGTCGGTGGTGATGCGGTGTTGGTCGCGGTATGCGGCCATGACTGCAACGGCTTCGTTCCAGGCATGGCTTTGGCGCGGTTGGCGGGGTTGTGGTCCGGCAGCGGACAGCCACTCGGGGTTCTCACTGTGAACTTGGGCGGTCAGTTCGGTGACGCGGTGGTTGATTTGGGTGCCGAGGTCGTGGAGGTAGGTGCGCCATTGGTCGTCGATGGTGGGGCTGTCGAGTAGGCCGGTGGGGGTGTGCAACCAGGGCAGGTTAATTGGGGAGGGTGGCTGGTGGGTGTGGTGGAGGCGGCGGGTGTTGTCGTGGACGTGGGCGACGAAGTCGGTGAGGTTGGTGGAGTCCAAGGCGGCGGCCCGTAGTAGCCGAGTGGGGTTGGTGCCGGTGGTTTCGGCGGCTTTGAGGCTCCAGGCTAGGGATCGCCACAGGCTTGCGGGGGTGAGGCTGGGGTCGGTGTGGGCGATGCGGTTTTGGCGGCCTATGCGCCAGGCCAAGAGTTGGGAGATGTCGCGGGCGCCTCGGAATTCGCGTTGGCTGATGGCGCAGCGCAGTGCGGTTTCGGGTCCGCGGCCGAGCTGTTCGGCACGAGTCAGGGCGGTGATGACGGCAGGCCAGGCGGCAGAGATTCGGGCACGGTGAGCCAGGTCAGGGCCCATCGTGGTGATGGCGGCTTGGTGATGCCGGATCGCGGCGGGCATCCGCACGGTCGCGGGTGTCGCGAGTCGACGGGCAGTGCGAACGACCGTCGTCAGGTCGGTGCTGGGGGTTCGGGTGGCAGTGGTGATGAGTTGGTGGACATCGTTCCCGGCGGCGTGGTGGCCGGCGAGAGTGGTGGCCAGTTGGGGCCAGGCTCGGTGGGTTTCGATCTCGGCTGAATCGACGCCGAGGTGTTCGGCGATGGCGTTGGCCCAGGCGTGAACTTGGCTGGCCGAAATGGTGGGTCCGGGTTGTTGGTCGCTGGGGGTCCGCGGTGGTGGCGGGGTCAACGCGGTGTCGGGGTCGGGTTTAAGGCGGGGGTAGATGCGCGCCAGGGCGCGGGCGTATCGGCGGGCGTCGGCGGCGGTGGGTTGAGCGATTGGGGGCGGAGCCGGGTGGTGGTCGGTGATGTAGCGGATGCGCCAGGCCAGCAGCGCTGCCGGAGAGTCGGCGAGTTCCAAGGGGCCGTCGTCGGCGGCTAGGGCGATGATGTCATGGGGTTTCCAGCCAGCTGTTTCGGCGGCCAGCAGCGCGGCGATCAACGGGGATAGACCGTCGTTGGTGATCATCGCAGCGCCGTCCGGCCCAAGGGCGGTGGTCAACTGGCCGGTGTAGTGCTCGCGGGTGGCCTGTTCCAGCGCGTACCCGTACTGGGGCACGAGGGTGGCCAGGGATTCGGCGTCGTTTTGGGCGTCGCGGATCGTTTCGGTGGCCGATCGCTCGGCGCTTTCACGGGCAACAACGGTTTCGAGGATCTCGCGGGCGGCGGTGGCGTCGGGGTCGAAGTCGGGGCGGAACAGGCGGTCGTCTTCGTCGACGGGGAGGTTGACGTGGGTGACGGCATACAGGCTGGTGTTGTGGCGGGCGCGGGAGGCGGCGACGTAGAGGTGTTCACGGGCCATGTCGTCGGTGACCAGGGCGTGAGCGGTGTCCACGGTGGCGCCCTGGATGCGAGTGGCGGTGGTGGCATATGCCAATTCAACGTATTCGGCGACGTAGTCGGCGGGGATGCGGACGGTGCCGCGATGGTCGTGGTGGCGAAGGGATAGCGACCCGTCGCGGTGGTGTCGGATGACGGTCCAGATGTCGCCGTTGCGCACAAAGTCTTTACCGCGGTTGAGTCGCAGGCCACGGTGGTTGTGGCGGGTGATGACCCAGTCGCCGACCCCGGCGGTGTTGCCGTCGTGGAGGTCGACGCCCGTGGTTTTGACGTGCCCGGCTCTGATGCGGTCGGTACGGGCGCGGGCGGCCAGCGCGGTGACGTCGGCGTTGGTGGCGGCGATCATGACGCTGGTGCGGCCGGTGCTCAGGTCGCGGTGCCAGGCGGTGTACGCCTTCTCGATCATGGCGTCTTTGGACCCGCCGAAGATGCGGCCCGCGATCTCGTAATGATCGAGTCCGCTGGCGTCGCCCTCACGGAGTTTCAGGGTGGCACGGGCCTCAGCCGGGTCGCTGAAACGGTGGAGGGTGTCGAGTTCGAAGGCTCCGGCTTCGGCGGCAATGAGCCGCAGCGCGCCACCGGATTCGACGGCGGACAGTTGCCGATGGTCGCCCAGGAGGCGGACTTGCGCGCCGTGGCGCTTCGCGATCGTGATGAGTTGGTCGAGGGCGAAGGTTCCGGCTTGACCGGCTTCGTCGACGAGAACGACATCTCCAGGTTTGAGGGCGAAGAACTGTGCCGATTCCGGCACTGGATCACCGTGTTTGAGGGCATTGGCGTGGTGGCCGCGACTGTGTTCCCACAGGAACTTGTGGAGGTTGTCGGCGGGTGTGTCGAGGTCGGCGGCCAGCACGGCAGCGGAGTTGGCCGAGGTCGCCAACGGAATCAGGCGGTGCCCGGCGGTGGTGAGGGTGTGCGCGTATGCCTTCATGGCGGTGGTCTTGCCTGCTCCGCCGGGGCCGATGCCCACGGCCAGCAGCCGATCGGTGGTGGCGAATCCGGCGGCGAGGTGGCGTTGCCCTGGATCGAGTTGGTGGCTCGTGGTGTCGAATCCGTCGAGGACTCCGGTCACGAAACCAGCCGACAATCCCTTGTCGGTGGGTGTCTTGGCGGCGCCGAGGAGCCGCTGCTCGGCGTCGAGAACGGCTTGGGAGGTGTACCGAGTGGATCCGTGTTGGTGGAACACGGATTCGCCGTCGGCTCGGCGCAAGACATCAGGCTCATCAACGAGGGAAGGCGCGTCGATGCGGATGGAGTGGGCGGGCGAGGTCGCCAATGCCATGACAACTTCCACGGCATGGTCGTGGGCTTCGCGCGTGGGGAACCGGAATGCTGCCCGCAGGGTCCGTTCGGCTTCGGCATGCAGGTTCCACCGGGTCCAGGTGGAGTGCTGACTCGCGACCGTGCGGACCACTGAGGCGGCGATGGTCTCGGCCTCGTCGGTCGACAACGACACGGCTTCGGCGACGGCAGATCGGGTGGGAACGGCCGAGGTGATGTGCCGCAGCGCTTTCCCACCGAACGTATGGATGAGGTCGGCTTCCCACTCTTGGCGCATCTGCTTCAGGGACCGGAGGGTGGGCTTGTCGGGGCGTGTGTCGAGGGTGGCTTGACGGGCGAGCTTGTGGCATATGGCAGCAGGCGGGTCGGTGCCGTGGTCGGCACGGTAGGCGGCGATCAGCTGCTTGTACCGGGCTTCCAGGTCGAGACGACGGCGCGAGAAATGCTTGATCATCGCGGCGGGTATGCCGTCGATTTCGCGAACGGGGCGCTTGGATCCGGCTGCTTCGCGGTCGGTGAAGGTGACGCCGAGCCGGTGGACCATCTCGGTTTCGAAGCGGGTGTTGTAGTGCTCGGAGGCTGCCACCGTCATGGCGTAGATGCCGCGAGCGTCCAAGGAGCGCCACTTGCCGTCACGGCCCAAGACCTTGTTCGCGACCGGGATGTGAGTGTGGAGGTTGGGGTCGCCGGCACGGGAGTCGAAGTGGTCGAATCGCGCGGCGATCAGGCCCTTGGTGTCGAGTTGGGCTACTCCCCCGGTTCCGGCACGGGTGTGCGCGGCGTGCTCCTCCAACAGCTCCATAACGGAATCCACGGCGGCGTCATGGGCAGCTTTGACTTGCTGCCGGACGCGCACGTCAGGGTGCAACGCCCATACCAGCGCGGCGGATTTCACTGGGGCGAATACGAGGTCAAAGCCAGCGACCCCGCATCGTTGCTTGGCGGCCTCTTGCTGTTTGGCCTGCTTGATTTCGGCGGGTGTGGCGGCACGGCCGGTGCGCTCGGCAATGGCGTCAAGCCGGTCGGCAACGCGCTGGTCGAAGGGTTCGAGACGGCGGTAAGCACCGAAACGGCGGCCCAGCTGAGCGTGTTTCTCCGCCGCCGCGGTGAGAAAGCGGATCTGGGCGTCGGTCATGCCAGGTCGGGTGTGGTCGGCGATGTACTTGTCGATGATCGCTTCGGCGTTGGGGTGAGCGCCGTGTCCGAAGAGGTTCTTCATCTGGTCTTCGGTGACGGTCTGCCCGTCGAGCCCGAGCAAATGGGCGCCGCGGCCGATCCATCGCCCGGGCGGGTTGCCCTCCTGGGTGTAGTAGTCGCTGGCGTCTTGGCCGCGGGCGCGCTGGACATCGCCGCCTGCAACCTGTCGGGTGAGGTAGGTGTAGCCGTCGCCGACCGACAGTTTGTGAATGGTCATCACGGCGGAAATCGCCTACCTTTCACACACCGAAGAATAATGATTCGAACAGCTCGTACTCGAAGTGTTCAAACACGAGGGAACACCTAGGTTAGCCGTTTTCACTGTAAGTGCAAGAGGTGTCTTGGTGATTTTCATCTGATGGCATATCGGAGTGTTGTCGCTGTTCAGTGCGTCTTTGTGTAGTGATTGATGCTGATTCGTACTGAGGGGTGATAGGAATGAATATAGAGGGATGAATGGTGATGGAATACGGATTTTCGCGGTTGTTTAACCGGTGCTCCGCCGCTACGGTTTTCGACTATGGGAACGCAAAAGAATGGCACGGTGCGGGCGCAGGGATTGCGCTTGGCCCGGCAGAAGAAGAAGGAACGACTCGAAGCGATATTGCGCCGGGAGCGTGATGTGGAGGCCGCCGTCGCGGCATTCCATGAGCATCGGCTGCGAGCCGAGCAGGTGATGGAGGTGGCCAACGAACGCGCACAGAAAGTCCTGGCGGATGGCCGCAAGCGAGCCGCCGACGATGAGCGCGCCGCCAGCGCAGCGATCGGCGCGCTAGCGGCACTGGGTGAGACGCGCGAATCGATCGCGGAGCTGACGGGCGTGAGCCTGACGGCGGTGAGGCAGGCGCTGGCGAGCTGCGAGGAGTCACAGTCGCACGAGGCGCCACCGGGAGGAGGCGACAGCAGCTGGCGGTGACGTTGGAAGAACACGCGTCAAGGCCGGAACCCCTCGGGGTTCCGGCCTTGTCCGTGCGGGAGACGAGTCAGTCAGCGAAGCTGGGACGGTAGGAGACCGACTTGATGTCGGTGCGCAGCAGCGCTGCTTTCGAGCCCGCGGGCGGGCGGATCACGGTGGCGTCGGTGACGTGGACGGGATCTCCGACGTCGACGAAGCTTGCCCAGAACGGATCGAGTTCGCCGTCGAACTCGACGTCCACCATGCTGGTCGCATCGGTGATGTGGACGCCGTGGGCCAGCGCGCGGGAGTTGACGCGGACCAGCCGCAGACTGGTGACGACGCCGCCGGTGTCGGTGGTGCGGGCGATGGGTTCGCGCGCGAGCGCACCGGTCACGGTGACGGTGGTGGTCTTGGGTTTCATGACGCTGTCCTTCCACTATGGTCTTGTCGTGTTGGTGCGGCACTCGCGTGACCGGTATCTGGTGATTCCGGTGTGGGTTGTGCCGCGGTGACAAGACCCGGAAGAACCGGCGCCAGCCGGGCCGGGTGCAAGGCGCGGCCAGAGAAGTTTCGGAGGAAAGTCGAAGACAGCGAAGCGGTTTCCGGAGGAAGTTCTCGCCAGCCGGCCTTGCGAGCGCAGCGTCCCGATCCGGCCGTCGGTTATGACTGGGGTCGTCGCCGTCGGCCTACCCGGAAACACCAGATCGGGTGCGCATCGCACCAACCGACAAGCCGTGGAAGGGCAGCGTGAAACCCATCCCCGCCGTCACTGGTACCGCTGGCTGGCAAATCGTCGGTGCCGCCACCGCGAACGCAGTGACGGCACCGATGAGATCACGGGATCACTTCAGAGAAGGGTGGAACCTTCGCTGGTGGAAACCCGTTGGACAACGCGAGTCCCACGGCTTGGGCGAGTCGGCACGTGGGCTGGAGGCGAAGCGCCACCCCCACGGCTTCACCGGCCAAGACCCCGTTGCCGCGGCGCCAAGCCGCGTAGGCCGTCATCGCGGCGGCCCGGGAACGGTAGATCCCGGTGTGGTGGCGGGCCAGCCAGATCCACAACGCCAAACCATGGGCGTGGTCGCCAGCATCGACGATCGCTAGGGCGGTTTTGTACCCGGTGCTGGTTTCTGCAATGGCCCAGCCCAGTTTCGCGGTCAATGCCAAGCCGGGCATCGTTCCGGCTTCAACGCCCTTCGCCGCGCCAGCGAGTTTGGCGGTATTTTCTGCTGCGCGGTCGCGCTTGGCATTCACCAGCCGATCCAGACGCGCTGTGCGTTTGAAGTCGCACAGGTGGAGTGCGACGTGGTTCCTGGTTTCAAAGTCGACGGGATCGATCTGCGCGGCGACCGCATTGCGGTCGGGCGCGGCCACCATGCCCTCGCCGACGAACGCGGCTTCGATCCGCGAGTCACGCGGGACGGGCTTGCCCTCCGGTGGGCAACACGTGGGCTCCGGGCACACGTAGGACCAGAATGTGCCTCCGGTGACGCGGATGGCGTCAAGCACCTCGATATCCGCGCCGTGGAGTCGTGGCAGCAGGTGGTCGACGACGGGAGTGACGCGAGCGGCTTCACCGAAACCGACTAGGACCACTGCGGTGGCGTCGTTGCGGCGCATGGTTGTGATGACATCGGCGAAGACATCGAAGCAGCCGCTGGCCAATGGAAGATCGGCGCGCAGCGTCACCTTAATATGGCCTTCGTCGAGTCCCACGAGGACGGCGGAATCGGTGGGCCGGTAGCCCACGAGGTGTGGGATGGCTGCGACCAAGTCGGCAGGTGAGGACAACGTGATGTCGGCGGAGGAAGTGGTGTTCATGACGAAGCTCCTGGAGAAAGGTCTGGGTCGCCCCCGCGCGATGTGCACGGGGGCGACCCAGAAGGAAGAGTTCAGACGGTGACCGGCTCGGCGGCCTCGGACTCGGTTTCGGCGTCGGCTTCGTTGAGCTGCGCCCACTTGTCGGCGGAGTAGGTCTCGCCGTCGGCAGTGGTGACGATGCGCTCGCTGTCGGGCTTGGGCTCGCGGTGCGAGCTGGCGCCGTCGTAGCGCATGCTGACGAACACGTTCTGCGCCGAAGCCGAGATGTTGGTGTACTGACCGTTGGTCCTGGCGAACAGGTCGTTGCCCAGTTCGACCAGCACCAGGTCGCCCTTGTTGAGCTCGACCACCCGCTCCGCCAGTTCGCGCCAGCAGGTCACGTCCAGCGACCGGGTCTTGCCGTTCTTCCAGTTGCCGGACTTGTCGCGGTAGGAGTCGTTGAACAGCAGCCGCATGGTGGCGACCTGGTTGCCGTTGGGCGTGTACCGCAGCTCGGGCGGGAACGCGAGGCGGCCTTCGATGAGGTGTGAGTGGATCATCGGACTGTTCCTTGTCTGTCCCCGCGGGCCGCCGGGCCCGGTGCCCGGCGGTGAAAGCCGCGGTGACAAGACCCGGGCAAACCGGCGTAAGCCGGGACGGGCGCAAGGCACGGCCAGGAAAGTTTCGGAGGAAAGCCGTCAGGCAGCGAAGCGGTTTCCGCCGAAAGTTTCCGCCAGCCGGCCTTGCGAGCGCAGCGTCCCGGTCCGGCCGCCGGTTATGACTGGGGTCGTCACACGCGGGTCACCAGCCGCAGCTACCGGACCCGGCCAAGCAGGCAAGAACCACCGATTGCCCTCACCACCCGGTCGAAGGACGGGCAGCCCCGAGACAGGTCGTGGCGGCCACGGTGAAACACCAACGCATCGGCTGCGGGTGTAATGGCACCAATAACGGCAGCAACACCGGAACCCAACCCGACGCCGCTGGCACAGCGACACGGCGAACATCACCGAGCGGCTCACGGTCGGGGCGCGACCGATTCCGGCCACGCCCCGACCGGTTCACTCAATCGGCCACCGACGCATCACCGACGACCGAAGCGAGGTCATCCAAGAGCTCAACGCCACTAGTCACGACCCGGGCGTGCTGATCACGCAGGACTTGATGAACGCCTCGTGAGTACGCCGAAGTGACGGGTCCGGGAACTCCAGCGACATATCGGCCCATGGCCGCGGCTTGACCGAGGCAGTGCTTCGCGCCGGAGCGCGCCGCGGCCTCCACCACGACCGTGCCGCGCGTCAGCGCGGCCAAGACCTGGTTCCTGGTCAGGAATCGATGCCGCTGCGGGGCGAAGCCCACCGGGAACTGGCTGACGATCAGCCCGGTCTGGGCGATCCGGTCGAAGACCTCGCGGTGCCCCGACGGGTAGTACTGATCGACCCCACAGGCCACGACGGCGATGGTGGGGGCGGCTTCCGCCGCTAGCACGGCTCGGTGAGCGGCGACGTCGATGCCGTAGGCACCGCCGGAGGCCACGGCCCAGCCCGAGCTGGCGACCTGGAACGCCAGTTCGCTGGCGACGGTGTGGCCGTAGGGAGTGCAGCAGCGGGCGCCGACGATCGCCACCGATTGCTCGGTGGTCTGCGCCAGGGGCGCCGGTCCACGAAGCCACAGGCACCACGGGACCACGGCATCGGGAACGCGTGCAAGATCACCCAACCGCGGCGGCCACTCCTGATCGCCGGGGACGATGATGCGAGCCCCGGCTTCGCGGGAGCGCTCAAGCTGTTCCGTGGCGACAGCGCGAACCCGGCGCCCTTCGAAGCGGTCCTTGACGCGGTCGCGGGAAACCCCAGACGGCGGTTGTCCCGCGTCGAGCCGGTCAAGGATGTCGGTGGCGGCAACGCCCTGCGGCTCACCGGAGTCGGCGGCGTTGGGGACCTCCAAGATGGCCAGGGCGATACGGGCCAGCAGGTCATCAGACGGCGTGGTGGTCATCGCGCACCCCCGAGTGCGTCGAAGCCGCCAAGCCGCATCGCATCAGCGACGTGATCGACGCACGGTGAATTCGTGCCGTCGAGATCGGCCAGTGTCCACGCCAGCCGCAACAGGCGGGTCTCGTGCCGCACGGGAATGGTCCTATCCGCGAAGCGGTCTGTCATCGGCGCCATCGTCGTGGCGGACAGGCGAAATCGCGGTGACCGCAAGAGCGAGACCGGTACATCCTGATTGGTCAAGTCAGCGCCCCGGCCGCTCCACCGTTCGCCCGCGGCACGTCGCGCGGCGATGACGCGGGCGCGAACCGTGGCCGAAGAATCACCGCGCGATTGCTGACATAGCTCGTCGTACGGCGGCGGATCGGGCAGCTGTATCCGAATGAGCACGTGGTCCATCAGTCGCCCAGCCAGACGGTGCAGGTACCGGCGGGCCGCAGGCCCGCAGTTGCAGTCACGGCGGGGATGGTCCTTGGGGCACATGCCCGATGCCATAACCAGGTGCAAACGAGCCGGTAGCCGGATGGTGTCTCCGTAGCGGGTGATGAGCAGATGCTGATGCGCCACGGCGGGCAGCACCGTGTCGAGGACGTCGCGGCGGAACTCGGCGGCTTCGTCCAGGAACAGAACTCCGTTGTGGGCCTGCGATATCGCTCCGGGCCGGGGAATCATGGTCGACGATCCAACCATCGCGGCCATCGTGGACGAATGATGTGGCGCCGAATACGGCGGTGTGAGACCGGGGCCCACGTAGGGTTGCCCGGCCAGGGAACGGATGTCGGCGACCTGGTCGGCCTGATGTTGCGTCAGCGGCGGCAGAATCCCCGGCAAGCGCTCGGCCAGCATCACCGCTCCGGCGTCCGGTGCGCCGAGCAAGATCATGTGATGGCCGCCGGCCGCAGCGATCTCCAGACCGTGGCGAGCTTGCACCAGGCCGAGGATGTCGTGAAGGTCGACCTTCGGCAGGGGTTCGGAAGGCGGCGTCGGCGCTTTCGCCGATGCGGTCGGGGACCGCAGTTGCCGCAACGCACCCCGCAGGTCGGCTGCGGGCCGGATGGCGATCCCGGTGATGTCACCGACGTCGGCGTGATCCGCGGCCGCGACGATGACGCCGTTATCGCCACACGTCGAAGCAGTAAATGCCGCCGGTCGCGCGCCCCGAGTGGCGCGAAGACTTCCGTCGATGCCCAGCTGTGCGTACATACGGGTCGGCGCCGGCGGCGAGTCGTGCGGCGCCAGGCCCGCGGCGCGGGCGACGGCCACCGCGATGGCCAGTTCGCACCCGCCCAGGCCGGAAACGCCCGGCGTGAAGTCGAAACGAATCTCGACCGCGCCGCCCGGCCAGGGCAGATCGCTGTTGTTCCATGCGGCGAAGATGCCACTGGTGGTGGTGTCGGCAAGGTAGTCGGGCAGCTGCGGCATCGTGAAGCCCGATCCGCCAGCGGAATTCGAGGCGGTCACCGACACCGGAGTAGCGGTGAGTCCGATCATCGCCACCGTATGCGCGACACCCACATTCACTGTGGATTCCATGGTGGAACATCCCTTCGAGAATGCGCCAGGGGAACACGACGCGGCCGTGTTGCCGCGGCGCTTTCTGGCGCGTTCCCACCACTGCCGCCGGAGTCAGCGGGGCGTGACAAGGGGCGGCAGAACGCACCCCCGCCTCGATGACGCACCGAAACCCGCGGCGGGGGTGCGTGTCCCCTTGCACGCACCGCGCCCGGCGGCACACTCTCAGCGCGCCAGAAAGCGGCGGCTCTCGATGCTTGCCCGAGGCCAGCGAAATACCAGAGAGGAGGGGAGGGTCCGAGAGGACGTAGTGGCGTACCCGGTGTGTTGCGGGAATCACGTTTCATTTTTTTCGCACTCGAACTGTGCCGTTTCAACAATACGAGCGTCTTATATTTCTGGACCTGTGGATAACCATGTGGATAAACTGTGGATAAACAGTCCCGCTTGGGGATATGACACTGTTTTATGTGGATAACATGCAATTTCGCCGCAATCATGTGACCGGGCACACGCGTTCGAAGACCCCTACATCTTGTGGTGTCACGTCACAGTGACGTACTAGAATTAGCGTAGGGAGGCAAGGGTGTCAGGCAGGTATCCGAGTTGAACAGCTTAGAAATCTGACTGTCCTTTCCCGCCGCTTCACACCTTGAAGTGCTTTACGGCTCGCCATTATTAGTATGTATATGTCGGGGCTATGCGGGCGTTCACAAGACGCTGACACGCAAAACCCGCCTGGTGCTAAGCCCACCAGGCGGGTGAAATCACTAGCTTTAAGAAGGATCGTATGTCCTACGATGCCCCTGGTCCATACCAACCCCGCAACAATCCTCATGAGATTGTGCACATCCCGTTCCACGGCCGTGTCATCCACACCGCGCTCAGCGCGGACGGTGAGCCGGTGGTCATCCTGAAACCGACCGTCGAAGAGATCGGGCTGGACTTCTCGGCTCAGCTCGAAAAGCTCAAGACCAGATCGTGGGCCGTCGTGACCGAAACACTCATAAGCGGCGCAGACGGCAAGATCTACCCGATGGTCAGCGTCAACCTCGAAACCTGGTCGATGCTGTTGGCCAACGTCGACGAGAACAAGGTCATCCTCGCCGCGCGGCCCATCGTGATCGCCTATCAACGCGAAAGCGCCAAGGCACTGCGGGATTACTGGACCCGAGGCGTAGCGGCCAATCCGCGCTACAGCCCCCGCGAGAAGGCGGAAATGCTGGCAGCACTGAAGGGAATCGTGGATTCAGGGTTCCTGGAGGCCAAGGGACGGCAACTGGTGGGACGGACTCTTGGCGAGGTCCCAGAGTTCGACGAGCAAACCAAGCCGTTGACAGTGGCGATGTACCTGAACAGCCTCGGGCTGAAAAGCTCGGCGATCCGCAGGGTACAAAGTCAGTTCGGTAAGCAGCTCAAGGCCCGCTACCGCGACCAGTACGGTTGCGAGCCACCACAGATGGAAGATCTCGTGAACCGCCACATGATCAAGGTTGCCCAGTACCAGGAGCAGCACCGGCCCTTGTTCGACGCTGTGTGGCGGTCGATGAACCGCGACGACGGCGGAACCACCAGGCCGAAGAACCGACCCGACAAAAACCGACCAAAGTAGAACCCTTGCAGGGTTGGCTCGGTCATTCTCGGCCGGGCCAACCCGAATCTGGCACGCTAGCGGCCATCGTTGATGTGGAGGTTCGTCACTGTGCATCTTGTTCGTTGTCGGCAAGGTCGGGAATGACGTCTCGGGCTTTGCCGGGGCGGAAGTGGCAGTCGCTTTCGACGAGGAGCGGGACTGCGGCGATGGGGCGGCCTCCAGGGCTGCGCAGTGGGGTGGTGGCGAGGTGGCGTTCGATTTCGGGTAGCCAGATTGTGCCCCACTCGGCCATGGCGGGGTCGTCGGCAAGTCGGGCGTACCCGTAAGCCTGGCCCGCATCGAGGTCGCGGCCGAATTCGGTGATCCACCAGGTTCCCCACGGCGCGAAGTACCGGTAGTGGACGGTGCTGTCTTCTGCGGGAACGGACTCTTGGGCGTACAGGTCGGGCAATTTCGCCAACTGCGCCATCGTGGGGTAGAACCGGTGGCCGCGCAGCTTGCGGTGGATGTCCACCGGCATCACGTCGTTCTCGCCTTGCGCGGCGCGGGCGAAACCCGGAAGTACCGACACCAGATCTCCGACGCGGGCTGGCGCGTTGAGTGGGTTGGTGACCGTGGCGTGGATCCGGCCGCCGACCGTCCCGGCATAGTGGCCCAGGCACCAGTCGCCTTCGCTGTAGGCGCACATGATCAGATCTCCGATACGAAACATGGGACTCTCCTCAAAGGAGTAGATGAAGGAGCGCCTCAACCCCGTGATGGGTTGAGGCGCTATGAGGACCGGTGGCGGGCCGCGATGCGCTGCCCGCCACCGGCAGGAACGAATTGGTCAGGCGGCGGCGGTCTCGACTGCGGCGTCACCGTCAGCGGCATCGTCGTGAGTGCTGTCGGCCTGGTCCTGTTCGGCCTGGTCTTGTGCTGCCAGCTCGGCCTCTTCGGCGGCAATCGCCGCCGTAAGGCGCTCGTGGGTGTGCTGCTCGATGTCGGACAGGGTGTAGCCGTCGTCCACGAGCAGGTCCAGGTAGGCCAGGGCACGGCGTTCGTCGGAGAGGCGTTTGCCCGAGGTGACGGCCTTGAGGTTGGCTTCTTGAAGTACCAGCCACCGGGCGACGAGCATGCGCGTCAGGCGATCGATCCCCGCCGTTTCCACGGCTTCGGCAATCGAGGCGCCGGCGAGGGCATCGGCCAGGTCATCGAAGCCATACGACCAATCCATCGACGACGGGCGCGCGATGACGGTCCGCAGCGCGTCCGGGAACAGCGGCTTGGCGGCCTTGGCGGTGGCGTAGCGCTGCTTGAGGAACTCGTGCCGGATAGCTCGGGCCGCGGTGTGTGCCTCGGCGCGGGCGGCGTCTTCAGCTTCGGCCTCGGCGCGTTGCTGGGCTTCGGCTTCGGAGACGTAGGAGGTGTACTTCGTGCGCGTGAACCCCCAGGCTTCGGGGTCGGTGCAGTACACGACCGGCTTCGCCGGGTTGAGCGGATCGACGAAGGCTCGAAACCCCGGCTGAGTCTTCACGACTTCGGGGTCGAGGGCGTTGCCGTCGGCGTCCCGCAGGGTGCTGGCTTCGGCTTCCTTCGAAGTCCACGGAAACCCCTTCGGGATCGTGGTGACCCGGACACCATCCAGCACCAGCTGCGCCTTCAGCTTCTCGGCGGTGTCCTTCTTGTCCCGCTTGCGTTTTTCCTCGTCGATGGCGTGCCGGGCTCCCCAGTGCGAGCTGGCGCCTTTGAGGATGCGCTCCATGGCCTTGGGGTCATCGGCGGCGAATTCGGCGACCTCGGCCGCCAGGGCGAGATCGAGGGTCCCGTCATCGGCGGCCTGCTGCGCGGCTTCGGGCAGCTTCGACAGCGCCAGCGCTCCGGCCACGTGTTTCTTGCTGCGCCCGGCGACCTTGGCGATCCGTTCGGGTTTCCACCCGAACAGGGCCAACTGCTCGTAGTCGCGGGCCTCGTCAGTGGGACGCATCGCCTCACGGTTGAGGTTTTCGGCCAACCGCGAGGCCACCAGTTGCGCGGCGTCGGCGTCAGCGGCGATGACGCACGGTGCGGTGGCGTGCTTCAGCGCGATCAGGGCGAGCCGGCGTCGGTGCCCGGCCACCACCATGTGCTGACCCGGCTCCTCGGTCGGGACCGCGACGATCGGTTGCAGCAGCCCGACGATCGGGATCGAGTCCAGCAGGTCCGAGATATCGGGTTCGGCGTCGCTGGGGCGGTTGTCGGGATTGGGAATCAGCTGCTCGATGTCGAGCTCGACGATTTCCATGACCGTGTCCTTTCCAGACGTGGAAGACGCGACCCGCGGACAGCGGGCCGCTTTCTGACAGCGGTGCCGCCAGCCGCCTGGAAAGCGGGGCCGACAAGGAACAAGCCCGAAAACCCCGACCGAACCCGAAAACCCCGGCGGGGTTTTCGGGCGCCTTGCGACCCCGCGACAGGCGGCTACACTCCACCGCCAGAAAGCGGAACGCATGGACGGTGCGACTCTGAATCTGGAAAGGACAGTCGCGTCGATGTTCGACGCCCGGCATTGCCAGTGCAGACGCCGATGGCCCCCTGCCTGCCAGCAGAGGGCCCTTCGTTGGGATGCGCAAAGTTCGCGACTGGTAGTTAGTCTGGAGACCGATTCAGTAGCACCGTCGGGGCCGGCTCACACGCTAGGGCCTGACGCGTCATCGTGAATCGAACTGGTTGGACTTGACCGAAGCGACAAGACCGATCCAGTCGTTGTGGGGGACAGTGAGGACGCCGCTGTCGAGGTGCTTGGAATCCCGGACACCGATGGCCGGAATCAGGTTCGCTACCTCAACGCATTGGCTGCTGTTGCTGCCGCTGCTGCGGCTCGACTTGCGCCACCGTGGGTCAACCATGTGCGTAATCCTTAATCGGTATCGCTTGCTTGCGGGTCTTGTCGGAGACGCTTTCGTAGAGCTTGATGAACCTCTCGCCCTCCTCGTAGCGGCTTCCATCGATGGATTCTAGATACACCGTGGTGGGGAACTCCCCGCCGTCGAAGTACATGATGGTGAACGGTCCAAACATGGCGTGGTGCGGTCCCAGGCTGAACGGGAGCACGAGGATGTCGATGCCCGGCCGTTCGGACATCGTCACTAGGTGCTCAAGCTGCGCTTTCATCACTTTCCGTCCGCCAACTTGACGCTTCAGGGCCGCCTCGCTGGTGATGTAGACGATCTCAGGTGGCTGCTCCCCGTCCAGGACCAGTTCCTGACGTTCGGATTTGACACCTTTGTCGGCGCCACCCTTGTTCTCCAAGTTGAACTCGCGCAACGCATTTGTGTACTCAGGGATCTGGAACAGGCCGGTGATGAACTCGATCTCGACGATGAGCAACTTCGACGCCACGCTCTCCATCGTCAGGAACGTCGTGAATGCCTCCAAGACGTCAAATTGGTGGTACCACCCAGGTTTCTCGCTGGCTTCTTGAAGCTCGGTGAGGTTGTCCAGTTCATCGCGGGTGACGTCATAGATGGACCCGAAAGCGAGAATGTCGGCATACCTGAACGACTGAACGCGTCCGGCCTCGATCGCTTTGAGCTTGCTGGCTTTGGCGATCTTGACGACCTCAGCGTCTCCTGGTTTGAGCCCGGCACGGAGCCGGTACTCCTTGAGGAACCGACCAAGTTGAATCTTCGCGAGATTTGGGTTCAGGTTGCTACTCATAGTCACATGGTCTCATACATGACCCCTCCCATGGAGTTGGTCGTTTTTTGACCGGTTTTTTACGACCGGTTATTCATGGCCCCGTTTCGCACCTAGTCAATTACTGACTGTTCCTTTAGCGTCGATTCTATCGGTGGGTTCAATCACACACCGAGTCGCATCACAGCAGGACGCCCCGCCGGTGGGGACGGGGCGTCCGTGAGATCGAGGAGCTGACGGCCATGACCAAACAATCGACGGCACCGACGCCGAGATCGTCGGGTCCGGTCACGATTCCATGTCGAAGCCAAGACTGCAAGAACGGTTTCGTGGCCAAGGAAGTCGACGGTCAACTTCGCGCGGAGATGTGCGAAAGCTGTGACGGCACCGGCAACAAGACCGTCGTCGCGAAAGAGTGCGACGGATGAGCGCGCCGATGCGGGCGGCTTCACTCCACGGGCGGGCGCTTGTTGTACTTGTTCATCGTGGACTTGTTAGTCGAAGCGTCCTGGAAGATCAACGCCCATGGTCCACTGTTGACTTCCATTTCCTTGCCGAAGCCGAGCCATTTTCCACTGATCTTGCGGCCGGTTGGTTCGGCGATCATCTGGATCGCACCGTGGTACCGGGCTCCCCGGTAGTACCCGTCCTTGTGGGTCTGCTCCACCCAGGTTCCCGTCACAACGGAACCGTCCACGGTGAGGTCCATCGTCAGCGGCGAGTCGGAGGATCCGGGGAGGCTGCGGGCGGTCAGTCGGTCGCCGTGTTGCAGCACCAGGACGTAGTGGACGCCGATGAAGGTGTCGCCGCGCCCGGAGGAGTAGTACTCGTAACGCGACAGCCAGATGCCCGAATAGTTCGTCGAGGTCGCGTTCTTGCCGGCATGCGCAACGGGCGCGATGACCTCGAAGTCGGGCCCGCTCGCGGCTACGTCGTGTCCCCCTTGACCGTTGGGGGTCACCCGAGCGGCCGGAACCGGTACAGCGAATCCGAGCTCGGTGATCGGCAGGCCGGTCACGGATTCGAGCGCTCGGGCATAGACCGGACGTGGCGACGCGCTCTCGCCGGATTCCCATCGCTGCACCAGGCGTTTCGACGCGTCGTTGGGGACTCCCGCGCGCTGTCCGGCTTCCCGGAGCGCACGCGCGAATTCGTCTTGAGACAGCAGCAGCCCCTTCCGGATTGCTTGCAACGTCGAGTTCGTCATGCGCTCCACGTTACCACCGTCAACGTCACCGAAATGACGCCTTTTATGTCGCCGGAACGACGCCTCAAACGTCGTCGCGGACAGCTACAGAGTCGCGTCACAGTGTCGACAGTTCCCTATTCCGCGCGACCGGCGAAAGAGGCGGTCCAATGAGGTCCCACCAGTCCCCGATCGAGCCCGAACCGGTATTGCCAGAGGTTCAGTTCGATGCCGCCCCCAGTCCGGAGGCGCCCCTCATCGCCCCATGTGGATTCCCGGTGGAGGCGGTACGCCTGTCCCCGGACCAGTACGTCATGGTCTGTGGCCCCGAGTGCGGCGATCACCAATGGCCGATCCCACAGCAGCGCCGCGCCGAAACCTCGTCGCAGCCCGCACTCGTGGCCGCGCTTCGGACCAGGGCACCGCAGCGCGGCCACCCACACCCAGACACCGAACAGGAGAAACCTCATGCTCGCAGCACCCGTACCTGCTAGACATGCCGCCGCGACCCAACCGCCGCGCAACATGTGGAGGTTCAAACTCGTTCGATACGAGGACGTCTCCGGCGTGTCAGGGACCGGGGTTGTCGCGGTCGGGGTCGTCTGCTCGGACGGCAGCGCGTGGATGCGCTGGGACTCTTCGGATCCTTCCAGCGCCATGTTCGACAACTGGCGAACGATCGAACGCAAGCACGGCCATCGTGGGGCGACCGAGCTCCAGTGGATTGATATGCCCCCCAACACGTTCCTCCACCACGAGACCTGACCTCCTCTTCCCCCGGGGCCGCCGCGTTCGGACAGCCAACCGACGAGCGCGGCGGCCACCACACAACAAGCCGCCCACCACGACACCGACAGGAGGGTTCGGGTGTTCTTCTCCCATCGATCGACCCGACATCATCGACTCCCCGCGATGTATGACGAGCTGACGCTTCCCAGCGACTACGTCTTGTACCAGCGGGTGTCGCTTCTGTCGGACATTGCGGTGATGGTCGAGTGCGGCCACCCGATCGACTGTGCTTTCGACGGGAGGCACTTCTACTACCACTGCACCGGCACGGAGCCAACCGGCGCCGACCGTATCGAGTGGTACTGCGGACGACACCGACTGGGCTACGCCGATGACATCGACCGAGCGGTATGGACGCAGACATTCCGGCTCCTGCCCAAGGCCCGCCGAGCACGCACCGCCTACCAACGACGGTCGCTCCTGCTGGCTACGCACGCTCTGGTGAAGGTGAGCCTCAGCGACCCGCGATGCCCCGTCGTCGAGTGGATCGGACACAAGCGACTCGGCGACCGCAGCTTCCACACCGACCATGACCGCGCCCTCGCGCACCGACTCAAGGACCGGCGCGTCGAGGCCGCCGCCAGCCGTCACCCACTACGCCGTGCGGCAAACAGCTTGGTGAATCCCTTCGAGATGTAAAGGAAACCCATCCATGACAACTGTCAACGCACCTGTCCCTACATACGCCTTGGCCAAACGTCAGCCGGCCGCCACCGACCCCAAGGTGTGGACACGGCTCGGTGTCCACATCACCGACCTGCACAACGAGGCTCAGGGACTGCGCCGCCCCGAACGACTAACGCGGGCGGCCCTCGGCGCCGTCACGCTGCTGCGCTCGCTCGGTGTCCGCATTGAACTGCCCAGCGGAGAATTGCCGACACGGGATCTGCCCAGCGCACTGTCGCGGCCGAAACCCTCAGGGACGTTGACGCTGACCGACCGCGAACGTGAAGTGCTCGGTGGCATGGCCGAAGGCAAGAGCAACGCCGAGATCGGACGCGAACTGTTCGTCACCGAGGACACCATCAAGACCCACGCGCGGCGGCTGTTTCGCAAGCTCGACGCCCGCGACCGCGCCCACGCCGTCAGCCAGGGCTTCCGTCTGGAGCTGCTGACATGAACGGCATCGCCGTCCTGGCCGTCATCCTGTTCGTCGTCATCGGCGGGCCGAGCTGGATTCTCAGCATCTTC
The DNA here is from genome assembly GCF_000024545.1 of Stackebrandtia nassauensis DSM 44728. GTDB lineage: Bacteria > Actinomycetota > Actinomycetes > Mycobacteriales > Micromonosporaceae > Stackebrandtia > Stackebrandtia nassauensis. The sequence goes on from NC_013947.1 coordinate 5,746,712, forward strand.
AGTCCCGCCTACCGCAAGCGACGCCGCGAGTCGCGCGCGAAGACCGCGAACAAGGCATGGGGCCTGCTCGCCCTCGCGGGGACGATCGCGTTGATCGGCCTGGCCGGTTTGGACTACATCGGACTCATCGAGATCAAGTAAACACAATGGAGGCGAAAGTCTTGGGACGCATCGTATGGCGCGGCTACCGCTGGTGCGGGCACACCGACATGCTGCGCCGATCCCGGGACTTCCCGCCATTGCACCCTCGACACTGGACCCGCTTCTCCGCGACATGCATCGGGCAATGGGCCGACGAACGCCGGGCACTGGATTGGTTGTGGAACCAGATGGCCGAAGCACACGACCATATCGTTGCCGAGTTCCCGCAGCGCGCTGTCGCGATCCGAAGCGAGTACGACGACGCCGCGCAGCGCTTGTGCGACAGCGACGACTGTGCCTGTTCCTGGTCGATTGCCCTCCCCGCCTCGATCCGTCTGTACGTCGGCATCGTCGCCGTCTACGAACATCCTTCAACCATCCAGGGGGACACGTGAGGCTGGTTGTCTCAGACACGCCGACATCGCGGGGTGGCCGCTTACGGTCGCTCGCGCACGATGAACCGATAACACCAACCGCAACGAGAAGGGGAAGTCCAATTTCTACTGTCAATGTCACCGAGGATGCCGCGCAGATGCGCAACGCGATGGTCGACGGCATCGTCAAGTGGGCGAAACTGTCGGACGCGACCGCGGCGGCAATGCGCAAAGTCGAGCGGCACCGATTCGTTCCGGCCGCCACGCTTAAAGAGGCGTACACCGACGACACGGTGGTGACGCGTCGCGACGAGGCCGGGATCGCCACTAGCTCGGCGTCCGCGCCGTGGCTGCAAGGGATGATGCTCGACCAGCTTGAGCTGCGGCCCGGCATGACGGTGCTGGAGATCGGGGCCGGGACCGGCGTCAACGCTGGCTACGTGACCGAATTGGTCGGGCCCAGCGGTCACGTCACCACCATCGATATTCAGCCTGATGTCGCCGAAGACGCCCGCACCGCGCTCGCGCTCACCGGGGCTACGAACGTCGAGGTCATCTGCGGCGACGGCGAATACGGATATCCCGCGAACGCTCCGTACGACCGGGTCATCGCTACGGCCGGGGCCTGGGACATCCCGGAGCACTGGGTCGAGCAGCTCAAACCGGACGGGCTCATGGTCGTCCCGCTGCGCATGAACGGCTTGACCCGTTCGGTCGCGTTCACCCGGGACGAACACGGCGTGTGGCACTCGAAGAGCGCGGTCAACTGCGGGTTCATGCCAGTCAGGGGCGACGGCGAAGTCATCGAGACCAACGTCCAGATCGCCAAGGACGTGGTGGTCCGTATCGATGACGGTCAAGACCTCGACGTCGAAGCGCTCAAGGACGCGATTGCCGATTCCGGGGAAGTCGAATGGACGGGCATTCTCATCGACGCGCCACTAGACCTGCTGGACTTTTACATGGCCGATATGGACGGTTTCTGCCGCATCCTGGCCCCACCGTCCATCGCCGAGCGCGGGCTGGCCGAACCCATGAACGGCTGGGGAAGCATGGGCGCCGCGACCCCGGACGCGGTGGGGTACTTGACGAAGCGTTACGGCCCGCTGCACCCGAAGCTGTACGAACTGGGCACCTGCGCGTACGGGCCGCAAGCGCAAGCCATGGTCGATGAGCTGACCAAACGGGTCTACGCCTGGGACCGGGCGCGCAAGTCGGTCACCGGCGTCCACATTGAGATCCACCCATCGGGGCAAGGCGACACCGCCGACGCGCTCATGACCATCGACAAGCGGCACTCCCGGGTCATCGTCCGACCCGCGTAAAAGCTGAGCTCTGCCTCAGAACCTCAGGAAATCCCAACCACAACGATAGGAGAACACCATGAAGCCCACTCTCGAAGCCACAACGGACATCGAAGCCTTTGAGGACCTGTTCAAACTCGACGTACGCATCGAGGCCGAGGGCCCGAGCTTGAGCCGCTGCAACCCGACCAACGACGGCTGCTCCAACTCCTGCACGTCCGTCGGATGCTCGGCCAACTGCTGATGACCAGCCACAGCACGCGACGCGGGACGGCATTCACTACGCCGTTCCGCGTCGCGGATCCCCGGTCCGGGCTGGCCCGGCTTCCGCTGTTGCACAACGATCCCAGCCCGAACACCTCGATAGATCCTGTCGTGGCCGAGGGGATGTTCCTTTGCTCCGAGATCCACGCCGATGTCTCCCCCGACAGCGCCGAGCAGCGCCGCGCCACCGAACGGGCATTTGACATCCGCGCACGGCGACGCACCACCCCGCAAGGCGTGTTCGCGGGCGTCACCGAACTGGACATCAACGTCGCGGCGTCGACCCTGTCCGTCCGCACCGAGCACAAAGTCCGGTCGTACCCCAATCCCGTGTGGGTCCATGAGATCGGTGATCGCGTGCTGGACAGCGCCGCCGTGTTGCACGCGCTGACCTATACGACCAACAATCTCGCGGCGCGGCGCGGTGACCGCCTGGATGTCCAACGCCCCTCCAGCGACCCGCGAACCGGACCGCAGCGCATGAGCGTTCGCCGCACCGAGGCCGTCGAAGTCGTCCTGGACGTCGCTCGGTCCGGTGCGTCGTGGAAGCAGATCACCACCGCGCTGACACAACGGTGGCCGAGCATCCAGGACACCACGGTTGAGGTGGTCATGCGGCAGCTGACCCGCAGCGGTTTCTTGTTGACCGACCTGGATCCCGTCGATACCTGCACTGACCCGCTCGGTCACCTCCTGGCCAAACTCCCGGCGTCCGAACCGGTACGCGAACCGCTGTCGTGGCTGCGCGCCGCGCTGGCCGAAGCCGATGCACACCCGCCCGGCCACCCAGCACGTATGGCCGCGCTCAAGACCGCGCGCAATATCGCCGACGACCTGTTCGCGACCTGGCGACCCATCTGCACCGACACCGCGATGAACGCCCACATCTCCATCCCGGCACGCGTGGCCGAAGAGGCCGCTCAAGCCGCCAACGTCTTGTGGCGCATGCCGCCTCGGCATGATCCGCTGGCCGAATGGCACGAACGCTTCCTCCACCGCTACGGCACCGGCCGTCTCGTGCCCCTGCTGGAGGTGTGCGACCCCGTCACCGGATTGGGTTGCGACCCCGGCAACACCGAAGTAGTGCCCCCTCCGGAATCCACTGAAGCCTTGGCCCGGCTGATCAACGTTGCGTTGACCTCCAACAAGATGGAGGTACAGCTGGACGCGGCAACGATCACCGCGCTCGACCAGCGCCGCCCCAGTGACGCTTGCGAACCTTCGGCTGAGCTGTACGCGACGGTCGTTGCCCGTGACGAACACGACCGCGACGCCGGGAAGTTCGTCCTGGCCGTCACCAACATGGCTTCACCGGCCGGGTCAACTCGCGCCCGGTTCGCCGGCCTGCTCCCCGACGCCTCCGTTGCGAGCGACCCAGGGCACGGCACCATGACCGCCGAACTGGCATTCCGGCCCACGTCCCACACCGTCGCGGCGCTGACCGGCCGCGCGGACAACGCGCCGTGGCGCATCCCGATCGGCACGATCCCCCAGTCCGGCGACCTCGCGCTGGACGACCTCGCTGTGGTCTCTGACGGCGCCCGCCTGAGGCTTTGGTCCACACAGAACAACCGGCCGGTTCGGCCCGTCCACCACAACCAGGTAGGCCACCACCTGATGCCACCCGTGGCCGCGTTCTTGTGCCTGCTGGGCCAGCACGGCAACACCGGGTTGAGCCCGTGGACATGGGGACCATTCGAGCGTGCCCCCTTCACCCCACGGGTGCGCTTCCGCGACGTCATCCTGTCCCCGGCCCGCTGGCGACTCCCCGAAGAGGTCCGAGACGCCGCCACCGACCGGTCGACATGGGCCACGGCACTGCGACGCTGGCGCACCAGCGCCCGGCCCGCTCCACCGGCCACCGTCGTCATCGACACCAGCGACCGAAAACTTCCCCTTGACCTCGATCGTGGCGACGACCGCGAACTCCTGCGCCGCTACGTCAACCGAGACGTGACCGCGGTGACCGAACCGCCTGGCGGCCCCGACGCGGTTCAGGCCGTGGCCCTCGGAGAAAGAGGGCACCACGTCTTGGAGATTGTCGTGCCGGTCTCCGCTTCGCACACCGAGGAGACCGCACCACCGGCGCCGGCGCTGGCACGCCAATCCAGACACAGCGTGTTCACGCCGGGGAGCGAATGGCTGTCGCTGGCCATCGATGCTCCACCGTCGACTCAAGACGCCGTGCTGGCTCGCCTCGCCGACGCCGCGCACCACGCGACCGGGCTGTGGCACCGATGGTTCTGGATTCGCTACCACACTCCCGCGCGCGGACCCCACCTTCGAGTCCGGTTCCGCGGCGACCCGAGGCCCCTGGGCGGGCAACTACTCCCGCTGTTGGGCGACACCTGTGCGAACCTGACCACTGATGGTCTGTCCGGTGGATTCGGGATCGAGGAGTACCGCCAAGAGATCGAACGCTACGGCGGCGAGCACGCGATCGAATACGTCGAAGACACCTTCCACCACGACGCCAACCTTGTCGCACATCTCCTGGCCGAAAGCTCCGACCCGGATGAGCGCCTGGCGTTGACCGCCGCCTCGGCCGCCGAGATCGTCCGCATCGTCGCCGACGGGAACCGCGCGGCTCTGGTTCCGCACCGTCTGGAGAGGGCAGACCGTCGCACCCATGCCCGTGTCCGGCCTCGCGCCCGCTCCATCGATGACGGCACGCCCGCTCATCGGCCACTGTGGTATGAGCGCACCGCTGCCCTGACGGCATACCGCGCGGTCCTGCCACCGGACCGCCGCATCGACTGCGCTTCATCGCTGATTCATATGCACGCCAACCGTCTCCTGGGCGACAACCATCGTGAGCGCATCGCACGCGCACTCGCCGTAGATCTCATCGCGCGGGAGGCCCCATGACCACCATCGAGGAACAAGTTCTGACGGTTGCCGATCGGCTTCTTAAACCCGAAGCGGTCCTCAACGCGGTAGGCAGAGCCGATGCGGCTTCGCTGACTCGTGGATTGGCGGGGACCGCGCTGCTGCACGCCCGCCTCGCGCACATTGATCCGCGCTTCGCTCGCGCTGCCCAGCAGCACTGGACTGCCGCCGCCGCTCACCTTAAAAATCACCGACACGGGTTCAGCGGTATCGCTGGCGGGCAAGGCGGCCTGGCTGCTTCCCTCATCATCGGCACCGGCTACCTCCCCGAAGGCAACCGTCACCACGCTGCCGCTGCGGGTGCTTCCTGGCTGGCTGTGTGCGCCCGCGATGCGGCCGACCTGTACCAGCGCACCGACCTACTCACCTGGGACGTCTACGATGCGATCACCGGCCTATCAGGAATCGGGCGCGTACTGCTGGCGGCTCAAAGCTCGGGATACGACGACGTCGAATCGGGCCTTATGGCAGCGCTGACGGCGCTGACCGCGATCCTCGAACCCCGCGACACCGGACGTCCAGGATGGTGGATGCCTGCCGAGAACCATCCGAATCTCGCACGAATCCACCCGTCGGGAGCAGCAACCACCGGCCTGGCCCACGGCGTCGCCGGTCCCCTGGCTCTCCTTGCCACCGCACACGTCGCCGGATGGTCCGTACCCGGCCAGGCCGAAGGGATCGACCACGCCGCCGACTGGCTCCTGGACTGGCGCCGAGATGACGGCACCTGGCCGCCGTCGGTCACTGGCGACGAACTCGACACCGCCCAACCACCGTCGACTCCGGGCCGCGCCGACGCATGGTGCTACGGCACCCCCGGCATCAGCCGCTCCCTACACCTCGCCGGGCTCGCACTCGACGACCCACACCTACAGGCTGCCGCGATCTCCGCGGTGGACACCATGGGTTCCCGGAAACCAGCCGAGTGGGACGTGGAGGGACCGACGCTGTGCCACGGTTACGCCGGGTTCCTTCAATCGGCTCCCGACAACCACCCTGTTGCCGGGGCCGTCGTCGAAGCCATCAGCGCTTACTTCGACTCGAGCCACCGATTCGGATTCCAGCATCGCGACCAGGGCCAAACCCACGTTGAACCCGGCCTCTTGACCGGCGCGGCCGGTGTCGCCCTCGCGCTGGCCGAACACCAAGACCTCCCCACACCAGGCACCCCAGCCAGCTGGGAATGCCTGCTCAACCTGTCATAACCAACACCGAAGGAGGCACCAACCTTGTCCGAACCCACCACTGCAACCGAACCGTCCGCGCCGACTCCCAAGTCCGACGGAGGCCAGGCCGGCGACCTGTGCCGCAGGATTCTGGCGGTCCACGATCGGGTCAGCACGGCCAGCACGGACCTCAATCGCCTGTTCGCCCAGACCGCCATTGAGCTGTCTGGCCTGTTGGCCGACGGCTACCAGCTCCACCACAAAACGCTCACTGCGGGCTTCGACGATGCCGCCTTCCAGCTCCACCACATGCTCGTCGCGCTGTCCAACGTCCAAATCGACGTCTCCACCGTCACCGACACCGCAGCGAAGCTCCCCACTTTGACCAAAGCCTTCGCGCACGAACGGCACATCGACCTCAACGCGACACCACCCGACGAACCCGCACCGTAGGTTGGCGATATGACCACGTTTGAACAGCTCGTCGCTGCCGTGAACAACGCGGTCGCCGAAGTGGGCGAAGCTCGAACTTTAGCGGCTCAAGGCATCCAGCACGTCGCGCGGTCGTCGACCCGGATGGAGAACATTGCCTGCGGCTCCTCCTCCTACCGGCTGCGTGACGTGCTGGCCGCACTGACTGCCGCCATCACGGCGATCGAGCACAGCAACACGGCAGCAGCATCCGCCTCGGCCCAGCTCAATACATACCTGGCGGCGATCGGCAACTCGACCACAACCGTTGAGGCTCAACCAGAAGCAGCACCACCGCCAGCAGCCGCCGAGAGCCTCGACAGCACCCCACGTCTCCCAGATGGCGGCATCGACTTCCACGCGCTCGCCAAGCGGCTCGGGCTTCTCGAAGCCCGTCCGACGGAGCAGCCGCCGTTCGACCCCCGGCGATTCAACCCGGCCTGCTGGCAAGGGCTCAAACCCTACGACCAGGCCGGAACCGCCGAGGGGAACCTGTTCATCGCGCCCGGCAAGCGATGGAACACCCGCCCGATGCAGGCCAGCAAGCTCGAAGTCGGACCCCAAAGCGATCTTCACCCGCAGTGGCGATCCCGAAAAGCTCCCTGGCACATCGAAGGCAAGATTGCCGCGTACATGCGGCAGAAGGGATTCACCGACGGGTGCGTCTACCTCAATGCTCGCCCCTGTTCTGGACCAGACGGCTGCGCGCGAAACCTCCCCGACTTGCTGCCTGTGGGATCTACGCTGCACGTACACGCCCGATACATCGACCGCACCGGCGAGACCCGTTTCTATTACAGGGAGTATCGGGGAACCGGAAAGGCACTGACTTGACCGACACCTATGACCTGCATCCTGAGCCCGAAGAGTTCGACGACATTCCCGTCACCGATGATCCCGAACTCAATCGGGAGCTGCTGCGCGCCGTCCTGGACGGTACCGACCCCGCCCAGATCATGCAGCGCGTCAGCAAGGCAGGCATCGTCCCGCCTGAACCGGGCCGAGACGACTGGGCCTTCGCGATCATCCACGAGGGCAACCCAGAAACCGGCACTGTCATCTGGGATTGAGCCTGGCTCTCCCACGCTTGACACGCCACTAAGGATCATCCTTACTGGCATCTGGAGTAGATCCAAGACGTCGCTGCAAAAGACTCAACGCGTCCTTCGCGGAAGGCGATTCTGTAGCCACAACCTCGAAGGCAGTGAGGAAGTCGCGGGCACTCTGGTTGAGTTTCTGGGCCGCGGTCTCGGCATGGTCATCAATGTGAGTGATGGCCCATCGAACACGCGACTGCCAGTCGACATCCTCGGGCTCGCGGCCAGGCAGGGGCAGGTCGGCCGCGGCTTCGGCGAAGGCGCCGGCGTCAGCTCCCGGAAGTGGTGCGGTGCCGGTTGACCATGCGGCGAACCGATTCGGCGACACGGGCACCGCTGGAGTCGCGTGGATGGTGGCGTCGGGATCGTCGGGAACGAGCAACGACATGAAGGGCACACCGAGCGCCGCCGCCAACGTCACGGTTACATCCAGTGAAAGCTTGCGCCTGCCGGACTCGATGTTCCAGATGATGTTGTCGGTGACGTCCGTGGCACCAAGCCGGCGGCATCGCTCCACGACGTCGTCGACGGTGAGGCCGAGTCGATCGCGCAGCTGTCGCAGGCGATGCCGCGCGACGCTGCTGGGCGGAGTATGACCTTCGCCTTCAATTCCTGTCATATCGACAGATCCTAGAGGATTCGTTGACGATTTACCTGCGGTTTTGCAGGATTGCTTCCATCAGTACGACAGCTTGTCTGTCGATTCGACAGGAAGGAAACGACAATGTCAACCACACGAATCCCCCGGAAAGCTCTGGTGTGGACACGGGAACGAGTGCTCAGTCTCGGATCAACGACAACCGTGGAGACGGCGGGCGCGGTCCTGGGCATTGGCCGAACACTGGCATACCAACTCGCGGCCAACGGCAACTTCCCGGTGACGGTCTTTCGCGCAGGGCACCTGTACCGAGTACCGGTCGGCCCCCTGGTAGCTCTGCTGTGGCCGGACGCGACACCGGCTTCAAACGACGTGAATGGTGGGGGCGAGTGATGACGTACGACGATGCGCACCACCCCGCAGCGGCCGAGGCGCTGGAAGAGTACTGCCAGCACGCAATCGAAACCATGACCACGCACGGCGGCATGATGCCCGCTCCGACCGTCTACATGTTCTCCGGGGACGGTGAGCACCTCGACAGCCTTCAGGGATACGTCATCGCGCGGCCGTCGCATTCGGGCGGAGACGCCGGCGACGCGATACGCCAGCTCGGGCTATTGCCGGGGGTGCTGCGCTGCGATCGGATCGTCATCGCCTGGGAACACCGAACGACCGCGACGCTGCTGGGCCGCGGAGGCGATCATCAAACCGGGATCGCCGCTGTCGAAGCGGCGCGGGACCATCGCGTTGTCACGTGGCGACCATTCACCGTCCATCATGGCGATTACGGCATCCACGGGACCAGGTCGATGATCGCCACGTGGGGCCGAGCCCAAGAACTACGAACGCGCCTGCCTGTGCCGATCGCCGACGCGGTTCGAGTATGGACGAATGCCTCCTGCGCATCGATTACCTCCACTGTGGCAAAACTCGAAGCTGCGGGGTACCTCGTGTCGCTGTTCCACGAGGGATGGTGAGGAGAATGCACTTCGGAACGACGGACGGATCCAACACTTCGCCGAACGTGCGCGTGGGCAACCGGTCGATGAGTCTGGACGACTTGTACCGCGACCGCGCACGATGCGCGCGCATCCTGGCGAGCGCAAGAGCCGAAGACGGGCACGCCTGGTGCGAATGCAACTGCCCACAATCGAAACTGGTCATCCGATGCCGCCAAGGCGTCTGGCACCTGGCTCGGTGGCCCGGCGACCGAATCGGCCATGCGGCAAATTGTCCCTTCCGAGGCATAGACCCCGGGTTGACCGGCCGCGCTGCCTTCAGCGAATCCGCGATCCAGGAATCACGCGATGGGGTCCATCTCAGGATCGCCACCAGCTTGACGACGGATCTTGGTACCCGAAGTAAGCCGGGGCTCGGTGACCATCACCGTGGTGGTGGTTCGAATCGACACCGTCTGACGCTGCTGGGACTACTGGAATATCTCTGGGAGGAAAGCCGCCTCAACGAATACCGGAGTGGGTCACGGCTATGGTGGGGAAGGTGCCACCACGCGCTCGTAAGCCAAGTGGAAAACAGCTTCCTCGGCGACCAGCCTTTGAGCGAAGTGATGTATGTGGTTCCGCCGTTTCGGAAAGAAAGCGCGGCCAATAACGAAGCCACATGGAACGCATTTGCGGCGGGACTTGGTTCAAAGAATCGTCGCTCGCGCCTGGGGATCGTCCTAGGTGAATTCAAGGACGCGGCGGCGACTTCACGCGGGTACCGGATTCGACTGCGCAACTTCCGAAAGCCCATATTCGTGACGCGAAAACTGTGGGACACACTCACCATGAGGTTTCAATCTGCGTTCACCTCTCAGATGACTGCACAGGGCAGGCAAGTTGGCTTGTGGGTTGTCGACAAGGCGACGCGAGGGTATCTGCGATTGTCAACAGCTGGCATCATGGCGACGACACAGTCATGGATCCCTGTAGATTCGGGATACGAATTGACGATGGCCAATGCACTTGCCGATGCCAACCGGAGCTTCCTGAAACCATTGCGATATCAGCATTGTGACGTGGTACTGCCAGACTTCGTTATTACCGACACCAACCCAAGAACATATATTGAAGTTTGGGGAATCGTCGGTCGAGAGTCTTACGAACGACGTAAACAGGAGAAGCAGGACTACTACAAACAGCGCGGACTCCAGCTCATCGAGTGGAACGTTTCTGAATCGATCCCAGAAGTACCGCGACTGTTATCGTGTAGGGTCTCATCGAGGTTGAGCACCGAGGACGCCGTGACCAGTAGCTCGGGTCAATTTGTCGCCGGTTTGAGCAGCTCGGATTCTCACGGGAATGAGCAATTCCCTCAGGCCACCCCAGCGTTGTGACTGCGTCGCCGTCAGTTCTGACTGGCTGCCAAGCCTGAGCGCGTTGAAATGTAACTGCGTTGAGCCCGCTGACCACCAGCCACCGAGATTGGCGACCGTCAGGTTGGCGGCGTTCTTTCGATTTCGCTCTCTGGCCGGGAACTCTTGCCCGGGAACGAGTCGAGGTAGGTATGTTGCGCACCGTAGAGCCGGAGCTGTTCGGTCATGTCCTGGGCTGCCGCGTCATGCCTCATTGCTACGCCCCGGCGCGTGGCGTCCCAGTCGACAGGAGGATTCCTTGACCACGATTTGTTCAGCAGATCCTTCATTTCGGATTGGCATTCCTGAGCGGTATGGATGAAACTGAAGACAGATTGGGTGGGCGCGAAGCTCTCTGCTCTGACCGCGGCGATGAGATACTCCTTGTCGAGGGAACTGATGTTCCGCCGCATGGTGGGGATGTCGTCCGTAAGCCCCGCCCCCTCCTCGCCTCCGGGCGTGTTCGGAACGCTGGCGAGCTCAACGATGTACTCCTGTGTGACCGTGAGGTAATGGAGTGAGATCCCGACGAAGTCGATGCACGCATCGAGGGAGCGTCCGCTGGCTCGTTCCTTGGCGCCGGACCGGTGGAGGCTCCGGTTGGTCAGGAACGCGACCACCGCGCCGAGGAGTCATCCTACAAGAGTGAAGACACCGGTCGCGATGACAAGTTGTAGTTTCGCGCTCATGCTGCTGATTCTCCCAAGAAGTCCTCGTGGCCACTGCTGAACCCATGAGGTCACGAGTCGGTTGTTTACCTTCCTTGCATTCAAGCCTCGCCTCGTTCCGTCAACACTGTCTGCCCGGAACTCAAGTCGGCAACCTTGAACCGGGATGGATATGACCTGACCCGACATCATGAACTGGCGCTATGTCACAGGGACCTGCGAAAATCGGGTTCTACTCGGGACCGCACACACCAACAAGGAGAGCCATGCAAAAGAACAATGGCCACCGCATCGAGGTGCCCCCATACATTGCTGAACAGATAAGCAAGTTCGCGAAACAGAACCGGCTCAGCCGAAACGAAGCGGTCGAGGAGATCTTCGCTGCTGGACTCGAAGCCCTAGGCGCCAACCCCACCGACTTCTCGGGCAACGGCCCCTACTGGCTGGAATCCACCTCCGTCCGACACAACGCCGACGGCGAACCCGAACTTGACCCGAGCTGGGTTCCAACCGAGTCGGCATTGACGCTTGAAGATGCTCGACGACAACTTGTCTACCACGTAATACGCGGCTCAAAGGACCACATGTCCTATCAAGGCCACGGCGAACTGCTCGAATCCACGCCGCTAGGTCTTCCGGTCAAATACGACAACCAGTACTGGAGAATTGTCAAGCGCACCAAACCAACGCCTCAACTCTGATAACCCCCTCGCTCCGTCGTTGGCGACGTGATCGACGAGCGCTGCCGTCTACCCGACAGATTCTCACCCGATTGAGCAACTGCTCAGATCGGCGATAATTGCTTAAGGGAAATGAGAACCTACATATCGAGTTAACTGACAGAAATTCCGCGATCCTTCAGGTATTTCCTGGGGTCGATCGCGTTTCCAGGGTCTGCCGGATAGTCGCCGTGCGCCTCGAAGTGGAGGTGTGGGCCGCTGGAGTTTCCTGAGTTGCCGACCTTTCCGAGCTTCTGGCCAGCGTTGACCTTTTGGCCTTCGTTGACCGATGGGCGGGAAACCATGTGGCAGTAACGGGTGACGGTCTTGTCGGCGTGTTGGATCTCGACGTACCAGCCGCACCCCATGATGTGGACTCCTCCGTCGATGTTGCAGCTGTATGGTTGCCCGGCTCCCGTGGATGCGTTGCACGTAACGGTCTTGACGGTTCCGGCTCCGACGGCCTTGATGGTGGTTCCGCGGGCGGCGCCGAAGTCAATGCCGTGATGGTCGGGGCGTTCCGAGGTCCGATATCCGGAGACGATCCCAGCGTTCACTGGTTTCGCCCATTTGCCTGATCCGGTGCCGGCGGCGCAGATTCGCGGATTCTCCAGCGTGTTCACGATCTTCTTGGCCTTGGGTTCGTGTTTCGCGTAGGCGTCGGGGAATGCTGAGCCCTGCACGGTTTGGGCCGCGACGGTCAACGGAAGGGACTGCCAGCCGCTCACCTTCTTCAACGAATCGAAGAATTTGCCCGCGGCGTACTTCGGGTTCGTGATCTGAGTGGGCGAGCCCCAGCCAGCCGAGGGGCGCTGTTGAAACAGGCCGAGGGAGTCGTGGTCGTTGCGGTCGCCGAGGTGGCCGTAGTTGTGGAGGGTGCTTTCCTGAATGGCGGTGGCGATGCCGATGATGGCTGCGCGGCGGCCCATGCTCTTGTCGAGCGCGACTTCGTAGATGGTGGCGGCGTGGCCCAATTGGGTCTTGCTGAGTCCCAGGGCGGTGGCTGTCTTCTTCGTGATCGAACAGGTCACGCCACCGGATTCTGCCGCGTCGTCGGTTGAAACGGCGACGATGGCTAGGGCGACGACAGCTACGAGGGGCAGAACCATCACCGCCGCAATAGCGAGGCCGATTTTGAGAGTGAGGGGGTGAGACTCAGACATGGAGGCGCCTTCGAGGGTTGACGAAACGCGGCGGCAGGGGCCGGACGTCATGGTGAGTGTCCGTCACCCGGCAACACGTGATCTTTTACTGTGGTAAAGATTTCGGTGGGTGACGAAGGTTACGCCCTAGGTTCGCTTAGGTGTCAAGTAGCGTTGCGAACTTGTTACCAAGTGTCATTTCTTGGCCGCGGTGAGGCGGGGGTAGGTCTGTGCCAGGTGGTCGGCCAGGTGCGTGGCGGCCTTTTCCTGGTAGCTGGTGTAGGTGATCGTCTGCGGGATTTCGCTGTGGGTGATGGTGTGCCCGAGGATGACGTGGGCGAGGTCGTGCAGCAAGCATGTCGGCGTGGCCACGGCAGTGACGACGAGATGATCGGCAACGTCGGTGGCGATCCACACGCCGTGCCGAGTGGGGGGCAGCCGGACGGTCATTCGGCGAATCTCGAATACGCGTCCTCGGATTCGCGAGATAGCCGCGACAAGATCATCAAGGCCGGCATTAGGCGGCAGGCCCAGTCGCTGAGTCACGGCGTCAGCGTCTGGCAAGGCGGTGGACATAACTCCCCCAAGGAGGGTCGTCGACCGGTAACGGTCGGTGCGTTCCGCCAGGATAATCAGGGGATGCAAAGGCGACCGCTGCGTTGTCGCCTGCGTCGGTGGGGTCAAGTCGCGGGGTTTTCAGATGATGAAACATCTGGGTCATTCCCCGCGTTTTCGGATCGCGGTGCCTTGGCTTCGATGGGTGGAAGTCCTTCCGCGGCGCGGGCCTTGGCGATCATCAGCTGAATCAGTTCGACGGATTCGGGCGACAGCCCGGAGGCGTGGTGGGCGATGGCGCGGACGCGTTCGGCGTTGGCAATCTCCATGACCGCGGCGACTTCGTTGTCCTGATAGTCGGGGTCGGGGCCGCTGAAGTACTCGGTGGTGACCCCGAAGTAGTCCGCCAGAGCCTGAAGTAGGCGGTAGCTGGGGTCGTCGCGTTGGTCGCGTCGCAGTAGAGACAGGTAGCCGTGGGAAACCTTGACTCCGGCGTTGGTCAAATCGTCGGCGACCTTCGAGTTCGACACACCCTGGTTGACGAACAGGGCGTCCAGGCGGCGCGCGAGCCGCCCCCGCCCTGAATGGGCGTCGTCGTGGTCGCTGTTGCTGGAGTGGTTCCTGGGGTCGTTCATTCTTCAGTTTGCCCTGTCTGTCGGCTTGTGCCAGCTAGTATCACCGTTTGCAACGGGAACGTCACCAAATGTCTCAAGTTGATAACGCTCTACGCCTGCGGCGGACATCACCGGTTGTCGTCATGTGATTGCGGTCCTAGTGTGGCCGGACACTGTCCACCCTTCGACTGTAGTCGAAGCTCCTGAGTACGGGAGACCCCACATGTCCACGACAATGCACGTCATCAACGCAAGCTCCGACGCCCTGGCCGCGCTGGCTGGCCTGGCCGATCTCGGCGACATTCCCAATCCGAAACCGAAAGACCCCACGGGCGGTAGCAAGGGGCTCAACCAGCTCATCAGCTACTCGAAATGGGGCGTACTCATCACCTGCGCGATCTGCGCGGTTGCCTCGGGCGCCTTCATGGCCGCGGGCAGCATGAGCAACCGGCCCAACGCCGTCGACAAAGGCAAGGTCTCTCTGCTGTGGAGCTTGGCGGGTGTGATCGTGTCGGCGATGGCGATCCCGGTCGTCAACTCGGTCTTCGGCGCAGCGTCCTAATCGCACTGATGAAATCACGGGAGATGCCATGTCGCAGTCAGAATTCTTCGCCAAGCCCCCGCGCCGCGGACGCATTGTCGTAGCCGTCATCACGGGGCTGGTGTTGGTGGCCGCCGGGATAACCGTCGGAGTCATCGTCACCGGAGACGACTCCAGCCAGACCGAAACCGCATCGCCTGGCTCCTCGGCCAGCCCATCGGCGTCAACCGACGGTGCCGAATCGTCACTGCCGATTGTGGCGGGCGAGGACACCGAAGCCGGTGTCGGCGTCGGCTATCCGCACAGCAAGGTCGGCGCGGTATCCGCGGCCGTGGAGTTCACCTCGCAGGTGCTTTCCACCCTGGACCCTGACCGGGCGGTTGAAGTCGCTGAGGTCGCCAACGACCCCGATAACGGGTTCGATCCCGCCGATGCGGCCAACACCGTGACCGCGATGCGCGAACAGATGGGGCTGCCTCCTACCGGGGACGTCCCTGAGGGAGCGTCCATCGTGACGGCACCCGTTGCCTACCAGCTGCGTGACGAAACCACCGACAGCATGGTGGTGCTGTTGCTGTGTTACGTCACCAAAGACACCGGAAGCGGGGAACCTCAGGAAGACGTCGGCGTGTTCACGATGCCGATGGCCTGGAACGGCGACGACTGGAAGTTGGTGCGATCAGACGACGACACCGACTACACCGATCTGAACACCACACCGGGTAGCGATGAAGCTCGCGCGAAGGGCTGGATCGGGGTAACCCGATGAGTGCCTTCTGCAACCCGTTCTCCACGAACCCCGCCGATATCGCCGAGTGTGTCGCAGAGGGACAGAAAGCCGGCGGGGCGATCGACGCGGCTCTCAATCCCTTCGAAGCCATCTGCCAAGCGTTCGCCGAGGCCGCGGCCGACATGCTCAAAGAGTTCGCCAAGGCGTTCGCGAAGTTCCCGAACATCGATGTGACCGATCCCGGTGTCACCGACGTCTATTCGCTGTCGATGGGTATCGGCATCTTCGCCGCGGTGATCCTCCTGCTGCTCCAAACCGCGCGAACGGCCATCACCCACGAAGGCAAAGCCCTGGCCGAAGGGCTCGTCGGCGTCGGCAAAGCCGCACTGGCGATGATGCTGACGCTCAGCTTGACGACCGCCGGGCTATTGGCCGCCGACGAACTGACAAAGTGGATCATCAAGGAATCCTTCGGCTCGGTGGAGAAGCTGACCAAACGCCTGTCGAGTTTCTTGGTAATCGAGACCGTCGCCAACCTTCCACAAATGCTGCTGATCGCGCTGCTGGTCATGCTCGTGGTCGTCGTGTTGTGGTGCGAACTGCTGCTGCGCAACGTCGGTATCGCATTGCTCGTAGCCACATCACCGATCGCCGCAGCCGGAATGGTCAGCGGGAACACGCAACAGTGGTGGTCCAAGACCGTGCGCGCCACGATTCAGCTGATCCTCTTGAAGCCGACGGTGGCCATCATCTTCGCCTTGGGTTTCTCGCTGGCGGGCAAAGGCAAGTCGATGTCGTCAGTCCTGACCGGCATGCTCATGCTCCTGGTCGCGGCACTGGCCTGGCCGATCCTGGCGAAGTTCATGACCTGGATGTCGGCCCACTCCGGTGGCGCGGCTGGCATGGGTGCGGTCCTTGGCTTCGCGGCTGGACAGGCAACGATCAAACGGTCCGGTGTTGCCGGGGCGGCCTCGGGCGCCGAGTTCGGGGCCTCGACCTCGGATCGCACAATGCAGATCGCGGCGACCAGAATGTCGGCCGCCCGCGGCACGGCGGGCGCGACGAAGGCAGCTGCTGCCGCCGGTGGCCTGGCACCGGTCGTTGCGGCGCTGCAAGCCGCTCAAAAGGGCGCCAACTCGCTGGCGCAGCGGATGGAAACCACGGCCGCGCACGCCGGGCTCGACAACGCCAATCCCTATGCGACTCCGGCCGGGCATCCCACCGGACACCCGACGATCCCTGCCGTCGCCGGAGACATCTCATCAGGACTGCGTTCCACCACCACGACACCGGTTGCTGACCGCGCCGCCTCGGCCGAACCACCGCCGCCACCCATCCCACCAGCGACCACTGACAGGCAGCACTGGCGCGAGGGCCGCGAACCGGCCTCGGCGTCCACGAACGTGCCGTCACCGCCACCGGTCTCGGCGGTTCACGACCTCCGTGAGCCCAAGCGCTTCCACGGGCCCCCACCGCCTCGGCGCTGAGACACCTCTCTATCCACTACATAAATCCCTTCAGGATGGTGATACTCCATGTCTACAAACGAGTCCTCGTCGAAGCCGCGCACCTACTTCGGCTGGCAACCCGAAAAAGTAAACTTCATGTTCGGCCTCAGCGCCAGGCGCACGATCCTATTGGGATCAGCGGCCTTGTTGACGGCGTGGCCGTTGGCGGTATCAGCCGTGTCATCGGGCTGGGTGTGCTGGCCCATGGCCATGATCCTGGCCGCCTCGGCGCTGGTGCGCATCGGTGGCCGCACCGTCGATGAATGGGCCGCCTCGGCTCTGTCGTACGAGCTGGGGGCATGGCGCAACCTGCACAAATTCGTCGCCGGCCCCTGGCGGCCGACAGGGCGCAACGCCCCCGCCTCGGGACAACCAGACCTGCCCGGTGTGCTCGCGCCGCTGGAGATCCTGGAGGCGCCATACCCGGGTTCGGCGATCCCACTGGCGATCGCGCATCACCGCCTCGACCACACCTACACCGCCGTAGCGAAGGTGCGGTTCTCCGGGATCGGCCTGGCCGACTCCGATCACCGTGTGCGCCGTATCGACGGGTGGGGAGGTCTGCTGGCCAGTTTGTGCACCGAAGGAAACCCGATCGTGCGGATGCAGGTCTTGCAGCGCACCGTGCCCGAGTCGGGGGCGCAACTACGCAACTGGCACCAGGAGCACCTGGCCGATGACGCTCCCGAAGCGGCGGTGGCCATCACCGAGAGTCTGTTGTCGACGGCCACCGTGGCAACGTCCACACGCGAGACCTACCTGGCGTTCACAATGGATGCCTCGCGCGCTGCCAGCGCGATACGTTCCGCGGGTGGCGGCTCGGCCGGGGCGGCAGTGGTGCTGACACGGCAGCTGCGGGCCTTGACCCCGCAGATCGCTGCCGCCGATCTCCACCTCGACCAATGGTTGTCGCCGCGCGATCTCGCCGAAGTCATCCGCACCAGCTTCGACCCCGATTCCACCAGGCCGATGGCCGAGCGTCGCGCCCGCACACCGCGCCAGGGCGACAACGATGGGCTTGGCGTCGGCGCCGATCCGGTGGCGGCGGGACCGCTGTTCGCCGACGCTGGAAGGGGCGTGTACCGCCACGACGGCGCCACCTCGGTGACGTACTGGGTGGCGCAATGGCCCAGGAGCGAAGTCCACCCCACCGTCCTGGGGCCGCTGCTAGCCGAAGGTGTCCATCGCCGGTCGATGTCGATGCACTACGAGCCGCTGGCGCCCCGAGCCGCGGAGCGAGAAGTGATGCGGGAACGCACCAGCCGGTCGGTGGCCGTGCGGATGCGCCAACGCACCGGGCAAGTCGTTCCCGAGCATGAGCGAGCGGCACTGGCTCGCGCCGAAGCCCAAGACTCCGAACGAGCCGCCGGGCATGGCCTGGTGCGGGCCACCGGCTACATCACCGTCACCGTCACCGACCCCAGCGACCTGGATGACGCCTGCGCGGCAGTCGAAGCCGACGCGGCCAGCGCCCGGGTGGAACTGCACCGCATGTGGTTCGCCGCCGACATCGGCTTCAGCTGCTCGGTTCTGCCCCTGGGCTACGGCATCCCGAAGAAACGCTGGTAACGAGGAGTCCCACCATGACACTGATCAAACCCACACCCGGCAAGAAACCCACCAAACCCGGACGGCCCGAAAAGGCCGCGCCGCTGCCACAAGCCGATCTCGCCGATCTCCTGGGACTGAGCACCGCTGCGGCTTCCACGAAAGAACTGGTGCCGCAACAGAACGACCGGGACCGCCCCAAGGCCCCGTCGATGCCTGTTCCACCGCGTCGCGGCTACGCCCGCCCGTTCTGCGGTCGAGCACCGCTGCCTCCGGCTGTGCCTGTGGTCCGGGGCTCGACCGGCCAGCTCTCGGGCCTCTACCCATTCCTTTATGGCCACTCACTGCCTCCGGTTGGCGTCTACATGGGAATCGACTGCCTGTCGGGAGCGGCGTTCAGCTGCCATCCGATCGAATGGCTGCACCACGGCCTTGTCACGAACCCGAACATTCTGGTGACCGGTGTTCCCGGCGCCGGCAAATCCGCCACCGTCAAAGCCCTCGCCTTGCGATTGATGGCCTACGGCGTCAAGACGTTCGTTCTCGGCGACCTGAAGAACGAATACGCCGCACTGGCCCGAACCTTGGGCGTGGAACCGGTGGAGCTGGGCCCGGGACTTCCCGGTCGCGTCAACCCTCTCGACTCCGGCCCGTTGGGTCGAAACCTGCCGCCCGCGGGCCCGCAACTGGATGAGCGACTGGCCGAGATCCACCGGCGCCGCATCACCTTGCTGTCGTCGCTTGTGGAGATGCGGCTGCACCGCCCACTGACACCCACCGAGGAAGCCGCAGTCTCGCAAGCCATCCGCCACGCCGCCGGCATCGCGACAGGCACGACCTATCTGACCGACCCCACCATCCCCGACGTCTGGCGGCTGTTGCGCGACCCGGTCGACGACATGGCCACCGAGCTACGCACCGCCGGTGCCACCGACCTTCGCGAACGAGTGCGACCCGTGGCCGACGCCATCGGCAACATGATCACCGGCAGCCTCTCGGGATTGTTCGACGGCCCCACCACCGTGGCCCCCGACTTCACCGCACCGATCCAAACCGTCGACATCTCCCGGCTCGACGGCCGCGGCGACGACACCGTGGCCATGATCCTGGCGTGCGTCTCCTCCTGGGGACAAGCCGCCATCGACGACCCGAACGGACCGGTGCGAATGGTCGTGCGCGACGAACTGTGGCGGGCGATGCGCATCCCCGCCATGGTGAAGAAACTCGACGCCGACCTACGGCTGTCGCGCTCCCAAGGCACGATCCAGATGTTGTGCAGCCATCGGCTATCCGACTTCGAAGCCGTCGGATCGGCCGGATCCGCTGAGGTCGCCATCGCCAAATCTTTGATCGGCTCGTGTGACGTGCGAGTGTGCCTGGCCCAAGACACCGCGCCCCTGAACATCACGCGCGAAGTCATCGGACTGACCGACACCGAAGCGGCCCACATCGCCAGCTGGGGCGCCGAACAACGCGGACGCGCCCTGTGGAAAGTCGGCCGTACCAGCTCCAGCATCGTCCACACAGTTCTGTCTCCTGTCGAGTTGGAACTGTTCTGGACCAACGAACGCATGACCGTCTAGGGGCCTCGATGTCCGATCACACCACCGTCACCCGGCCGCTGTTGTCGACACCGGCCGAATACGCCATGGCCCTCCTCTTGGCCGCGATCGCGATCACGACCGCATGGGTGTGGAGCGCGGGCCAACTGGCAGCGATCACCACGTCGTGGTCGTGGCTGCACGTCGGCATCGGCGACGCCTTCACCACCGCCTTGCAGCTGCCCCGGCATCTGGAGGATCCGAGATTGGCCTGGCCAATTACAGCGCGAGGGCAGTTGCCGGGGCCGGTCGGCATGTACGCCGCCTTCGTCCTGGCCGGTATCGGGTACGCCGTCCTCGGCGCTGTCGTCGTGCGGTGGATGGCCGGTCGGCGACGGCGTCGCGGGTTCGCGTCCCGAACCGACCTCGCCAAGTCCCTGACGCCGTCGGCGGCCCGAGCCCGCGCCGCCCGGCTTCGCCCCGAACTGGGCCACAAGCCCTCGGTCAGGGACGTGTCGGTGGATCTGGGAACCGCAGTCGGGACCGGCCAGAAGCTGGCCGCGCCGATCGATTCCTCCGTACTCGTCCTGGCCGCCCCGCGGGTCGGCAAGACGTCGCAGCTGATCATTCCCTGGCTGGCGGACTGGCCGGGCCCGGCACTGGCGACGTCGGTGCGCCGCGACGTCGCCGACAACACCTACCAATTGCGGCAGCGCACCGGGCCGGTGGCCGTTCTCGACTTGACCGGCACCTCGTGGCCCGATCTCTTGGCGTGGTCGCCGTTGGACGGCTGCCAGGGATTCGACAAGGCCAGGCAGCGCGCTGACGTCATGATCTCCATCGGCAAGTCCGAATCCTCTGACTCGACCAATGCGGGCTTCTTCGGGCTGACCGCGACCAACTTGATGGCCGGCTGGCTGCACGCCGCGGCCATCAGCGACGCCACGATGAGCGACGTCCTTCGCTGGTCCCTCAACGAACGCGACGACACACCGGTGAGGATCCTGGCCGACGCCGGAACCAACGCCGCCGACGGCATCGCCGACCTGTTGGACGACATCTACCGTTCGCCCTCCGACACCCGCTCCAACATGTGGTCAACCGTCCAGACCGGAGTCGCGCCGCTGCTGGCGACCCACGCCCGACGAACCTTCTGCCCCCCGCCGGGCGCCGGGTTCAACATCGAGGAGTTCCTGCGCCAATCAGGCACCCTGTATGTCCACGTTGCCGACGACGAAGCCGGCCACTTGGCCCCGCTGGTCTCGGCGTTCGTCGACGAGGTCACCCGCACCGCCAAGCGCATCGGCGACGCACACCCCACCGGCCGTATTGACCCACCTTTGGGGATGATCCTGGACGAGGTCAACAACGTCTCGCCCTTGCCGAATCTGCCGTCGCTGATGAGTTACGCCGCCGGTTCCGGCATCTTCATCGCCGCGGTCCTGCAATCGCTGGCCGGGGCTCGGGAACGTTGGGGTCGCGAAGGTGCCGACAAGCTGTGGGCCGCGGCCACCGTCAAGATCGCGCTCGGCGGTCTACCCGAAGACGAGCTGCAACGATTCTCCACACTGGTCGGCGAATACCGGGAGAAGCTGACCACGCCCCAATACAGCCACCACGGCACACACCTGTCCACCACTCTGGTCGACCGCAAGATCCTCAGCCCTGCCGAGATCCGCACCCTGTCGGAGTCCGAGCGCGAAGCGCTGGTCGTCCACGCGACCACCCCGGCCGTCAAAGCCCGGCTGGCACGTCACTACGAAACCAAGCACGCCAAAGCGTATGCCGCATCAGTGGAAGCGATGCAGCAAGCCACTACGACTGCACCAGAACCGATGCCAGAAACAACGGCTCCCTGGAAGCTCCCGAACGGAGGCCAGTCATGACAATGCCCGCGCTGACTCCGACCGCAAGACTGAAACCGGCCCGCGCCGTGACCCGGGTGATTCCCCGACGACTGCGTCACCGCGGAACGAACACGCATCCAGAAGCCGAGCATGCGTTGCCCCAGCGCCTCACCGAGTGGCATGCCATGGCTCCTTTGCAGCGAGCCCAAGCCTGGAGCGAACTGGTGGATTGGGTCGCCTGGCTACACGACCGCTACGAACTGTCGGTCGCCAACCGGCTCCCGGCCTGCTGGCCCGGCCACCCCGGCCTGATCGAAGAACTGTGGGCCCTGCGGCTATGGCGACGCGATATCTACTCCACCCAGGACACTGATTCGGGCAGTGCCCCGAATGGGCTCGGTCAACCGGCCCGGTATTGGCACACCGAGCTTCACAACGTGATCACCCGCGCCGAACAGTTCTACGCCAGCAAATGCCGCTCCGGGCACAAGCCGGCCGCAACTCTGACCGACCACCCCGAGACCGTCCGCGAATGGCATGCCGCCGATCCCCTCATCGGCGTCGCCACCATGCCAGCCGGAGCCGACCCGGCCAACGACATCGACGGGGGTGCGACCGTGGCCGAAACCATCATGACCGCAGCGTTCCTGCGCGGCACCGCCAAACCGGTCAACAACACCGCCGGGCAGTTCGCCTGGTACCGCGGATCCTGGTGGGCACCCGACGGCCCTAACTGGGTCTCCGTTCCCGACTCGACGATGACCGCCTGGCTCGATAATCACGCCGCGCACGTTCGCACCACCGAGGCGGCAGTAGTCGGCACACCCACCAAATCGACTCGAACACCGTAACCACCGAAGGAACTTGTCATGTCCACGTTGACCAACCGCGCCGAAGCCGCGCTCGTCGGCGCACTGCTGAACGACACCACCACCGAGAACCTCCCAAGCCTCGACTGGCACGATTTCTCCCACCCCGGCCTCGCCGAGGTGTACCGGGCGCTGACCTACCTGCGCAGCGAACACCCGACCCTCCATGGCGAAGACTTGGTGCGCGCCACCGCTGATCGCGCCAACACCCCAGGACTCGACGCCGCGCGGCTCGGCGAGTTGCGCGAAGACTGCCCACGACCCGAACACGTCACCGCGTACGCCCGGATCGTCGCCACCAACTCCTTCCACCGACAACTCACCCACCACGCCGACAACCTCACCCACTCCGTGACTCAAGGCGACAGCGACGCGCACCTCAAACGCATCGCCGAGGTCATCACCCGCCAAGCACAGGCGTACACCACCATGGACAAACCCGGCACCTTGACGCACCGGCAGCCCCAGGACGACCCTGCCTCTGAAGCACAACAACTCGAAGAACAGGTCCTCGCCGGGCTCATCCAATACCCGGAACAAGGCAACACCCTGGCCGCGATGCTGCCCTCCGAAGCCATCACCGACCCCCACCGGCGCGAGATCTTCGAAACCGCGATATCCCTGGCCTCATGCGGTGACCACATCGACGAAGCCATCCTCGACTGGGAACTGGCCCGCAACCGCGTCATCCAACACCTCGCCACCGGGGTTCAGCCAGAGCCCAGCCCTCACCGTGAACCCGATACCGTCCTGCTCCACCGGCTGGCCCACACACCCGTCCAAGCCAACACCGCCATCACCGCCGCCCGAACACTGCTCAGCAACCAAGTCCACAATCAACTAAAACAGCACACCAACACCACCACGCCGAACCCATCCAGACGACCAGAACCGCTGGCGACCTTCAACCCGTCCGTCAAACCCCCACCCATTCAAGAGCCACCCGATCCCGCTCTGCGCATTAACGGCAGCCAGGGAGGCCCGCGATGACCACCCCACCTACCGCGGCCACAACCCCGTTGACAATGACCAACCACACGATGACCACTGCCTATCAACAAGGCCAAGTCACTCCCCTGTCCCCCGTCATCACCGAGTTCGTCTACTTCAACGGCGACTGGTGGACCATCGACCCACCCGACGCCTGGATCCGCATCACCGACGACACCTTCGCCAAATTCCTCGACCAGCAGTATTACAAGATGAAATCCACAATAGATCTTTCAGTTCGACATTAACGTGACTGATGTATCCGGTTTCAATACAAATGGTCATTTTGGTTGAGGCACTGAGGTCAAGCACCTTGTAATCAGTAACTTGTCTGGATTCCGCTTGGTAGAGCTGCGGATCCGTTGGCCAAGTTCGACGAAGTCGTCAACGGGCATCAGAATTTCTTGGTCGCATGGCTCGGGAAGGTCACTAGGGATCATGGATTTGTCTCTGGGATGACAGAAGATCCAGCGTCGTGCGTTGGCGATTGTCACGGTGTTGAAGAAGGAAGGGGGCAGTTGGCTGGGACGCTCCAGTCGATCAGCCACGCCTGCGGCAACTGCTTCGTATGAAAGGGCTCGCATGAGTGGGCCGGGGTTTCCCATAAGCAACCCGACCTCACGTGAGAGTGGCAAGGCCAGCCCCCAAGCATTCATAAGCCCCACCCCCATCTCAGGTGGATGGTCATTGCGCGGAATGATGCTGACTGGGGTGTCGGATGTGCATAGACTCTGTCCACTGTATCGCAATAGAAGCCACGGCCTGCCGATGAAGTAGCGGATCATCTGCGGTAGAAGTCGCGCCAGTTGTTCCATGTGCGTGCGAGCCGAAACGCGGATCGGCGGGCCATTGGAAGTGGTTGCCTGAGCCCAGAGACGATCAGCTTCTTTCTCAGTGATCTCGCGCCCGTGCCGATCCTTGAAGTATGCGACTACACCTTCTCTGCCTTGCAGGCTGATTTCGGCTTTCAAGAAGGTAGCAGCGAACTGCTCGGTGTGCCGTCTCTGGTTTGGGCCCCGGAAATATTGGGCAGCAGCAAATTCTGCGAGTACAGCACGCGACTTCGGATCCAGTGGCCATGCGTCATCTTCAATCACCAAACGGATGATGCGGGCTGCACGATCCTCCATGTCTCCGAGTACCTTCTCGAAAAACGCCGACTGATTCACATCTACGGTATTGAGAGTGTAGAAATCCTTGTGCATGGCGGCCTTCGCGACGCTCTGGTCAAAACGCCGGACACCCGGAAGCTCGACAGTGGTAATACGACCCTTATCAGCAAAGCGTTCCAGGTAGAACCGTGGAACCGTATGGTGACGGCGTGGAAGGTCTGGCATACGCTCAGAGTAGACACGTGGTACGACAGGTGGGAGTTCACGATGTAGGCTGACTCAGCCCAGTCGTCAACGCGCCCTAAGAGATCAGGTTACTGGGTCATGCTTGTGCTAACGGATCGTCGGTCCCATATTCAGTATCCAACCTTCATGGGGTGAGCTCACATATTTGAAGTAGCAGCGCGCACAGAACGGCTGACGCCCGGACCACTGGGAACGGATTCAAAAAGTCCGTATATAGATTCGGCGTAGGTAGGAAGCGAGTGTCACGGTTGAAGGTTCTAGGGGTGAACGCGGCTGGTACCCGCTTGTGGCTTTCTCTGATGAATGTGGACAGGGTGTTGGAACCTGACCCAGCTTGGGTTGAGCTGCATGAGGGTACCGAAGCCGGATATGCCATGACGTCGTTCCAATCTGATTGCCGTCACGCGTTGACCGCTTCGTCGCCTGACCGGGTGGTCATCTTGGACATGGAACAAGTCGGCAAGGGCCCCACGGTCACAGCATTGCGGACCCGATTCACCGCAGAAGCTTTGCTGGCATCATGCGCGGTAGAGCAGGGAATACGCTGTGTCCGACTCGCCCGTGCGACACTGCGATCCCGACTGAGTCTTCCCCGCAAGGGAAAGCTAGCTAGCCATGTGGGCCTTGTCGTCGATATCCCGGTCGGACCACACTGGCTGAACAAGCGTGATCTTGCCGCGCTGGCGGCACGTGCAGAAATTGTCGGAGGTTGAAGAACATGCCTATCGTCGGGGATTACCTTCAACGACCCACCTATGAGGTGCTTCATACTATCGGCGAGGGTAACGTTGGCATATGTCGACTCGCTCGACACGATATTTTCGATTGCAATGTCGTGCAGAAAACAATCTCGCTTCTCGGTATACCCGACGGGGTAGCACGTGAGCCACATCTACTGAAGGAAGCTCAGCACAAGTATCTGATCAAGGTATGGGATGCCCAATGGGAGCCATCTCCGCAGTTTAAGGGGATGGAAGCCGTGACCTTTATCTGTGATTACTACCCAGGTAAGAGTGTGTACGACGCACTCATGGACCTCCACGTCTTCGGCCTGGCTGGTGCAATGAGAATCTGTGGCCAAATGCTGGATGCCTTGGCATATTTGCACGGAGACCGAGCGTATGTTCACCGAGATATTAAGCCTGCCAATATCCTTCTCGATGAGTCACGCGAAAACGCTGTTCTCGCTGACCTTGGCTCGGCTGGCAAGATCGATCCACACGGTGGCACAGCTCCAAACTACGGCGGTACGCCGCTATACCTCGCACCGGAAGTCCATGCTCGAAACCAGGTCACCGCTAAGTCTGACCTTTACGCAATTGGCATGGTTACGATCGAAATGCTCGCCGGCAGATTTCCATACGAGGACATCGCGCGGTCCAAGGTCGATGCTCGCTTGGCCTCAGGGAAACCTGCTTTGCCTGACCGATATTTTGTACTTCCGCCGTACGTCCCACCCAATGTGAAAAGCTTCATCAGATCTCTAATCCGAGTCGACCCGTCAAAGCGACCAGCGACGGCACGAGCTGCTCTCCAAAAGCTCAATGGATTGCGATACGTGGATTGGCGACGAACGTTGGGCACGGGGCTAGTCGGTGAATGGATTGGAAGTTGGCCACCTGACAAGGTTCCTGAAAAGCGCAGAATCTACCGAGTTCAATCCTCCACGGTGAAGCGCAAAGGACACGTTGAGCAGATCAAACTCACTGCTGCTTGGCGGAGACCGGCTGGCACTTGGCGGAAGGTCTCCAAACTAGAACGTTATGTAGATCGGGAAGACGCTAAAGCGCTGTCCGTATTCTTCAGAGACGTCGAGGACGCTGCCCACGCTGCACCAGCATGACGGACAGCATCGCTTTGGGCCGGGGCAAGTTGACTTAGACCAAGTGCGGGATCAACGGCAGCAGCCTCTGACAGCACCAGCATTGCGTGTCCATTCCCGCTGCACGGTTCGAGCCAACCCCGACCGACGGCTTCCCAAAGTGCCTTGGTTAGCCCGAGCACGCGCAATCCGACACCCGGATCGGGAATGGTTTGCACAGTTGCGCCAAACACGTGAGGCAGCATATGGCCCCCTGGCACCTCGACCGCGCGCAACACCGCCGCGTGAGCATCGGCAGGTCGCAAAGCATCAACGGCGGATACCCCGCCAGACACCATTAGCGACACGACAAGACGCGTCAAGCCGTCATTGTCCATACCGTCACTGTAACGCTGATCGGCGACAGTGAGGGAGTGCTGAACACGCGGCATGCGGCAGTTGGGCATGAACCGCTCGCTTCAATGAGCAAGCAACTCGACGGCTACCGACAGCGCGTTCACTCAAACGGGTGATGTTTGGTACCAACTTCGCGCGGGGCGTCACGGTCAAACCGGCTGAATCCGACGGTCAAATGACGGTCAAAAC
Source organism: Stackebrandtia nassauensis DSM 44728 (assembly GCF_000024545.1). Classification (GTDB taxonomy): domain Bacteria; phylum Actinomycetota; class Actinomycetes; order Mycobacteriales; family Micromonosporaceae; genus Stackebrandtia; species Stackebrandtia nassauensis. Next base: position 5,774,409 of record NC_013947.1, read on the forward strand.
GCCCACTGTAGACGAGGTGGGGGCCGATCATATCGGCCCCCACCTGCGACAATGAGTCGGGACGACAGGATTTGAACCTGCGACCCCTCGCTCCCAAAGCGAGTGCGCTACCAAGCTGCGCCACGTCCCGATTGTGTGTCTGACATCGAGTTGGAGCGGATGACGGGAATCGAACCCGCGTAATCAGTTTGGAAGACTGAGGCTCTACCATTGAGCTACATCCGCAGTGCCGTGGTGAGACGGCCTGGATAAGGATAGCGAGCCGAGGGGACGGCTCGCCACCGGGTTATCGGGGTTTAGAAGAGGTTCGAAATCCACTCCAGGGTGCTGGTGATCCAGGTGACTTGGCCCAGTAGGTAGATGCCCGCATAGACGAGGAACGCGCCGCTGGCGAGGTGGGATAGGCGGGCGGATTCTCGGGTGCGGCCCAGCCAGCGGACCAGCAGGAGGGTGCCGATCGCTCGGGCCGCCGCGAAGACCGCGATTCCCAGGACGATCCACAATAGGAGTACGAGGATGTGGCCCAGGAAGTTCTCGCGCAGGTTGGACAGGGCCCAGATTCCCCAGCAGACGAAGAAGAACAACAGACCGACCATGGAGAGTTCGCCGCCCGAGGAGAGGGCGCCCAGTTTGCCTTCGCGGCCGAACCATGGGCGGGGTGGGGGTGGCGGGGGTTGGTCTTCGTCGTGGTGGGTGGGTCCCGAGATTTGGGTGTCGGGTTCGTCGTGGGGACGGTGGGTGGGGGTGGCAGTGCCCCGGCCGAACCTGCCCGAGGGCGGGGGTGGGGCTGCCGGGGAGGTTGGCGCTGGGGGTGAGACCGGGGCGCTGGCGACCTTGGTGCGGTCGCGGTCCCGGTCGACGCCCAGGCGGCGAGTTGTGGGGATGGGCGCGGTGGGGGCCACGGCGGGGATGGGTGCCGAGGCCGGGGCCGCGTGCGCTTGGGTGGGGACCCGGACGGTGGAGTCGGCGGCCACGCCGCCCCAGTCGACGCCCAGACCGGGGGCGCGGGAGGCGCGCATGAGTTCGGCCAGGTAGTCGATCCAGCGGAACAGGTCCGATGTCGGGGGGCGGTCGCGGGGTTGGTCGGACAGGGGGGCCAGCAGGTGTTCGCGCAGCCGGGGGTCTGACTCGACGACCGGGTGGCGGCGCAGGTTGGCCCAGCCGTTGGCGTCGGCGGTGGGTGCCTGCGGGGAGTCGCTGCGGGGTTGGACGCCGGTGACCAGGTAGAAGGCGACGGCGCCGAAGCCGTGGACGTCGTAGGAGGGGCCGACCCGGCCCTCGCGGGCTTCGGGCCCGGCCGATTCGGGGGTGTAGGAGATGGTGGTCATGTGGGACGGCGCCGAGTAGCGGGAGCCGGTGAAGTCGATGACCCGGGCCTCGCCCGAGGGCAGGACGATCACGTTGGCGGGCTTGATGTCCATGTGAAGGCTGGGGTGGATGTCCGGGGAGCCCGGACGGTGCATCGCGTTGAGGACGCCCGCGATGGTGCGCAGCACGCCGACGGCGTCGATGGGGCCGCGGTTGCGGTTGACCAGCAGTTCGCGCAGGTCCTGGCCGGGCAGGTATTCGAGTACCTGGTAGGGGACCTGGTGGTCGGCCAGCGGGGCGCCGGTCTGGCGCGGGGGCGCGCCGTAGAAGGCGTCGATGCGGCGGCAGATGCCGGGCACGTTGCGGCTGCCCAGGTCCATCAGGACCGCGTCGCCCTTGTCCCAGGACCGGTATTGGGCGTCGATGGGGCGGTCGCCGCTGGGGCGGAAGACCTTGAGGGTGACGGGTGCCGACGAGACGCCGCCGGACTGCCTGACCGCCTTGTAAACCTCCGCTTGTCCCCCGGAGCCGAGCCGTTCCATCAGCTTGTAACTGTGCCCCGACTCCACCAGCGGCTCAGCCGGACCACAGACTAGGTCCAACCCGGCCATAGTTCCCTCCCTCTCGAGCGTGACGCCTGAACGTTCAAGACTAGCCCTCGGCCCCAAGGGTCGCGCCTCCGCCAAAAGACGGGAATTGTGACGTTCACGCTGATCGCGCGTTCATCCAGGCCCGTCCGGTCGTCGAGCGAATGGGCACGGATTGGGGAGTCAATTCCCGTCTGTCACACCAGTGGCGGCAGTTGGCGGGTCCGCTCGTAGTCGTCCAGCTGTGAGATGCGGCGCGCGTGGCGCTCGGCGCCCGAGAACCGCACCGACAGGAACTCGTCCACAATGGCGATCGCTTCGTCGGTGGAGTGCATCCGGGCCCCGATGGACACGAGGTTGGCGTCGTTGTGTTCGCGCGCCAGCTTCGCGATCTCCGGTTTCCAGGCCAGCGCGGCGCGGGCACCGGCGACCTTGTTGGCGGCGATCTGTTCGCCGTTGCCCGAACCGCCAAGGACGATGCCGAGGCTGCCCGGGTCGGCGACGACGCGCGCCGCGGTGTTCAGGCAGAACGGCGGATAGTCGTCCTCGGCGTCGAAGGCGTGGGGGCCGACGTCGACGACCTCGTGCCCGACACCGGTCAGGTGCTTCACCAGGGCGGTTTTGAGCTCGAATCCGGCGTGGTCGCTGCCGATGTATACCCGCATGGGCGACATCATCGCAGGTCGGCCAGCACCAGCCCGGCTCGGGCCTTGGGCGTGAACCAGGTCGACTTGCGGGGCAGTTTCAGCCGGGCCAGGTTCACCGAGATGAAGTCCTCGACGGTGACCGCGGCGATCAGGATCGCGGCGACCGCCGAGCCGGAGTCGACCTGCTCGGCCAGCCACGACGGCGGGTAGTCACCGCCCACATAGGTGATTCGCTTGTCGCCCGCGTCCATGCCGAGGATGTCGTTGAACAGCACCGACTCCACCCGCGCGTGGTCGAGTCGCTCGACAATGGAGCCTTCGACGGCGGGCAGCCGGACGGCGTAGACCGTTTCGTTCAGGTACAGGTGCACGACCCCGTCGGGGGTCGACAGCGGGCCCGGCACGGCGGTGACCTCGGCGCCGCGCTCGCGCAGCGCGTCCAGCAGCGCCTCGCCGGTCAGCGGGGCCGACACCAGCAGCCGGTGGTACGGCTGGATCGTGACCGACTCCGGGGTGGTCACCACGGCGAGGAAGCGCGGCAGTTCGCCGACCTGCGCGGCCAGCGAGCGGTGGTTGCCGTCGGCGACGATGAGGTCGCCTCCCCCGGCCAGCTCGCACAGCAGGTCCTGTTTCGGACCCGGGGCCACCGGCCAGATCTCGTGCCGCCGCCCGGCCTCGTCCACATCGGTCACGGCGGGTTCGCCGACGCAGGCGTCGGCCAGCGCGGCCTGGAGTTCCTCGGACTTGCCGTGCTGCACCAGCAGCACCGGCGACAGCAGGTGCCGCAGCTGGGCGTTGAGCGCCGCGCGCTGCCGGACCTTCTCGATGAAGACGTCCTCGTTGCGGATCACCCGGCCGGGTTCCTCGGCCGAGGTGGAGATCTCGTCGGTGTCGACCATGCAAAACAGGCCGTAGGCGCATCGGTCCTCGCCGCTGATGCGGTAGGCCACCACGACCTGCCCGGCGCGCGCGAACCGGCCCGTCTGCTGCAGGGCCTCCAGCCGTTCGGCGGCCGCGGGCAGGCAGTCGGTGAAGCTCATCCCCGCCGCCACCGCCTCGGGAGTGCGGTCGGGCATCTCCACTGCCAGCATCGATGTCGGCTTCGCCGCGACTATTTCAGTGATCCTGGATTCGTCGGCGTATTCGTCGTAGTTTTGGGCGCCGGTGCCACCCGTCGACAGCCAGGCGTTTTCTATTGGATGCGCTGCGGTCACGGTAAGAGACTAGCGACACGTCTTTCGGCCCTACCAGCGCCGTTGGCCATGGCGCGCGTGGAAGACTCTTGTGAAGATCGTTCAACTAATTGAAGGGAGCTGCAGCGTGGCGGAGACCCACATACTCACTCAAACCGACGCGAGCCAGCGCGCACGTCTGCTGCGCGTCGACTCCTATGACGTCGCTGTGGACCTGACCGGCTCGGACACCACGTTCGTGTCCACCTCGACGGTGCGGTTCTCGTGCACCGAGCCCGGAGCGTCCACGTTCATCGAGATCGCCGCCGAGGCCGTGACGGCGGCGCAGCTCAACGGAACCGACGTCGACCTGTCGGAGTACTCGGCGGAGAATGGCCTCAAGCTGCCATCCCTGGCCGCCGACAACGAGCTCGTGGTCACCGCGCGCTGCCGTTACTCCTCCAGCGGTCAGGGTCTGCACCGGATGACCGACCCCGTCGACAAGCAGACCTACCTGTACTCGCAGTTCGAGGTCTCGGACGCGCAGCAGATGTTCGCGTGTTTCGACCAGCCCGACCTCAAGGCGCGCTTCACCTTCCGGGTGACGCTGCCCGAGCACTGGCGGGCCATCTCCAACATGCCCGTGGACTCCGAGACGACCTCGGGTGAGACCAAGACGGTCCACTTCGAGCAGTCGCCGCCGATGAGCACCTACGTCACCGCGCTGTGCGCCGGGCCGTACCACGAGGTGACCGACAGCCACGACGGCATCGGACTCGGCCTGTACTGCCGGGAGTCCATGAAGGAATACCTGGACGCCGAGGGCGTCTTCGAGATCACCAAGCAGGGTTTCGACCACTTCCACTCGGCCTTCGGCGTGCGGTACCCGCTGCCGAAGTACGACCAGGTCTTCGCGCCGGAGTACAACATGGGCGCGATGGAGAACTTCGGCTGCATCACCATCGCCGAGGCGTCGTTCCTGTTCCGGTCCCAGGTGACCGAGTACGAACTGGAGCAGCGCGCCAACGTCATCCTGCACGAGATGGCGCACATGTGGTTCGGCGACCTGGTCACGATGCGCTGGTGGGACGACCTGTGGCTCAACGAGTCCTTCGCCGAGTGGGCCTCCCACTGGGCCAATGTGGAGGCCACGAAGTACTCCGGTGCCTGGACGACGTTCCTCACCGTCCGCAAGAACTGGGGTTACCGCCAGGACCAGCTGCCCACCACCCACCCGGTCTACACACCGATGCCCGATGTGGAGGCCGTGGCGACGAACTTCGACGGCATCACCTACGCCAAGGGCGCCAGCATTCTCAAGCAGCTGGTGGCCTATGTGGGCATCGAGCCGTTCAAGCAGGGCCTGCGGCAGTACTTCGAGAAGCACCAGTGGGGCAACGCGGCGTTCTCCGACCTGCTGGGCTGCCTGGAGGCGTCCTCGGGCCGCGAGCTGCGCGAGTTCGCCGACACCTGGCTGGCCAGCGCCGGAGTGTCCACACTGTCGCCCGAGTTGCAGGTGGGCCCGGACGGCACCTACACCTCGGTCGCGATCCGCCAGGAGGTCGTCGCCGAGCACCCGACACTGCGCACCCACCGCATCGGCGTCGGCCTGTACGACCTGGACGACGGTGTGCTGCGGCGCCGCCGCCGGATCGAACTGGACGTCAGCGGCGAGCGCACCGAGGTGGCCGAGCTCGTCGGCGAGAAGCAGCCGGACGTGCTGCTGGTCAACGACGACGACCTCACCTACTGCAAGACCCGGCTGGACGAACGCTCCATGGCCACCGTCGTGGAACACATCGCGGGCTTCACCGACTCGCTGCCGCGGGCGCTGACCTGGGCCGCGGCCTGGGACATGCTGCGCGACGGCGAGATGGCCGCCCGCGACTTCGTGCGGCTGGGCGTCGTGGGTCTGCCGCACGAGCGCGACATCAACGTGGTCAGCATGATCCAGCGTCAGCTGGGCGCCGCGCTGGTGTACGCCGACCCGGCGGTGACGCCGAGTCTGCGCGCCGACCTGGCGGCCACCGCGATGCGGGCCGTCGAGGACGCCGAACCCGGTGGCGACATGCAGCGCTCCTGGGCCAAGGCGTACGCCGGTTTCACCCGTGGCGACGAGGGAATCGCGCGGCTCAAGGGCTGGCTGGCCGGACAGGGTGTCCCGTCCGGGCTGGCGGTGGACACCGACCTGCGCTGGCACCTGCTGACCTGCCTGGCCGGGCTCGGCGCCGCGAGCGCCGAGGACATCAACGAAGAGCTCAAGCGCGACAACACCGCCGACGGTGAACGGCTATCGCTGATCGCGCACGCTTCGCTGCCCACGGTCGAGGCCAAGGCCGAGACCTGGCGGCGCATCACCGAGGACGCGGGACTGGCGAACTACGCCAGGCGCTCGCTCATGCTGGGCTTCGCGCACCCGGATCAGCTCGACCTGATCCGGCCGTACGTGTCGAAGTTCCTGGACTCGGTGGCGCCGATGTGGCAGCGACTGTCCACGCAGGAAGCGATCGAGTACATCTCGTTCGCGTTCCCGCGTCTCGTCGTCGAACAGGACACACTGGACGCGACGGACGCGTGGCTGGCCAACGGCGGCGACGGTGCCGAGGAGGCCGCGATGCGTCGCGGTGTCCTGGAGGGACGCGACGACATCGCCCGCGCCCTGCGGGCCCGCGCCAAGGACGCCCAGGCGGGCTGACGAAACCACGAAAAGCGGGGCCGGGCGTATGCCCGGCCCCGCTTCCTACTCCCAGCGGGGTAGCGGCAGTGCCGGTGTCAGGCTGACGACGGCCCGGCGCTTCGGCGACAAGATCGGTGACAGAAGGCAATTCTTCCTCCAGAAGGGAATTAGTCATGTCACTGATCAAGGTCTCGCGTCGCGGCGTCCTGGGACTCACGGTTCTCGCCGCCACCGGTGCCGCAGCGGCGATCGCCGCCCCGGCGTGGGCCACCACCTCGTCGTCCGAAGAGGTCGCCGAATGGATCGACCGCAAGGCCAGACCCCTGCGGACCACCGATCCCGGCGCCGACCTGGACGACCTGCGGGCGTTGCGGCACGTCGTCGACGGCGCGACCGTCGCGGGGCTGGGCGAGGCCAGCCACGGCAGCCGCGAGCTGTTCCGTGTCAAGCACCGGATGACGCGGTTCCTGGTGGAGCGCATGGGTTTTCGCACCCTCGCGTTCGAGCAGGACTTCGCGTGGGGAACGCTGATCGACCACTATGTCGTCACCGGGGAGGGTGACCCGCGCGAACTGGTGTCGGGCATGTCCTCGCCGCTGTGGGCGACCGAGGAGATCCTCGAACTCATCACCTGGATGCGTTCCTACAACGAGGAACACCGGGACAAGGTGCGTTTCCTCGGCGCCGACCTGCTCACCCTGCACCAGCTGAGCTTCGACAAGGTGATCGCGTACGTCGAGCAGGTCGCACCCGAACGGCTCGACGAGGTCCAGGCCGAGCTCAAGCCGCTGCGACTGCGCGGCGAGTACTACGAGCACTTCCAGTGGTACGACGGGCTCGACGCCGACGAGAAGCAGCGGCTCATCGAGCACGCCCGCGAGCTGGTGAAGCTGCTGGAAGCGCTGCCCGACACCTCCGACTACATGGACGGCGAGTTCGCCCGACAGCACGCCCGCGCGATCCTCGGCTGGTACGAGTACTACGTCAGCGGCGAGGCGTTGCGCCCCAACCGGGAGCGGTTCATCGCCGATGCGGTGCGGTGGTGGAAGCGGCTGCACGGCGGCCGGATCGCCTACTGGGCCGCCAACGTCCACACCGGAGCCGCGAAGGAGGTGACGTTCCGGATGCCCGGCGACACGTCGAACGGTTCCTGGGCGGGTCACCACCTGCGGCAGTACTTCGGACGGCGGTACGTCTCCATCGGCACCGCGTTCCACGAGGGGTCCATCACCTCCGGTTGGGCACCACCGGCGCCGTATCGCGTCGACGCGCCGCCCAAGCAGCTGCTGGAGGCCGTCCTCGGTGCGTCCGTGCATGCCGACTACCTGCTGGACCTGCGTGCCTCCGCGCCGCGACCGGTGCGGGAGTGGCTGGCCGGACCGGCACGGCTGCGCATGATCCACCCGTCGTACACCACGCCGGGCGACGGCTCCGACCACACGATGTCGGTCGACTCGCTCACCGACCTGTTCGACGCGATCGTCCACATCCGCACCACCACCCCGAGCAGGTTGCTGCGGTGACCGATGACGCCCGGCCCGGACCGGAGGGGAATCCGGGCCGGGCGTCACAGGTGCCGGTTAACCTGACCGTCGACGCACCGGAGGATCGAATGGCGACTTACGTGGCACTGCTGCGCGGTATCAACGTCGGCGGGCACAACAAACTCCCGATGGCGGAGCTGCGCGACCTGTTCGCGACGCTGGGCCACCCCGGCGCCCGCACTTACATCCAGTCGGGCAACGTCGTCTTCGACGCCGAAGCCGAGGCCAGCGACCTGGAACGCGACATCGCCGCGGGCATCGCCGACCGCTTCGGGTACACCGTCGCGGTCATGGTCCGCAGCCGCGAACAACTGGACGCGGTGCTGGCCGCGCATCCGTTCGGCGGCCGCGACCTCGATCCGGCGAAGGTGGCGGTCGTGTTCCTGTCCGCGACGGTCGACGCGGTGACCGTCCCCGAGGGCTATCCCGAGGAGGCGGTGTCGGTGGGCCGGGAGCTGTTCATCCACTACCCCGACGGCATGGGCAAGTCCAAACTCGACCGTTCCGGGTTCTGGAAACAGCTCGGCGACACCAAGACCACGGTTCGCAACTGGCGCACCGTCACCAAGCTGCGGGAGATGATGGACGGCTAGTCGCGCCAGGCGTCCAGCACGTCGCCCGGTCCCCACACGACGTCCACGGGTCGCGGGTCAGCCCGTTCGTCCACACCAGACAACGAGACGATCAGCAGGCCGCTGTCGCGGCGAAAGCCCGGCAGGTTCGCGACCGCGTTGATCAGGTCCGACAGGTCGTGGCCGTCGAAGGCGCTCTCCAGCCACTTGATCGAACCGGCGAACTCCACCCGCTTGGCCACCGGCGCGGCGTCGGCGATGCGGTACAGCGTGGGTTTGCCGGGCCGGGTCGACAGCGGCTCGTCCCGGGCCAGCACCCGCTTGTCCTCGACGAGCTGCCGCAGGATCGGCGACAGTGTGCCCGACGGCAGCTGTCCCTCGCGGCTCCCGGCCGAGGCCGCGACGGGTCGCCGCACTCCTGCCGAGCCGACACGAGCGCTGGACGTTATCCGTCGACGGGTAGCAGCGTGAACGCGTCCAGTTCCGGGTGAATAGGCGCCACCGTTCGAAAATGGCGCTCATCAAGGGTCAATATGCGATCGGTATGCCAACGATCCGCAGCCACGACATTCATCGCGTCAGTCAGTCCAATCGCCAGGTCAAAGTATTGGGCCATCAACTCACGCGCGGCACGCAGGTCTCCATCAACCACGTCGTAGACAACGCACGCGCCGTCGTTGATCTCGTCAAGAAAGTCCAGCGCGGTTTGAACACCGAATCGACTGGTCAACAAATAGTCGACCTCCGCAAGCACCATAGGCGTCACGAGGACTGTCTCGGCGTGCGCGAAGACTCTCCGACCTCGATCGTGCAGTTCGTGGGCGGCGTCGATGGCGACGAGGATGCCGGAAGTGTCGGCGATCACGATCACTGCGAAAGGCCGTCCGCACCGAATCCACTTGCCAATTCGCCATCCACGCGATTCGCCCATTGAGGATCCCCGCTGTTGACGACCATACGCAAGCCGCGTGCACGAGTGGGCGCGGCTTGAAGGACATGAGCGACACCTTCACGAATCAATTGCGCCTCTGATTTTCCGGTGCGGCGTGCCACCTGTTTCAGCAGCTGGGCATCCGCTTCCGGCAGGTACACCGTTGTTCGCTTCATGACATATACGCTAACATATGTCAAGGACCCTAGGTCAACCGGCCAACATCGGCCCCAGCGGACGGCCGCCGAACAGGTGCAGATGGACGTGGAAGACCTCCTGACCACCGTTCTTGCCGGTGTTGAACAGCAGCCGGTACCCGTCGGCGGCTACGCCCTCGGCCTCAGCGATCTGACCGGCCATCGCCAGCAGGTTCCCGGCCAGTGCCGGATCGGCGGTGGCCAGTTCGACGGCGTTGGCGTAGTGGGCCTTGGGGATCACGAGCACGTGGGTCGGCGCCTTGGGATCGATGTCGCGAAACGCCAGCAGGTCCTCCGACTCGGCCACCACAGTGGACGGAATCTCGCGTTCGACGATGCGGCAGAACAGACAGTCGCTCATGCCGTCATCTTACGGACCAGCCCCATCGACGCGGCGGCCTCGGCCAGCGCCGTCACCACGGCGGCCACGGCGGGCGGGTCGGGTGGATCGCCGTAGGTGGCGGCGTAGATCCGGCGCGGGAAGCCGGTGAGTTCGGTGGCGTGGACATCGGGTCGACGGTGGGCTCGCAGCGCGAGTCCCGGAAGGGTCGTGACGCCGTTGCCCGCCGCCACGAGCGCCTGCACGACGACCATGTCGTCGCTGACCGAACCGACGCGCGGGGCGAAGCCCTCGTGCTGGCACACGGTGGTCAGCTCGTTCTGACACCATTCGCAGCCGCCGATCCAGGCGGAGTCACGGTGGTTGGCGACGCTGTCGTCGGCCTGTCGGCTGATGAGGTTGATGGAGTCGTCGCCGATGTGGACCAGCCGAAAACCGTCGTCCCGCATCGGGGTGTGGGCGGAGAGGAAGGTGAGCGCGACGTCGAGCTGGCCGCTCCGCAGCAGCTGGAACGACTCGGCGGGGTGGCTGTCGAACAGGCCCAGTTCGAGTCCCGGATGCGCCTCGGCCAGGGCGGCGGCGGCCGTCGGGACGATCGTGCTCAGCGTCGAGGCGTTGGCGGCCAGCCGCACCCGTCCGGTCTGTAGACCGATCCGTGCCGCCAGCTCGGTGGTGGCCGCGTCGACCCGGCCGAGGATCTCGGCGGCCCGGTCGGCCAACAGTTGCCCGTCCGGGGTCAGGCGGATGCCGCGACCGACGCGCTGCACCAGCTTGGCGCCGGTGGCCGTCTCCAGGCGAGCCAGGTAATGGCTCACCGACGGCTGCGAATAGTGCAGCTCCTTGGCGGCGTCGGTCACTGACCCGTGCCGCGCCACCGCCGCCAGCACCTTGAGCTGGATCAGATTGAGCACTCATCAAGATTATCAATATGTTTTGCCATAAATTGACATTAGACATCATGAGTCAATCGGAGCATGCTGAAAGCACACAGACACCACAGCGAAAGAAGAAGATCAATGTCCGAAGTTCGGGTCCACAATTTCTCGATCTCGCTCGACGGTTTCGGCACCGGCGACGTCCAGTCGGCCGACGCGCCGTTCGGGCACGCCGGTGAACGGCTGCACGAGTGGATGTTCGCCACCCGGTTCTGGGACAAGACCGGCGGCAGCCTCGGGGCCGACAACGCGTTCGCCGACCGGAACTCCGTCGGCATCGGCGCCGAGATCATGGGCGCCGGAAAGTTCGGCCCGCCCGGCTGGCAGGACGACGCCGACTGGAAGGGCTGGTGGGGCCCCAACCCGCCGTTCCACAGCCCGGTCATCGTCCTCACCCACCGCCCCCGGCCCGCCATCGAGATGGAGGGCGGCACCACCTTCCACTTCCTCGACGCCACCCCCGCCGAAGCCATCGAGCAGGCCAAGACCGCGGCCGACGGCAAGGACGTGCGCATCGGCGGTGGCGCCACCGTCATCCGCGACTGCGTCGCCGCGGGACTCGTCGACCACATGCACCTGGTGCAGGTGCCCATCGTGCTGGGCCGGGGCGTGCGCGTGTGGGACGGTCTGGAGGCACTGGAGGACAGCTTCGACATCGAGGCCACCTCGACGCCCAGCGGCGTCACCCACCTGACCTTCACCAAGCGCCGGTGAACCCGATGAGTACGCAAACCCTGGACGCCTTCATATCCGACGTGGCGGCGCTGGTCGGCGACACCGACGACGAACGCGAGATCACCGAACGGGTCGCTGCGCGGCTGTCAGCGCTGCTGGCCAGCGGCTACCGGCTCCCCACCGAACTCACCCGGCCGTCGAAGGACCGCCACGTGAACTACCCGCTCCACATCGCCCCCGACGACAGCTGGTCACTAGCGTGCGTGGTCTGGAACAACGGCCAGCGCACCCCGGTGCACTCGCACGAGATGTGGGGTGTGGCCGGGATCTACTCGGGCGTCGAACGCGAACTGCGCTACCTGAAACCCACGGTGCCCGACACGGCGCTGACGGCGGCCGGTGAGCAGGAGTTCGCGCGCGGGCAGGTCACCGTGTGCTGCACGACCGACGACGACGTCCACGCCGTCGTGGCCATCGGCGACGAACCCACCGTCGGGATCCACGTCTACGGCGGCAACATCGGCACCAGCCGCCGACGGTCGTACGATCCCGGCACCGGAGCGGTCGAATGGTTCGTCTCCGGCTGGGATGACCCACCCGGCCGGGACTGAGGCTCAGGCGTGACCGTTGAAGGCGTCGCGCATCCGGGAGAAGAAGCCGTTGCCGCGAGCCGGTTCCACGATCTCCTCGTCCCGCAGCTCGGCCAGCTGGTGCAGCAGGCGTTCCTGCTCGGCGTCCAGCTTGGTCGGGGTGCGGATGTCGAGGTGGACGTACAGGTCGCCGCGCTGGTCGCCGCCGCGCAGGCGCGGGACGCCCGCGCCCCGGATGCGCAGCGTGGAGCCCGGTTGGGTGCCCGCGTGGACGTCGACCGACTCCTGTCCGTCCAGGGTGTCGACGGTCAGCCTGGTGCCCAGAGCGGCGGCGGTCATCGGGAGTTTGACCTTGCAGTGCAGGTCGTCGCCCTCGCGGGTGAAGACGTCGTGGGGCTTCTCGTGGATCTCGACGTACAGGTCGCCGGCGGGACCGCCGCCGGGGCCGACCTCGCCCTGACCCGCCAGCCGGATGCGCATGCCGTCCTCGACGCCCGAGGGGATCTTGACGGTCAGCTTGCGGCGGGTGCGGACCCGGCCGTCGCCGCCGCACTTGCCGCAGGGCTTGGGGATGACGGTGCCGTAGCCGCTGCACGAGGGGCAGGGCCGGGCCGTGACGACCTGGCCCAGGATGGTGCGCTGGACGCTTTGGACCTCACCGGCGCCGTTACAGGTGTCGCAGGTTTCGGGTTGGGAGTCGTCGGCGGCTCCCGAGCCCTCGCACACGCTGCACACCACGGCGGTGTCGACGGTGATCGGCGATTCCATGCCGAACGCGGCCTCGCTGAGCTCCAGGTCGAGTCGCAGCAGCGCGTCGGCACCCGGACGCCGCCGGGGGCGCGGGCCACGGCTGGCGCCGCCCATGCCGCCACCGGAGAAGAACGCGTCCATGATGTCCTGGAAGCCCATGAACGGACCGGCGCCACCGGGCCCGCCCGGACCGGCACCGCCTCCGCCCGGTGCCAGTGGATCGCCGCCCATGTCGACGATCTGGCGCTTCTGCGGATCCGACAACACCTCGAAGGCGGCGTTGATGTCCTTGAACTTCTCCTGCGCTTCCGGGCTCGAGTTCACATCCGGGTGGAACTCGCGGGCCAGTTTGCGGTACGCCTTCTTCAGGTCGTCCGGAGTGGCGTCGCGTGAAACGCCGAGGATGTCGTAATAGTCCCTTGCCACGTAAGCTCTCGATGTCATCGTCCGTCAATGGTCTGTTGGTGGGGCAGTCAATAAGGTCAGTTCTGCGCGAGGATCTGGCTGACATACCTCGCCACCGTCCGCACCGCGGCGATCGTACCGGGGTAGTCCATCCTCGTCGGTCCGACGACGCCCAGGCCGCCCACGACCGAACCAGCGGGACCATACCCGGTGCTCACCACGGAGGTGCCGTCCAGTCCCGCGATCTTGTTCTCCTCCCCGATGCAGATGTTCAGGGTGGAGCCCGAGTCGATCTCGCCCAGCAGCTTCAGCAGGACGACTTCTTCCTCCAGTGCCTCCAGGATCGGCCGCAGCGAACCGGCGAAGTCGACGGCGTGCAGCGTCAGGCTGGCCGTCCCGGCCACCGCGATGCGTTCCTCGCCGCGTTCCACCAGGGTCTCCAGCAGCACCGTCGACAGCGCGGTCATCGCGGGCCGCAGCTGCGGTGAGGCCTCCTCCACCAGGGTGCGTACCTGGGTGGGGGTCTCGGTGAGCCGGATGCCCACCAGTTTGTCGTTGATCTGGGTGCGCAGCGTCAGGACGTCCTCTTCGGGCAGATCCTCGGGCAGATCCACCACGCGTTGCTCGACCCGGCCGGTGTCGGTGATCATCACCAGCATCAGCCGGTTGGCGACCAGCGGCACCAGTTCCAGGTGCCGGACGCTGCTGCGCGACAGGCTCGGGTACTGGACGACGGCGACCTGGCGGGTCAGCTGTGCCAGCAGCCGCACCGTCCGGTGCACCACGTCGTTGAGGTCGACGGCGTCGTCGAGGAACCGGTGCACGGCGCGCCGTTCGGCGGCCGTCAACGGTTTGATCTTGCTGAGCCGGTCGACGAACAACCGGTAGCCCCGGTTGGTCGGCACCCGACCGGCGCTCGTGTGGGGCTGGCGGATGTAGCCCTCCTCCTCGAGCACGGCCATGTCATTGCGAATGGTCGCCGAGGAGACCCCGAGCGCGTGCCGGTGCACCAGCGATTTGCTGCCGACGGGTTCCTTCGTCGTCACGTAGTCCTCGATGATGGCCCGCAGAACGTCGAGTTTGCGATCGTCCATGGTCATGTCCGTCGGCACCTCCCTTCACTCGGGGCCGCAAGGCTGGCACTCAAACCTAACGAGTGCCAAGAGTACCTTCTTCCCACGACAAGGGGCCCGTCACAGCGGTCACATCACTGGCACGATCCACCTAAGCTCGATGAGTGACATATCCCCAGGACCCTTACGGCCAGCAGTCCGGGTACGGGCAGCAGCCCGGTTACGGACAACCACCGCCGGACTACGGTTACGTGGTGCCGCCGATGGCCGCGGCGTCACCCCTGCCGGACGGGCAGCTGACCCACCAGGACCTCAAGGACGGCGCGACCGCGCACTACCTGGCGCTGTTGGGAATCATCGGGCCGGTCATCTGGCTGGTGTCCACCAGCAACAAGTCGGCGTTCGTGCGCGCCAACACCTACTCGGCGCTGAACTTCGCGATCAGCCTGGCCATCTACAACGTGGCCGTCCTGATCATCGGCTTCGTCCTCGGTTTCGTCATCGGCCTGCTGGTCGGCGCGGTCTGGATCATCGGCGTCATGTTGCTGCTGTGGGTGATCGTGGGACTGGGCCTGATCATCTGGTACCTGGTCGCCTGTCTACAGGGCGCGACGACGGCGAAACGCGGCCAGGTGCACGAATACAAGGGCGCGTTCAAGTTCCTCAAGCCCTAGGGCACCAGGTCGCGCACGACCGCGTCGGCCAGCAGCCGGCCCCGCAGCGTGAGCCGGACGCGATCGGCGGCCAGCGCCGCCGGATCCAGCAGTCCCTCCGCCGCGGCCTTGCGGGCGTTGCGCTGTCCGTCGGCGTCCAGCGCGCACAGTGCCAGGCCGTCGGCCAGCCGCACGCCCAGCAGGACGTCCTCCATGTGCCGCTGCGGCGGGGTGAGCAGTTCACGGCCCTGCGCCGGGGACAGTCCGTCGGTCAGGCGCTGCCCGTAGCGGGCCGGGTGTTTGACGTTCCACCAGCGCACGCCGCCGACGTGGCTGTGGGCTCCCGGCCCCAGTCCCCACCAGTCGCCGCCGCGCCAGTACAGCAGGTTGTGGCGGCAGCGCGCGGCCTCGGAGCGGGCCCAGTTGGACACCTCGTACCACTCGAATCCGGCCTCGCCGAGGACGCGTTCGGCCGCCAGGTACCGGTCGGCGGCCTCGTCGTCGCTGGGCGCGGGGATGTCGCCGCGCCGCACCTGCCCGGCCAGCCGGGTGCCGTCCTCGACGATCAGCGAATAGGCCGAGACGTGGTCGGCGCCGGTGTCGACGGCCGCGCGCAGGCTGGCCTCGAAGTCCTCGGCGGTCTCGCCGGGGGTGCCGTAGATGAGGTCCAGGTTGACGTGCTCGAACCCGGCCTCGCGGGCCTCGCGCGCGGCGTCCAGGGCCCGGCCGGGAGTGTGGCCCCGCTCCAGCACCGCCAGCACCCGCCGCGCGGTGGACTGCATGCCCAGCGACACTCGGGTGAACCCGCCCGCGCGCAGTTGGCGGAAGTACTCGGGGTCCACCGACTCGGGGTTGGCCTCGGTGGTGATCTCGGCGTCCGGCGTCAGCCCGAAGGTCGACTCCAGTTTCGCCACGATCCCGGTCAGCTCCGACGCGGGCAGCAGGCTCGGGGTGCCGCCGCCGAAGAAGATCGTCGAGATCGGCCTCGGCACGTCGCCCAGAACCCTTGCGGCCAGATCGATCTCGGCCTCCAGCAACCGCGGGAAGGACTCGCGGCTGACGCCCGAACCGAGTTCGGCCGCCGTGTAGGTGTTGAAATCGCAGTAGCCGCACCGGGAGGCGCAGAACGGAATGTGCACGTAGATCCCGAAATCGTGGCTCCGGGCGGATTTCAGGGCAGAGTCGGGCAGCGCTCCGTCGTCGGGAGCGGCTTCACCGTCGGGCAGAGCGGAAGGCACGCGTACTACGGTACGAGCCATGCCTGACGACACAAACGACGACTTGGTCACCTACGCCGTCGACCGTGGTGTGGCCACTGTTTGCCTCAACAGCGACGCCAACCGCAACGCGCTGTCGACCCCGCTGATGCGGCAGCTGCTGGCTCACCTGGAGACGGCCGCCGGTGATGACGACGTCCGGGTGGTGGTGCTGGGGCACACCGGCCGGGTGTTCTGTTCCGGTGCCGATCTGAAGGAGACCGCCGCGGCCCGCGAGGCCGGTGAGGTTCCGGCGGCGATGTTGACCGACGTGCTGGCCGCGCTGTGGGAGTTCGAGAAACCGGTGATCGCGCGGGTGTCGGGTCCGGCCCGCGCCGGCGGCATCGGTTTGATCGCCGCCGCCGACATCGCGGTGTGCGCCGCCGAGGCGACCTTCGCGTTCACCGAGGTGCGGCTGGGCGTGATCCCGGCGGTCATCTCGGCGACGGTGCTGCCCCGGCTGCGTCCCCGCGACGCCGCCGAGCTGTATCTGACCGGCACCGTCTTCGACGGCCGTCGCGCCGAGACGATCGGGCTGGTGACCCGCGCGGTCCCGGCCGTCGACGTGAACATCGCGGTGGCCGGTTACGCCGAGGACCTGCTCAAGGGCGCGCCGGGCGCGCTGGCCGGTGCCAAGCGGCTGCTGCGGCGCGGTGAGGGCGGTATCCGGGCCGAACTGGACGAGCTGGCCAAGACCTCGGCGCATTTCTTCCTGTCCGAGGAGGGCCGGGAAGGGGTCGCGGCCTTCGCCGAGAAACGCGATCCGAACTGGATGCCGTGATCAGCGGCGTTTGACCAGTCGGTGCAGGCCGACGACGAGGCAGCCGACGCCGACGAGCAGCCCGGCGGCGGTGATCGTCGTGGCCAGGTTGTTGGCGGGTACGTCGGTGCGCACCCAGCTGGACGCGCCGAATCCGCCCGCGACCATCTCGAACTTCTTGCCCTTGTCGGCGGGTTCGAACCGGGAGCCGGGCAGTGACTGCCGGGTGGTCTCGCCGTCCTTGGTGGTGATGTCGACGTCGCAGTTCCACCAGTAGCCGACGCCGGAGACGCTGACCGGTCCGTCCTGTTCGCAGCCGACGACGGTGGCGGTGGCCTTGTCCCGGTTGGACAGGTCCTCCTTGTCGGAGACGCCGCCGCGGTAGTTCATGGCCGTCCAGCCGGTGGCCAGCGCGGCGATGCCCACGAGCAGCAGCAGGAAGGCCGAGGGACCGCGACGGTTGGAGGACATGGGTCCGAATGCTACCGCTGTCTCAGGTGAACTCGACGGTGCGTGTTTCGGCGGTACCGGCGGCGAAGTCCAGCAGCCGCTCGCCTTCCCCCTCCAGGTACCGCCGGTTCTTGGCCGACAGGGACTCGAAGGGTTCGAAGGTGAGAAGCGCGGTCTTCTTCTTGAGTGTCGTGAACCAGGTGCCGACGACGAGACCGTCGATGAGGATGGTGCCCTTCATCATCGCGTTCTGCCGGAAGACCTTCTTCTGCGCGGGTTTGGAGATCACGAACTCGCGTTCCCTGTGGGACAGCAGGATGTTGTCGAAACCGCCCAGCAGCAGGGGTTTCAGCGGTCCGTCCAGGTCGGGCAGTTCGATGTCGGGCAGGTCGTACAGTTCCCGGCCGGCCGCGTCGCGGTGGACGATCAGCCGGTCCCGCAGCCGTGCGAAGGCCGGGGCGGTGCGGGTGAGGCTCGACCAGGTCTGGAAGTCCTGAATGGTCGCGGGGCCGTAGGCGGCGAGGTAGCGCGGGATCGCCGCGTCCAGCGCGGCGTCCCAGTCGGTGTCGGGGTCGGCGCCCAGCCACTGCCCGGTGGAGGCGTAGGTGAGGCCGCCGCCCTGCCCCCACACGCCGCGCGGCGGGGTCTGGATCAGCGGCATCAGGCCGCGCAGCCCGTAGGCCAGGTCGCCGCCCGCGTAGCCGTCGAACTGTTCGGCCAGTCCGGCACCGAGTTCGTCCACGTGCAGGGGTTTGTCGGCCAGCAGTCGCCGTCCGGCTTCGACCAGTGCCTCGGGGTCGACGCCCTGGATGCGTTTTCCGTATTCGCTGCCGTTGAAGACGGTCTTGGACAGGTACGGCTGGACCAGGGTCCGCAGTGTCAGGGCGTCGCGGGCCGAGACCAGGTGGATGGTGCCGCGCATCAGCACCACCCGCACGGCGCGGCGGTCTTCGAGCAGTGTGGACAGGTCGTCGGTGGTGAAGTCGTTCAGGCGGCTCCACAGCTGGAAGTAGGGCGGGTCGCCCAGCTGTCCCTGCATTCCCACCAGGTGTTCCATCGTCTCCAGTGGAGTGGCGTCACGGCGCTCGGTCAGCCATTGACGGTGCAGCCGGGCTCGGTTGAGGGCGCGGTCGTCGAAAGTCTTCATGGGGGTCCTTTGCTGCCGTGTGCTGCGGGAATGGTCGCATATCGCTAAAACGGGGCCGAGGGCGTGCGCCCTCGGCCCCGACGGGTTCGGTCTACGTGGTCGGCTGCGAGTTGGTCGCGGCCTGCTTCGGCAGGGTGAAGCCGACGGCGAAGCCGATCACCAGCACCACGACCGTCAGGCCCAGCGCGATCCGGGAAGCGTCCATGAGGCTTTCCAGGTCTCCGGCGAACCGGCCGAAGAACGCGGTTCCCAGCACCGCCACCCCGAAGGACGCGCCCAGCTGCTGCACCGAGGTCAGGGTGCCCGAGGCCGAACCGATCTCCTGCGGTTCGACGCCCTGCATCACCGAGTCGAAGTAGCGGCCCATGAACATCGCCGCGCCGATACCGGACAGCATCAGGCCGGGGATCAGCTGGTACCAGACCAGGTCGGCGCCCGCCTGCTCCAGGGTGACCAGCAGGATCGTCACGCCGCTGGCCTTCAGCAGCGCTCCGGCCAGCAGTGTCTTGCGTCCGAACCGGGCCAGCTTGTCGCCGAAGCCCATGGTGCCGCCCATGGCCACCGCGAACGGGATCATCGCGGCCGCCGCGGCCAGCGGCGAGAAGTGCAGTCCCAGCTGGAGGTGCAGGCCCATGACCAGACCGACTCCGGCCATCGCGGCCATCAGCAGCACGCCCAGGACCAGGCCGCCGTTGAAGGCGCGTTTGCGGAACAGGCTCGGGATGACCAGGACGTCCTTGCCGTTGGCGGCGCGCCGCACCTGGTAGAGGCCGAAGGCGCCGAACAGGATCAGCGAGACGGCGATCATCGCGAACGACCACGCGGGCCAGCCGGCTTCGCGGCCCTGCACCAGCGGGTAGATCAGCAGCGCGCTGGCGGCCGAGGCCAGTCCGGCACCGATGATGTCGAGTTTGGCCTTGGCGTCGCCGGAGTCCTTGGGCAGCAGTTTCGCGGCGAGTACGACGATCGCGATGCCGATGGGCAGGTTGATCCCGAAGACCATCCGCCAGCCGGTGTCGAACAGGTCCAGCCCGATGAGCCAGCCCGCCAGGCTGGGCCCGCCGATGACGGCCGCGCCCATGATCGGACCGGCCATGCCGAAGGCCTTCTGCGATTCGCTGGCCGGGAACATCGACTTGATCAGCGCGAACACCTGCGGCACCATCGCGGCGCCGAACAGTCCCTGTGCGACCCGCGCGGCGATCGCGGTCTCGGGCGAGACGCTGACGGCCACCGCGAGCGACGTGATCGTGAATCCGACCGCGCCGAGCAGGAACATCCGGCGGCGTCCGAAGATGTCGCCCAGCCGGGCGCCGATCAGCAGGCCGCCGACCATGGCCAGCGTGTAGGCGGCGGTCAGCCACTGGATCAGACCGGCCCCGCCTCCCAGGTCCCGTTGCATGGTCGGACCGGCCACCGAGGTGACGCTGGAGTCGAGCAGTTCCATGGCGCTTCCGGCCATGATCACCGACAGGGCCGCCCAGCGCCACCGGTACGGGGCGGGTTCGGCGGCGGTCGCCGGTTCGGTGAGGGTCTGCGGTCGCTCGGGGGCTTCGATAACAGTCACGTCATTCTCCTGAACTGGGATTTCTTCGTTGCACAGAACGATATGGGCAATCGAGGACAACTTCGGTCCTCGATTGCCCGAGACGATAATGTGACGTGCACCACTTGACATTTCCTCGATCGCCCACCTATCGAGGACTGAAGCTGTCCTGGATGACCGCCATACTTGCGGCATGCTTCCCACATCAGCGCGACTGCTCAAACTGCTGTCGCTACTACAGACCCATCGCGAATGGTCCGGCACCGACCTGGCCGAACGCCTCGAGATCGACGTGCGCACCGTCCGCCGCGACGTCAGCAAACTGCGCACCCTCGGCTACCCCGTCAACGCCGCCCCCGGCGTGGCGGGCGGCTACCAGCTGGGCGCGGGCGCCAAGATGCCGCCGCTGCTGCTCGACGACGAGGAGGCGGTGGCCGTGGCCATGGGGCTGCGCACCGCCGCCAGCGGCTCCATCTCCGGCATCGAGGAGAGCTCGGTGCGGGCGTTGACCAAACTGGAACAGGTGCTGCCGCCCCGGCTGCGCACCCGCGTCAACGCCATGCAGACCGTCACCGTCTCGACGGCGTCCAGCAACGACCCCGTGGACGCCGAGGCGCTGACGATCATCGCCACCGCCGCCCGCGACCGGGAACGGATGCGCTTCGAATACCGCACCCACGACGGCTCGGAGTCCATCCGCAACGTCGAGCCCCACCGGCTGGTCCACACCGGACGACGCTGGTATCTACAGGCCTTCGACATCGACCGCGAGGACTGGCGCAGCTTCCGGGTCGACCGGATGCGGCCACGCACCCCCACCGGCCCGTCCTTCGAGGCCCGCGAGATACCCGAGTTCGGTGTGGACAGGTTCGCGATCTGGAAGGGCCAGCGCTACCAGGCCCGCTACACCCTGCACGCCCCCGTCGCCCAGATGGCCGAACAGATCCCGGAACGCTACGGGATGCTGGAGGCCATCGACGACGAGACCTGCACCCTGTACACCGGCTCCAACTGGCTGGACGGGCTGGCGATGTGGCTGGTGAACCTCGGCGTCGACTTCGAGATCCACGAACCACCCGAGCTGGTGGAATACCTGCGGCAGATGAACACCCGGCTGGCGCGGGCACTCGCCTGACCCCCGAAACCGCCGCGTCGCCGCGATACTTGTATCGATGGATGACGATGAGGTGCTGTTCGCCGGACTGGCCCGGCAGGCCGAACTGGTGCGCTCGGGCCGGTTGTCGGCCCGGCGGCTCACCGACCTGGCGCTGAACCGGATCGAGCGGCTGAATCCCCGCCTGGGCGCGTTTCGGATCGTGCTCGCCGAGCAGGCGCGCGCCGAAGCCGACGCCCTCGACGCCTCGCGGACCCCGTCGGGTTCGCGAGGCCCGCTTTTCGGGGTGCCCATCGCGATCAAGGACGAACTGGACGTCGCGGGCCAACTCACCACCTTCGGCGGCGCGGCGAAGACCGAACCGGCCGCCGCCGACTGCGAACTGGTGCGCCGGTTGCGAAACGCGGGCGCGGTCATCGTCGGCAAGACCACGATGTCGGAGTTCGGGCAGTGGCCCTACACCGAGTCCGAAACGCACGGCTTCGCCCGCAACCCGTGGAACCCGGATCGCACCCCCGGCGGCTCCAGCGGCGGCAGCGCGGTGGCCGTCGCGTCCGGGATGGTCGCGGCCGCCATGGGCGGCGACGGCGGCGGTTCGATCCGGATCCCGGCCGCCTGCTGCGGACTGTTCGGGCTGAAACCGCAGCGCGGCAGGGTATCCAGCGCCCCGCACCCCCACCTGTGGTACGCGCTGGGCACCGCCGGACCCCTCACCCGCACCGTGCTGGACAGCGCCATCGTCTACGACGTCATCAGCGGCACCACCAAGGCCGACCGCTGGCACGCCGAGGCACCCGCGACCAGCTTCACCGAAGCCGCCACCAGCGAACCCACTCGGCTGCGGATCGGATTCACGACCAAACCCTCGATGCTCGGCGTCCGGCCCGATCCCGAACATGTCGCCGCGGTGCGCGACACCGCGACCAGGCTGCGGGAACTCGGACACGACGTTCGGGAGGTGCGCCCCCGGTTCCCGGACCTGACCGCCGCGTTCATGCCGCAGTTCTACGGCGGTCTCCGAGCCGAAACCGCCCTTGTGGACCATCCCGAGCTGCTTGAGCGACGCACCAGGCAAACCCTGACCCTGGGCCGACTGCTGCCCGAAGCCACGGTGGAGTGGGCGATCCGGCGCGGCCACGCCGCCAGCGTCAAGGCCAACCGGATATTCGACGACGTGGACCTGCTGCTGACGCCCACGATCGCCCACCGGCCCCGTCCGATCGGAGCGCTGAACCGGGCGGGTTCACTGCGCGCGCAATGGCGTTCGCTGCCGATGATCGCCTACACGGCACTGTGGAACGTGACCGGCAACCCGGCCGCCGCCGTACCGGCGGGTTTCGGCACCGACGACCTGCCGCTGAGCGTCCAGCTGGTCGGCCGACCGCAGGACGAAACCACGATCCTGCGCGTCGCCGCGCAACTGGAGCGAGCCCGTCCCTGGACCGACCGGCGGCCCGAGGTCGCGTTATTTCTTCGCGGCTTTGTCCACAGCGGACGCGTCGGTGGTCAGGGCCGCGATGAAGGCCTCCTGCGGAACCTCGACCCTTCCGATGGTCTTCATCCGCTTCTTGCCCTCCTTCTGCTTCTCCAGCAGTTTCCGCTTACGGGAGATGTCACCGCCGTAACACTTGGCGAGCACGTCCTTGCGGATGGCGCGGATGTTCTCACGCGCGATGATGCGCGAACCGATGGCCGCCTGGATCGGCACCTCGAACTGTTGCCGGGGAATCAGTTTGCGCAGCGTCTCGGTCAACCGGACCCCGTAGGAGTACGCGGCGTCCTTGTGGACGATCGCGGAGAACGCGTCGACCTTCTCGCCCTGCAACAGGATGTCCACCTTCACCAGGTCGGAGGTCTGGCTGCCGGTGGGTTCGTAGTCCAGCGAGGCGTACCCGCGGGTCTTGGACTTCAACTGGTCGAAGAAGTCGAAGATGATCTCGGCCAACGGCAGGGTGTAGCGCAGCTCCACCCGCTCCGGCGACAGGTAGTCCATGCCCTGCATGGCACCCCGGCGGCTTTGGCACAGCTCCATGACCGCGCCCACGTAGTCGTTGGGCGTCAGGATCGTCGCCTTGACCATGGGTTCGTGGACGACCGCGATCTTCCCGTCCGGGAACTCGCTGGGGTTGGTGACCTCGGATTCCGAGCCATCGTCCATTTCGACCTGATAGACGACGTTGGGCGCCGTGGAGATCAGGTCGAGCCCGAACTCGCGCTCCAGCCGCTCGCGGATGATCTCCAGGTGCAGCAGACCCAGGAAACCGCAACGGAAACCGAAACCCAGCGCCGCGGACGTCTCGGGTTCGTAGGCCAGCGCGGCGTCGTTGAGCTTCAGCTTGTCCAGCGCCTCGCGCAGGTCCGGGTAGTCGGAACCGTCGATCGGATACAGTCCGGAGTAGACCATCGGTTTGGCCTCGGCGTAGCCCTCCAAGGCCTCGGTGGCCGAACGGTGCTGGCCGGTGACCGTGTCACCGACCTTCGACTGCCGCACGTCCTTCACGCCGGTGATGAGGTAACCGACCTCGCCGACACCCAGCCCGGCGGACTTGATCGGCTCCGGTGAGATCACGCCGATCTCCAGCAGCTCGTGCACCGCGCCGGTCGACATCATCTTGATGCGCTCGCGCGCCGACAAACTGCCGTCGATGACCCGCACGTAGGTGACGACGCCGCGATAGGTGTCGTACACCGAGTCGAAGATCATGGCGCGGGCCGGGGCGTCGGCGTCACCGACCGGGGGCGTGAACTGGTGCACGATCGCGTCGAGCAGTTCCTCGACACCCTGGCCGGTCTTGCCCGACACCTTGAAACAGTCCTCGGGTTCACAGCCGATCAGGTGCGCCAGTTCCTCGGCGTAGCGTTCGGGCTGCGCGGCGGGCAGGTCGATCTTGTTGAGCACCGGGATGATCGTCAGGTCGTTGTCCAGCGCCAGGTACAGGTTCGCCAGCGTCTGCGCCTCGATGCCCTGCGCGGCGTCCACCAGCAGGATCGCGCCCTCGCAGGCCGCCAGCGACCGGGACACCTCGTAGGTGAAGTCGACGTGGCCGGGGGTGTCGATCATGTTGAGGACGAACTCGTCACCGGTGCTGTCGCCGCTGCGGGCCTTCCACGGCATCCGCACGGCCTGGCTCTTGATCGTGATGCCGCGCTCGCGCTCGATGTCCATCCGGTCGAGGTACTGGGCTCGCATCTTGCGCTGCTCGACGACACCGGTTATCTGCAGCATCCGGTCGGCCAGCGTCGACTTTCCGTGGTCGATGTGGGCGATGATGCAGAAGTTTCGGATCCGCTGCGGGTCAGTGGCGCCGGGCGCGAAGTTCAACGTGCACGTCCGTTCGTCAATCGATGGTGGTGAGGACTCGTCCGCGGTACATGATCCCACGTGCGGTGGCGGGCCCTTCGCCGCCAAGTCACGTTGAGCCTCACACGACACCCGCGCGAGCCGCAATCCGTTTGCGGCCACCGGCGCCGATCGGCGAACATAGTCCCCCATGAGGTTTGAACTCGGGGATCCGGTTCCGTACGACGCCACCGCGAACCGGCCCGGCTACGACACCCTCCCGGCCGAGGTCCGCGCCGACATCACCGCGCACCTGGGCAGCGAACCGGTCCACATCGCCAAGGCGGGCGGCGGCTTCACCGGCGGATTCGCCGGGGTCCTCACCGGCGCCGACGAGTCGAGGATCTTCGTCAAGGCGGCCGGGCCGCACACCCCGTTCGTGACCAACGCCTACTCGGCCGAGGCCCACATCTCGCCCCGACTGCCCGACGGTGTCCCCGCCCCCGACCTGCGCTTCGCCTCCCAGGTCGGCGAATGGGTGGTGCTGGGCTTCGAGGCCATCGAGGGCCGCGCCGCCCGGCTGCCGCTGGACCCCCACGACCTGGACCGGATGCTGGCCGCGTGGGCCAGCGCCGCCGAAGCCCTCACCCCCGCGCCGCAGGCCCTCGTCGAACTGGGGCTGCCCCGGTTCGCCGACGTCGTCGGCGACACCTTCCAGAACTTCGCCTCCATCGTGGCCGGGGAACTGTCCGCCCCCGACCTGCAGGGCTTTCCCGACCACTTCGAGGAACTGGCGCGGCTGGAGGCGGGCTTCAACGACGTCCTCGACGTCGACGCCGTCCATCACGGTGACCTGCGTCCCGACAACATGATCCTCGCCGACGACAAGGTGTGGATCTGCGACTGGAACAACCCGGTCATCGGCTCGCCGGTCCTGGACACCGTCGCGTTCCTGGTCGTGGCGCACGGCGACGGCCACGACGCCGAGGCCCTGCTCAAGGCCCACCCCTCCGCGTCCGGATTCGACGACGAGGAGATCGACGTCATCCTGGCCGCCATCGCCGGCTACTACCTCTGCAACGGCGACAAACCGCTGATCGAGAACGTGTCGCGCTATATTCGCCAGCACCAGCGCTGGAACGGACTGGCCACCCTCGATTGGCTGGCCCGTCGTCGTGGCTGGTAAGCTTGCCTGTCGCGTGCGGCGAGAATCGCGCGCGCCTGAATCGCACATCCCACCGTACGAAAGAGACCGAGGCTTCCAGCGTGGCTAACATCAAGTCCCAGATCAAGCGCAACAAGCAGAACGAGAAGGCCCGCCTGCGCAACAAGGCCGTGAAGTCGGAGCTGAAGACGCAGATCCGCAAGTTCCACAGCCTCGCCGAGACCGGCGATCTGGAGGCCGCCACCACCCAGCAGCGCGTCGCCAGCCAGAAGCTGGACAAGGCCGTCAGCAAGGGTGTCATCCACAAGAACCAGGCCGCCAACCGCAAGTCGGCGCTGGCCAAGAAGCTGCAGAACGTCGCTTCCTAACCCGGTTCGCACACATTCGCCCACGGTGGGCTGAAACACAGACTCGAACGATGGTCCGAGCATCAACCGCTCGGACCATCGTTTTGCTGTCCCCGAAACCGCCCGGCTACCGCCCCGAACGCGCGGCCGTGATCGCCAGGATCGCCCGCTCCAGCGCATAGGCCCGGTCCTCGGACCCGCCCTTGACCGCCGCGTTGAGCTCGGCGGTGACGTCCATCGCCGCGACCAGCCCCTCCGGCGTCCAGCCCCGTCCCTGCTGCTTGGCCTTGTCGACCTGCCACGGCGCCATCCCCACCTTGGAAGCCAGCTGATAACCGCTCTCCCTGGCCCCCGCGACCTTGGCGATATTGCGCACGCCGGTGGCCAGCGCGTCGGCCAACGGCACCGCGTCCACCCCCACCGACAACGCCCACCGCAACCCGCTCAACGCCGCCTGGGCGTCACCGGTCACCGCGGCGTCGGCCACGGCGAACCCCGTCACCTCAGCCCGTCCCCGGTAGTACTTGTTGATCTCGTCAACGGTGACCTTGCCCCCGGTGTCGGCCACCAACTGCGAACAGGCACTGGCCAACTCACGCAGGTCATGCCCCACGGCGGTGATCAAAGCCTCCGCGGCGGCCGCGTTGGCGCGAGCCCCCAGCCGACGCAACTCCTCCTTCACGAAGTTGGCGCGATCGGTGGCCCGCTTGATCTTCGCCGCCGAGATCACCTCCACCCCGGCCTTACGCAGCGACTCGGCCAAGGCCTTGCCCTTGTTGCCGCCCGCGTGCACGACCACGACCTCGACATCGGCCGCCGGAGCGTCCAGATACCCGTTCAGGGCGGCGGCCAGCTCCTTCTTCGCGTCCTGGGCGTTCTCCACCACCACGACACTGCCGCCGCCGAACAACGTCGGGCTGGTCAACGTCGTCAGCTCCCCGGGACTGAGGTCCCCGGCGTCGGCACGATGAACCTGAATGCCCGCGTCGCGCTGCCGGGCCTCGGCGACGATCGCGGCCACCGCCCGTTCGGCGAGCAGCTCTTCCTCGCCGAGCACCAGCCGCATTCCCGATACCGTCTTCGCCATCCGGTCATCCTCACCGCTAGGACCAACAACGGCCCAGACGCTGACTTCCTCAGAACGGAAGCCAACCCTGCCGCCACAGGTATTGAACCAGCATCCCCAGACACATCACCACGACGATCGGACGGATCAACCGCGCGCCGCCCCGCGACACGGCCAACGCCCCCAGGTAGGCGCCCGACATCGAACCCACCGCCATGATCCCACCCACCAGCCACATCGTCTTACCCCCGATGGCGAACACCACCAACGAGGCGACGTTGGTGGCGAAGTTCAACATCCGGGCCTGCGCCGAAGCCGGAACCAACCGCTGCCCCCGCAACGACACTCCCGCCGCCGTGAAGAACGACCCGGTCCCCGGCCCGAAAGCGCCGTCATAGAAACCGATCCCCGGAACCACCAGACTGTTGTACGGCGCCAACGCCAACCGGGGCTCCACATCCCGATCGGGCCGTTTCGGCATCGCGATGAAATAGATCGCGATGCCCGCCAGCACCACCGGCACCACCACCGTCAGCGCCCGGGTATCGATGAACTGCACCGTCACGGTCCCCACCGCCGATCCCGCCAACGCGAACAAGAACGGGGCCTGCATATCCACCGGCCCCGCCAACCCCTTGCGCCGCATCGACATCGCCGAAGTGAACGTCCCGAAACTGCTCTGCAGCTTATTGGTCGCCATGGCGTGCACCGGCGGAATCTGGGCCAACAACAACGCGGGCAACGTCAACAACCCACCGCCACCGGCGATGGCGTCAACACTCCCAGCGATGAGAGCGACAGCGAACAGGGCGAGCAGAACCGCGGGGGCAACGGTTTCCATGCCGCGATTCTTCAGGTACACCACCGGGGTACCCGACCAGCCGAGACAAACCGTGAGAGCGGTCTCAACCCAAACAGGACCCGGCCCCCCGAACCCCTGACCAGGCACCCACACCCCTGCGGTTCGACGCCGCGAGCAATTCAGTCCATTGTCACCACCGCCAGCCCACCGTCCCCGGCAACCACGGCGAAACTGCCGTCCCGATCGGTGCGATGCACCGCCGCACCCTGCCGCCGCAACTGCCGCAACGCCCTGGGATGCGGGTGCCCGTAGTCGTTGCCGCGCCCCGCGCTGACGACGGCCAATCTCGGCTTCACCGCCTCGAAGAATCCGTCGTCGAAGTACGCCGACCCGTGATGCGGCACCTTCAACACATCCGACGCGAGCCGCTGCCCGGACGCCAACACCGACCGCTGCGCCGGTTCCTCCACGTCCCCCGACAGCAAGATCGACACCCCACCAACGACCGCGCGCAACACGAACGAGTTGTTGTTCGGATCCGAACGCGTCCCGCTGAACTCCGTATCGGGCGCCAGCACCTCCAACCGAGTTCTCCCCGCGCCAACACTGTCGCCAACCCGCACGGTCACCGTCGGCGTCTCCCGGATCGCCTCGGCAAGCCGCTCCCCCGCCCCCGGCCCCGCTGGCCAACCACTCCCACCAGAACCCGGCGGCTCACCATGCAGAGCGGGGAGTCGATCGCGGCCTGGTGGCGGGCCGACGCCGGACGGGCGATCGGTGCCCGAGGACCCGTGGCCGTCGGACATCGGCGGTAGGACCGCCTCCACGGTTCGGCCACTGTAGACACCCGCGACGCCGCCGATGTGGTCCGCGTGCGCGTGGCTGAACGCCAGTAGCGCCACCCGCTCCACACCCAGCGAGCGCAAGCAGTCGTCGATGGCACGCGGGTCGGGTCCCGCGTCCACCACGACGACCCGTGAGTCGTGACCCGTGGGCAGGACAAGCGCGTCGCCTTGCCCCACGTCGCAGACCACCATCACCCAGCCGCTCGGTGGCCAGCCCCCGCTCAGCATTCGGACCGGGACCACACCGATCGCTATGCCCAGCAGCAGGACCAGCAGGATGCGGCGTCCGGCTCGCCAGCGCAGCAGCACCAGGGCCACCGCGATGAGCAGGGCCAGTAGTAGGCCCGGCAGGAAGCCCGATGGCCACGGCAGTGACCCCGACGGGATCTGGGCCGCGTGAGTGGCGACGGACACCAGCCATTGGGCGGGCCAAGACGCCAACCAGGTCAGCACGAACGCCAAGTCTGGCCACAGTGGCCACACCATCGTGGCGGCCACCGCCAGTACCGTCGCCGGTGGGACGGCTATGGCCGCCAGCGCGTTGGCCACCACCGCCACCGGGGTGATCGTGCCGGTGGCCGCGGCCAGTACCGGGGTCACCGCCAGCTGGGCCGCGGCCGGGACCGCCACCACGGCCGCCAGCCATTCCGGCCAGCCACGCCGCCGCAGCAAGGCGATCCAGCGGGAGGCGAAGAACACCAGACCCGCTGTGGCCACGACGGACAGCACGAACCCCAGGTTCGTCGCCAGGCCCGGGTCGATGAGGAGCAGCAGGGCCACCGCCGCTGACAGGACCGGCACCGCGTCGCGGCCGCCCCGTCGCGACAGGACCAGCAGACCGAGCCCGCCCATGACCGCCGCCCGCAGCACGCTCGGGGAGGGGCGGACCAGTACGACGAACCCGACGATCACCGCGATTCCGACGGTGACCCGAGTGCGGCGTCCCGCTCCACAGCCGATCGCGATCAGTACCGCGGCTCCCACGACGATGGCCACGTTCGAGCCCGAGACCGCCAGCAGGTGCGTCATTCCGGCGTCTCGGAAGTCCGCGTCGACTCCCTCGTCCATGGTGCTCACATCGCCGAGTGCCAGCCCCGGCAACAGTCCGGCGGCCTCATCGGGGAGGTCGGCGCAGGCTTCGCGCAGCCCGGCCCGCAGGTACCCCGCCGCTTGTTGCCACCACGGTGGTTCGCCGTGCAGGCGGGGTGCTCGGGATACGGCGACGTCGGCCGCGCCCAGCGTGCCCGTCTCGCCCGGGGCCAGCCGTCCCTTGATCGTCAGTTCCTGGCCCGGCAGCACCGTGGCCCATCGCCAGCGACCCACGTCCGGGGAGAAGACCACGGCCCGCACCGAGACCTCCACCTCGGTGTTTCCCACGCGAGCCCGCTGCACCCGCACCGCGACCCGGTACTTCTCGCCCTGTCCGCCTCGCAGCCGCAGCGGGTCGTCGGTCACGGTCACCCGCATCGTGGCCACCCGTTCGTCGTCCACCCAGTCGCGGAACGGCAGCGCGTCCCGCACTGCCACCTGGGCCGAAGCGATGACCGCCCCGGCCACCACACCGATGGCGATGGCTCCGGCGACTTTCGCCCACGCTCGGCCGCCACGGCTGCCGAACCAAACGCCGCCACAAGCGACGATCGACAGGCCAATGCCCCACCCGGCTCCCAGGTACAGGACCGCCACCGCAGCCACCCACACGCCCAGCGCCACGAACGCCAGCCGCAGATCAGGCGCCGAGTTCGACGTCTCCCCTTGTCCGGCAACCGAAGCACCGGCTTCGCCCGCGCTCAAGACAACCTCCTGCCTTCGTTCCCGCACCGATCGGTTTCCCACCACGACGAACCGTCGGTCCGCTCCGCGAGCCGTGCCCAGCCCAGCCCAGCCCAGCCGAGCCGAGCCGCTGGAGCGTGCTGGCGCCCGACCCACGACCGACCGCGCTCCTCGGCGCCCGGCCCGCATTCCACAGCGCCACTCGGCGAGCCACGTCGGATACCGAGCGCGCCGCTCCGCGAACGGTGCCCAGCCGCTGGGGCGTGCTGCTCGGTGCCTGACCCACGACCGACCGCGCCTCTCGGCGAGCCACGCCGAGAACCGAGCGCGCCCCTCCGTGAGTCATATCGAGGACCGACCGCAACTCTCGACGAGCCGCGACGAGCCGCTGGGCCTCTGCTTGGCGACCGGCTCGCGTCCGATCGCGCCTTTCGGTGGGCCACATCGAGAACCAGCCAAACCGCATCGTCAACCGGCCGAACCGCTCCGCGAGCCGCGTCGAGAATCGACCGCGCCTGTTGCAAGCCGTGCCGAGCCGCTGGCCATCGCCGGGGCGATGGGGGTGACGGCGACGGTTCTCCAGCCCGCCGCCGTCACCGCTTGTCACACGGTTACCTTGTCGGCGAGCTTGTCCAGTGTGGCTGGACCGATGCCATCGACCTCGGTGAGCTGGTCGACCGAGTCGAAGCCGCCGCTTTGTTCGCGGTATTCGACGATGCTGGCCGCCGTGACCGGGCCGATGCCCGGCAGCGTGGCGAGTTCGTCTTCTGTGGCCTTGTTGAGATTGACCGGTTCGCCCGGTGCGTTGGGGTCGTCGGGGGTTTCGCCCGTGGGCGGCTCTTCGGACGGGTCGGGCTCGGCCGGAGCTTCGGGGTCGTCGGGATTCTCGCCCTCGGCTTCGACCACGATCAGTTCGCCGTCCTTGACCTTGCGGGCCAGATTGAGGTAGCCGGGGGACGCCGATTCGGGTGTCAGACCGCCCGCCGCTTCGATGGCGTCGGCTACCCGGGCGCCCGCCGCCAGCTCGACGATGCCGGGTTCGGAGACGTCACCCACGACCGAGACCTTGAGGCGGCCGACCGCGCCGCCGTCGCCGTCGTTGGTTTGGGCCACCGCGACTGCCCCCGGGGCCGGTTGCGGGCTGGGCCATGAGAACCAGGTCAGCGCTCCGGCCGTGACCGCCACGATGAGCAGCAGCATGACCAGCACGCCGCGGGTGCGGCCCGCCAGCAGGAACCGGGAGCCGGTGAGGCCGAGCAGGCCCGCGACGCGACCCCGCATGCCCTCGGTGTGGGTTGGTGATGGTTGGGGGGTGCCGGACGTCGCGTCGACGACCTCGCGGCAGGCGTCCGGAGTGGAATCGCAGCCCGCCGTGCCCGTGAGCCGATCCAGTCGGCCCCTGACCGCGGTGGTGAATTCCGCCCGCCTCGAGGTTTTCGGGTTACCTGTGTGAATGCCCCGCAGTGCGGGGGCTTGCGTGGAAATACTCATGCCCGGTGTAACGGGCGTGGTTGGGGCGGGGACTCCGGGGGGCTTGGGGGCCTGTGGATAACTTTTGGGTTGTGGATAACTTCTTGACGCGTCGGTGAACCACGGCCCCCAGCAGGCCCGGCCCGCAGTGGGCCGCGATCACCGCGCCCACCTCGGTGATGAACACTTCCCGGACCTGGCGCCCGAACCGGTCCCGCAACCGGTGCGCCAGTTCCTCCGCGCGCTCTGGGGAGCGGAGGTGGTGTAGGGCCAGGTCGACCGGGCCGTCGCGTCCCGCCGCCACGACCAGGTCCTCCAGCCGCGCCAGGGCCCGCGTCGAGGTGCGGACCTTGTCGCGCAGTTTCACCTCACCGGATTCGACGTGCAGGATCGGTTTCACCGCCAGCGCCGTGCCCAACAGCGCGCCGGCGGCACTGATGCGGCCGCCCCGGCGCAGGAACTCCAGCGTGTCGACGTAGAAGAACGTGTCGGTCGCCGACGAAGCCGCCGAGGCGCTGTCGGCGACGAATCGGGCTCCCCGCCCCCGTTTCGCGGCAGCGGACGCCGCCAGGACGCAGAACCCGAGCCCCATCCCGGCGTTCGCCGAATCCACGACGGTGACCTTGCCGTCGAACTCCCGCGCCGCCAGCACCGCCGACTCGTAGGTACCCGACAGCGCCGCCGACAGGTGCACCGACACCACGCCGGTCGCGCCGTCGTCCAGCAATCGTTGGTAGATCTCCGCCACCGCACCGGGTGCCGGACGCGACGTGGACACCTCGACCCGCCGCTCCTGGAACGCCCGAGCGATGTCCACAGTGGTGATCTCGGTTCCCTCGGCACCCGAGTAGCCGTTGATCGTCACCCGCATCGGGATGATCGTCAGCGGGTATTCGTCCTCGGCTCCGGGCGGCAGGCAAGCCGTCGAGTCGGTCACCACCGCAACAGGCATAACGGCCACCGTAGCCCAAACCGCGAGCCCGGCAGCCGCAGGAGGCGGTTCGCCTCAGGAGACCTTCTCGACGGTGTCGACCTCGAACACCGTGCCCTCCATACAGGTGGACATGTTGTTGTCCGAGACCTTGCCGGTGACCTCGACCTTCATACCCGACTTCAGCTTCTTGGTCGCGTCACCGACCAGCTGGTACTTGACGCCGTCGGATTTCAGCATCAGGCAGCCCGGCTCCACTCCGTCGGAGATGGTGCCGGTCAGGGTCTTGGCCTTCGTGTCCGGCTTGCCCTCGGTCGACTCCGTCGAGTCCGGTTTGTCCTTGTCGTCACTGGAACTCGCACTCGACGAGGACTCCGACGACGAGGAGGAACCCCCCGCGTCGTCCGGTTGCCCCTTGCCGCCACAAGACGCCAGCGCGGCGATCAGGAGCAGACCGGTCGTGACCTTGGCAAGCTGTCGCATCTTGTTACGCATACCGGTTTAGACGCGCCGCCGCTCACGGCGGTTCCGCCGCCTAAGCCGACAGGTTGTACCCGTACATCCGCCAGCCGGTGTGCTCCAGCCGCAGATCCGCCCAGTGGCAGTTCTCCATCCCGAACATGGTGTTGGCCTGTTCCTGACTCCAGCCCAGGAACCGGACGATCCCCTGCCGCGACGACCCGCCGTGGGTGACCACGACCGCGGTGCCGTCACCGGGTTCGGCCGCCACCTCGCTCAGCGCCGCGGCGGTGCGGTCGGCGACCTCCGACAGCACCTCCATGTCCTCCAGCTCGAACGGCTTGCGGGCCCGCCACAGTTCGAACGCCTCCGGAAACCGCTCCGCGATCTGGGCGCGCGTCAGCCCCTCCCACGGCCCGTAGGCACGCTCACGCAGCCGCTTGTCGATCCGCACGTCCAGGCCCACCAGGTCCGCGACCAACTGGGCCGTGTCGACGGCCCGGCGCATGTCGCTGGCGACCACGACGCTCGGCGTCAGCCGGGCCAGCACCTTCGCGGCCTCGCCCGCCTGGGCACGCCCCGCCTCGTTGAGGTCGATGTCCACCGACCCCTGTACCCGGTTCTCGTCGTTCCACGCGGTCTGGCCGTGCCGAAGCACGATCAGCCGCTTCACGCGGCGTCCCGCAGCTCGGAGTTCACCGCCGCGTCGCCGTCCCGCGCCGCACGGTTCTCGGCGCTGTCGACGAACTCGATGGCCGGGCAGTCCTTCCACAGGCTGTCCAGCGCGTAGTACTCGCGCTCCTGCGAGTGCTGGACGTGGATGATGACGTCGGCGTAGTCGAGCAACACCCAACGGCCCTGTTTGAGCCCCTCACGGCGCTCAGGCTTCACGTCGAGCTCGCGGCGCAGCTTGTCCTCAACGGCATCGACGATCGCCAGGACCTGCCGTTCGTTGGGAGCCGAAGCGATCATGAAGATGTCGGTGATGACCACTTCGTCGCTGACGTCCAGCAGCACGATGTCTCGTGCCTTCTTGTCAGCGGCCGCCTGCGCGGCGGCGAGCGCTACTGTCCTGGCAAGGTCTGTGGCTACCACGGGGATCCTTCGTTCGGGGCCATGTCTACTCAAGTTTCTCACGGTCGGCCGACATCGCACCCGGGGTTTTCACTCCGACCCCACTGTCGCGCGATAAAGCCCGTGCTTGTCGATATAACGGACGACCTCGTCAGGCGTGAGAAACCAGATCGGACGCCCTTGCGCGACCCGTTCGCGACAATCGGTCGACGACACGTCGATCCCGGGCATGTCGACCGTCACAACCTCCGCGTGCGCCGGCAGCCGGGTCGCGCCGCGCCGGTGCCCGGTCCGGTTGACGGCCGCGAAGGTCGCCAGCGAGAACACCTCGTCCACCGCCTTCCAGGTCAGCACCGTCTCCACCGTGTCGGCGCCGATGATGAAGAACAGCCGGACGCCGGGCCCGTACTTCCGCCCCAGGTCGCGCAACGTGTCGACAGAGTAGGTCGGGCCGGGCCGGTCGACGTCGACACGGCTGACCCGGAAACGTGGGTGCGAGGCGGTCGCCAGCAGCGTCATCGCGTAACGATGCTCGGCGTCGGAGACCGTGGTGTCCGCCTTGTGCCAAGGCTGCCCGGTCGGCACGAACACGACCTCGTCGAGATCGCACCGATCCGCGACCTCCGCCGCCGCGACCAGGTGACCGTTGTGGATGGGGTCGAAGGTGCCGCCCATGACGCCGACCCGTCGCGGCCGTGATCCCTTGTCACCCACGCCTCGATCCTAACCGTCCACCACGTACCCGCCGGGCCAGACGCAGGTCGGAGCCCATGTCGACGATCACCCGCCGCAGGATCGCGTGCAGCCGATCCTCACCCGCCGTGGTCTCGGCGAGCGCGATCGTCTCCTCGTCCACCGCGTACCGCGGGAACAACGCCCGCGCCAGGTGCATCTGCTCCCACGGCGCCCGGGCGCTGAGCTTGCTGCTGGCCTCGCCGAAGAACCGCCCGACGTAATCACGGGTCAGCTCCTCCTGCTCCGGCCACCAGAACCCCTCGGCGGTGGCCCGCAGCAGGTGGTTCGACAGCGTCTGATCCGTCAGCACCGTCTCCCACGCGGTCTCCTTCGCCTCCAGCGACGGCAACGCCGCGCGACAGGTCGCCGCGTTCTTGAAACCCTCCGAGCTGGAATCGCGTTCCAGTTCGGCGTCGATATCGCTGTCGTGCACCTCGCCCAGGACCGCCAGCCGCAGCAACAACCGCCACCGCAGATCGCTGTCGAGGGCCCGGCCCTCGACCGTCTCGCGCTCCAACAGCAGCCCGCGCAGCCACTCAACGTCCACGGCGGCACCGATCTCAGACCGCAAGGCGGCCAACTGGATGCCACTGCCCGGCTCGGCCCGCTGCCGCACCGACCGCGTGATCTCACGCAGCTTCGCCGCCCCGGCCTCACGCCCCGACACCGGCAGATAGCAGTTCACGGCGGTACGGGCGAACGCCAGCTGCTGTTGCAACGGAGCGGTCCGCTTCTCCCCCGACAGCGTCCGGCCGAGGATGTCCAGATAGTCCGGCACCGACAGCTCGGCACAGCGGACCATGTCGATCAGCATCGTCCACACGATCGCCCGCGCCACACTGTCCTCCACTGTCAACAGCGCGGACGGGACAGCCGCGAAACTGTCCGCGTCCAACCGGACCTTCGCGTACGCGACAGCGTCATCGTTGAGCAGCAACAGATCTGCGGCCTCAGTGCCCTCCAGCTGTGGAACCACCGTGCGCTCACCGGATACGTCGACGGCCACCCGGCTCGCCAGAACCAGCCGCTCCCCGTCCTTTCGATACAGTCCCAGCCGGACGTGATGCGGACGCAACGTCGGATTCCCGGCCGGTGCGGTCTGCTCGATCTCGACGCGCCGGTATCGGCCCGCCTCCACCTCGCAGTCGACCCGCAGCGTGTTAGGCCCCGCGGTACGAAGCCACCGCTGCGACCATTCCGACAGGTCGCGGCCACTGGCGTTGCTGAAACAGTCCATGAGGTCCGACAGCGACGCGTTCCCGAACCGGAACTTCTCGAAGTACTCGCGCAGCCCACTGAAGAACACCTTGTCGCCCAAAGCGGCGGCCAACTGCTCCAGCACCGCCCCGCCCTTGTCGTAGGAGATCGCGTCGAAATTGCTGAGAGCCGCCCCGCTCTCGGCGACATCACCCGACACCGGGTGCGTCGACGGCTGTTCGTCCGCCTCATAGGCCCGCTGACGGCTGTTCACCGCGTTGGCCTTGGCATCGCCGTACCTGGTCCCCTCCGTCGCGGCCCGATAGCCCATGCAGTCGGCGAAGGACTCGTTGAGCCACAAGTCATCCCACCACCGCATGGTGACCAGGTCACCGAACCACATGTGGGCCATCTCGTGAGCGATCGTCGCCGCCGTGTTCTCACGCGTCGCCTCGGTCTGGGCGCTGCGGTGCAGGAACCGCTCATCCCGGAACGTCACACACCCCGGGTTCTCCATCGCCCCCGCGTTGAACTCCGGCACGAAGCACTGGTCGTACGTCTCGCCAAAGGGATACCGCACGCCGTACAGGGCGTTCAGACGATCCCAGCAGCCGAAGGTGACCTCGAACAACTCATCCGCGTCCCGATCCAGCGTGTCACTGAACGACCGACGCGAATGCAACCCGAACCGAACACCATCGTGTTCCCGATACAACGAATGGTAAGGCCCCGCCACCACCGTGACGAAGTACGTGGCCAGCGGTTTCGTCTCGACGAACTCCCACCGGCCGCCACCAAGCCGGGTACCCGCCTCGTTGGCCGTGACCGTCCAGTCCTCAGGAGCCGTCACTGTCAACCGGTACGGGGCCTTGAGATCCGGTTGCTCGAAGCAGGCGAAGACACGGCTCGCCATGTCCAGGAAGCCCATCATGTAGGTGTAGGTGAGGCCGTCCTCCGGGTCTGTGAACCGGTGCAGGCCCTCGCCGTCATGCGCGTACGCCATGTCGGCCTGGACGACCAGCTCGTTCGACGCCGCCAGGTTGTCCAGATGAAAACGACCATCCCCCAGACCATCCACATCGAGGCTCTCCCCGTTGAGGGTCACCGAGACCAACGTCCGCGGATCGATCTCCACGAACGTGGACGAACCCGGTGTGCGACAAGAGAACCGGATCGTGGTCGACGAACCGAAAACCTCATCGCCCCTGGTCAGGTCAAGATCGACGTCATACGACTCCACGGTGAGCAGATCGTGCCGCACCACGGCTTCTTCACGCTTCAAGCTAGGCATGGACTCGATCCTGCCGTATCGCCCGAACGCGACCGTCAATGGATACAAAAAATGCCTCGCGGCCCCATTGCTGGGGCCGCGAGGCGAAGTTAAGTCCGGCGGTGTCCTAGTTTCCCGCTCCGTGTCCAGAGCAGTATCATCGGCGCGGGGAGGCTTAACTACCAGGTTCGGGATGGAACTGGGTGTTTCCCTCCTGCAAAAAACCACCGGCACAACTTTGCAAGTAGCAGTCTGGGTCGCGTCTGCCTGGTTGTGGCTGCGCGGTTCCCGGCTCACGGTCGAGTGTGGGCCGGTTATGTCCCGGGCTACTTGGAGTCCGTTATGGAGTTAGAGGTTTGTTGTTTGGGATTCGTATAGTGGGTGCTTCGCGTCTGTGTGTGTCTCAGCGTGGAGAGTGTTGTTAAGTGGTCGGCTTGTTAGTACCAGTCAACTGAACACATTGCTGTGCTTACATTTCTGGCCTATCAACCCAGTCGTCTGGCTGGGAGCCTTCACACGCTAGGTGATGGAGACTTTATCTTGAAGTCGGTTTCCCGCTTAGATGCTTTCAGCGGTTATCCGTTCCGAACGTAGCTAACCAGCCGTGCACCTGGCGGTACAACTGGCACACCAGAGGTTCGTCCGTCCCGGTCCTCTCGTACTAGGGACAGGTCTTCTCAAGTTTCCTGCGCGCGCGGCGGATAGGGACCGAACTGTCTCACGACGTTCTAAACCCAGCTCGCGTGCCGCTTTAATGGGCGAACAGCCCAACCCTTGGGACCTGCTTCGGCCCCAGGATGCGACGAGCCGACATCGAGGTGCCAAACCATCCCGTCGATATGGACTCTTGGGGAAGATCAGCCTGTTATCCCCGGGGTACCTTTTATCCGTTGAGCAACACCGCTTCCACTTGCCGGTGCTGGATCACTAGTCCCTGCTTTCGCATCTGCTTGACCCGTCGGTCTCACAGTTAAGCTTCCTTGTGCACTTGCACTCGACACCTGATTGCCAACCAGGCTGAGGAAACCTTTGGGCGCCTCCGTTACTTTTTGGGAGGCAACCGCCCCAGTTAAACTACCCACCAGGCACTGTCCCTCGACCGGATAACGGTCGCAGGTTAGATACTCCAAACAATCAGAGTGGTATTTCAACAACGCCTCCCCATGAACTAGCGTCCACGGTTCACTGGCTCCCACCTATCCTACACAAACTGTCCAAAGCATCAATACCAAGCTGTAGTAAAGGTCCCGGGGTCTTTCCGTCCTGCCGCGCGTAACGAGCATCTTTACTCGTACTGCAATTTCGCCGGGCCTGTGGTTGAGACAGTGGGGAAGTCGTTACGCCATTCGTGCAGGTCGGAACTTACCCGACAAGGAATTTCGCTACCTTAGGATGGTTATAGTTACCACCGCCGTTTACTGGCGCTTAAATTCTCCGCTTCACCCTTACGGGTTAACGGGTCCTCTTAACGTTCCAGCACCGGGCAGGCGTCAGTCCATATACATCGAATTACTTCTTCGCATGGACCTGTGTTTTTAGTAAACAGTCGCTTCCCCCTGGTTTCTGCGACCACCCCCAGCTCCTGGAGTAAATCCATTCACCGAGTGTGGTCCCCCTTCTTCCGAAGTTACGGGGGCAATTTGCCGAGTTCCTTAACCACAGTTCACCCGATCGCCTTAGTATTCTCTACCTGACTACCTGTGTCGGTTTGGGGTACGGGCCGCTCGATACATCGCTAGAGGCTTTTCTCGACAGCATGGGATCACCGACTTACACCTTCATTCAGGCTACCCGTCACATCTCACCCTCGTGTGGTACGGATTTGCCTATACCACGGGCTACATGCTTGGCCCGGCACTACCAGTCACCGGGACCGGCTACCCTCCTGTGTCACCCCATCGCTTGACTACTACCAGGCGGGGTCCCAGCCGCCCCACACACTCACCGGCCCGAAGGCCAATGTCGCGGTGGTTTGGGTGGTTAGCACACACAAGATTCATCATGGTCGTATCTTCGCGGGTACGGGAATATCAACCCGTTGTCCATCGACTACGCCTTTCGGCCTCGCCTTAGGTCCCGACTTACCCAGGGCGGATTAGCCTGCCCCTGGAACCCTTAGTCATCCGGCGGCAGGGTTTCTCACCCTGCTTTCGCTACTCATGCCTGCATTCTCACTCCCGCCACCTCCACAACTCGCTTCCGCGGCTGCTTCTATGGTGACAGGACGCTCCCCTACCCACCCACACACCTAGACACGCCACCGTAATGGCGAGCCGGGTTATTGTGTGAGTGTCACAGCTTCGGCGGTGTACTTCAGCCCCGCTACATTGTCGGCGCGAAACCACTTGACCAGTGAGCTATTACGCACTCTTTCAAGGGTGGCTGCTTCTAAGCCAACCTCCTGGTTGTCTACGCGATGACACATCCTTTTCCACTCAGTACACGCTTAGGGGCCTTAGCTGGTGATCTGGGCTGTTTCCCTTTCGACTACGAAGCTTATCCCCCGCAGTCTCACTGCCGCGCTATTAGCCTTACCGGCATTCGGAGTTTGGCTGACTTCAGTAAGCTTGTCGGCCCCCTAGGCCAACCAGTGCTCTACCTCCGGCAAGAAACACGCGACGCTGCACCTAAATGCATTTCGGGGAGAACCAGCTATCACGAAGTTTGATTGGCCTTTCACCCCTACCCACACCTCATCCCCCAGCTTTTCAACGCTGGTGGGTTCGGGCCTCCACGACCTCTTACAGCCGCTTCACCCTGGACATGGGTAGATCACTTCGCTTCGGGTCTAGGACACGCGACTCAATTCGCCCTATTCAGACTCGCTTTCGCTACGGCTACCCCACACGGGTTAACCTCGCCACGCACCACTAACTCGCAGGCTCATTCTTCAAAAGGCACGCCATCACCCACCGCAGGTAAACCCACGCGTAGGCTTTGACGGATTGCAAGCACATGGTTTCAGGTACTATTTCACTCCCCTCCCGGGGTACTTTTCACCATTCCCTCACGGTACTAAATCCGCTATCGGTCACCAGAAAGTATTTAGGCTTACCAGGTGGTCCTGGCAGATTCACAACAGATTCCACGAGTCTGATGCTACTCGGGTGCCCACTAAGGCAGGTGCCATGTTTTCGGTTACCGGACTATCACCGTTTACCGTTCCGCTTTCCAACGGATTCACCTAACACGACACTTTCTTACTACCCTCTCCATCGGCAGATAGAGAAAAGTGGGTCCCACAACCCCGCACACGCAACCCCTGCCGGGTATCACACGATGCACGGTTTAGCCTCTTGCGCGTTCGCTCGCCACTACTAACACAATCACGGTTGTTTTCTCTTCCTACGGGTACTGAGATGTTTCACTTCCCCGCGTTCCCTCCACACGCCCTATACATTCAGGCGCGGGTAACACCACATAAATGATGCTGGGTTTCCCCATTCGGACATCCTGGGATCACAGCTTTGTTGACAACTCCCCCAGGCTTAACGCAGCCTCACACGTCCTTCATCGGCTTCTGGTACCAAGGCATCCACCATGTGCCCTACACAACTTAACACAACACAAGCAACCTCAACGGTCGCTCAAAACACTAAGACACAAACACAACCAACAAGGACACAAACCAAAGGCTTGGGCCCGGCGATGTCGGTTGTGCGATTAGATGCTCGCACCCACTATACAAATCTCAAACAACACACCAGCTGGCCTGTTTCCTCGCTACCAGCGAGAACTCAACCAGCCACTGAAAACTCA
Organism: Stackebrandtia nassauensis DSM 44728; assembly: GCF_000024545.1. Taxonomy (GTDB): domain Bacteria; phylum Actinomycetota; class Actinomycetes; order Mycobacteriales; family Micromonosporaceae; genus Stackebrandtia; species Stackebrandtia nassauensis. The sequence continues at coordinate 5,815,911 of NC_013947.1, forward strand.
GCGCCCGGACCAGGAAACTCCTGACCGGAGGTCTGTTTTTTCAGGACCTAACAGGGTGTCTTGTGATCCACGAAAGTTCGCGGGAAAGTCAATGTGTTGCACATTTACCAGGTGTATTTAGAAACCCCGTAGGGTTTCTAGCTGGTTGTGCTCCTTAGAAAGGAGGTGATCCAGCCGCACCTTCCGGTACGGCTACCTTGTTACGACTTCGTCCCAATCGCCAGCCCCACCTTCGACCGCTCCATCCCACGAGGGGTTAGGCCACGGGCTTCGGGTGTTGCCGACTTTCATGACGTGACGGGCGGTGTGTACAAGGCCCGGGAACGTATTCACCGCAGCGTTGCTGATCTGCGATTACTAGCGACTCCGACTTCACCCAGTCGAGTTGCAGACTGGGATCCGAACTGAGACCGGCTTTACGAGATTCGCTCCACCTCACGGTATCGCAGCCCTCTGTACCGGCCATTGTAGCATGCGTGAAGCCCTGGACATAAGGGGCATGATGACTTGACCTCATCCCCACCTTCCTCCGAGTTGACCCCGGCAGTCTCCCATGAGTCCCCGCCATAACGCGCTGGCAACATAGGATAAGGGTTGCGCTCGTTGCGGGACTTAACCCAACATCTCACGACACGAGCTGACGACAGCCATGCACCACCTGTCACCCGATCCGAAGAGGCACCTGTCTCCAGGTGTTTCCGGGTGATGTCAAACCCAGGTAAGGTTCTTCGCGTTGCATCGAATTAATCCGCATGCTCCGCCGCTTGTGCGGGCCCCCGTCAATTCCTTTGAGTTTTAGCCTTGCGGCCGTACTCCCCAGGCGGGGCGCTTAATGCGTTAGCTACGGCACGGAACCAACAAATGTGACCCCACACCTAGCGCCCACCGTTTACAGCGTGGACTACCAGGGTATCTAATCCTGTTCGCTCCCCACGCTTTCGCTCCTCAGCGTCAGAACAAGCCCAGAGATCCGCCTTCGCCACCGGTGTTCCTCCACATATCTGCGCATTTCACCGCTACACATGGAATTCCGATCTCCCCTACTTGCCTCAAGCCTGCCCGTATCCACCGCAAAACCAGAGTTAAGCCCTGATCTTTCACGACAGACGTGACAAGCCGCCTACGAGCCCTTTACGCCCAATAAATCCGGACAACGCTTGCTCCCTACGTCTTACCGCGGCTGCTGGCACGTAGTTAGCCGGAGCTTCTTCTGCAGGTACCGTCATTTTCACTTCGTCCCTACCGAAAGAGGTTTACAACCCGAAGGCCGTCATCCCTCACGCGGCGTCGCTGCGTCAGGCTTTCGCCCATTGCGCAATATTCCCCACTGCTGCCTCCCGTAGGAGTCTGGGCCGTGTCTCAGTCCCAGTGTGGCCGGTCGCCCTCTCAGGCCGGCTACCCGTCAAAGCCTTGGTGAGCCATTACCCCACCAACAAGCTGATAGACCGCGAGCCCATCTTCAGCCGAAAAACTTTCCACACCCGTCTCATGCGAGAAGATGTCGTATCCGGTATTAGACCCCGTTTCCGAGGCTTATCCCAAAGCCAAAGGCAGATTACTCACGTGTTACTCACCCGTTCGCCACTCGAGTACCCCCGAAAGGGCCTTTCCGTTCGACTTGCATGTGTGAAGCACGCCGCCAGCGTTCGTCCTGAGCCAGGATCAAACTCTCCAACAAAAAACTCGCACCCACACCAACCACTCCCCAAAAGGGAAAGCAACGGTGCATCAGGTGACTGACTTCTTGCTGCAAAAGCATCCTGACCATATTCAAAAGAAATGATCAAGGAATCAAACAAAAGATTCAAACCTCAACACCACAACCACACGGTCGCGGCTTAACGAGGCCCACACACTGACCATCACAAAACACCCTGTTAAGTTCTCAAAAAACACACCCACACCAGTCCTGACCGCTCATCTCGAGCTTTGGGCCTCTGGTGAAGCGCAACCTCTTAACTCTACCAGTCTCGATTTCGTCGCTTCCCGGGGGGTCTTGCCCCTCCGGCCGCGCGATACCGGACTCGATATTGCTGAGGATTTCCCACGAGCCTGCCAGGCGCAAGCCGATGTCGCAACGTTTTTTCGTTGAGATTTTGGGCTTGCCCTGTCCGGTTCCCCGCGGGCAAGAACTAAGTTACGCCATGGGTCTCAGGGCCCGCAAGCCGGGGGGTGGGTGTTACGTACCACCCACCGTTTCCGCAGGTCAGGACGGATCTTCTTCGGCGTCGTCCTCGGAGTCGGGTTCCTCGGTCGTCGCGCGGCGGGCCTTGCGGGCGGCAAGCCGATCGGCCGCCGAGACTCGGTTGTCGGTTTCGAACCGGGGGTCGGTGCCGCGAGGGCCGCTCATCGCGATGGTCGCCGGGTCGGTGGGTTCCCACTCGAACTCGACCGCGCCGATGCGCACCAGACAGCCGGGGGTGGCCCCCGCCTTGGCGAGCGCGGTCTCGGCGCCGATCTTGGCGAGCCGGTCGGCCAGGTAGCCGACGGCCTCGTCGTTGCTGAAGTCGGTCTGCCGCACCCAGCGTTCCGGTTTGGCGCCGGTGATGTGGAACACGCCGTCCTTGGTTTCCTTGATCTCGAAACCGGAGTCGTCGACTCCCTGGGGGCGCAGCACGATCCGGGTGGGTTCGGGACGGGGCTGGGACTCACGGTGGGCGGTGACGGCGGCGGCCAGCGCGTAGGTCAATGTGGATAGACCCTTGCGGGCAACGGCGCTGACCTCGTACACCGGCCAGCCACGGGTCTCGACGTCCGCGCGCACCAGTTCGGCGAGTTCGGCGGCCTCGGGCACGTCGATCTTGTTGAGCACGACGATGCGGGGGCGATCGGTGAGTCCGCCGTACTCGGCGAGTTCGTGTTCGAGCGCGTCGATGTCCGACAGCGGGTCGCGGCCGGGTTCCAGGGTGGCGCAGTCGACGACGTGGGCCAGGACCGCGCAGCGCTCGATGTGGCGCAGGAATTCCAGGCCGAGCCCTTTGCCGTGTGCCGCACCGGGAATCAGGCCCGGGACGTCGGCGATGGTGAAGGTGGTCTCGCCCGCCGAGACGACGCCGAGGTTGGGGACCAGGGTCGTGAACGGGTAGTCGGCGATCTTGGGGCGGGCCGCCGACAGCGCGGCGATCAGCGAGGACTTGCCCGCCGAGGGGAAGCCGACCAGGCCGACGTCGGCGACGCTCTTGAGTTCCAGGACCGCGTCGAGGGCTTCACCCTCCTCGCCGAGTTCGGCGAAGCCGGGGGCCTTGCGGGCGGCGTTGGCCAGGGCGGCGTTGCCGCGTCCGCCACGGCCGCCACGGGCGAGCACGATGCTGGTGCCTACGCCGGTGAGGTCGGCGATGACCTCGCCGTCGGCGGACTGCACCACGGTGCCGTCGGGGACCTTGAGGTGCAGGCTCTTGCCGAAGGCGCCGTTGCGGTTGGAACCCTGGCCGCCCTTGCCGTTGCCCGCCTTGGCGTGCGGGTGGAAGTGGAAGTCCAGCAGCGTGTGGACGTTGGGGTCGACCTCCAGGACGACGTCGCCGCCATGGCCGCCGTTTCCTCCGTCCGGCCCACCGAAGGGTTTGAACTTTTCCCGGTGGATCGACACGCAGCCGTGGCCACCGGTGCCCGCCTGGACATGCAGGACCACGCGGTCGACGAAGGAACTCACCCGTTCTCCTTAACACGAAAAGCGGACCCAGGAGTATCGACTCCCGGATCCGCTGGGTTGCTTCTTGGTTCGGACCTACTCGCCCGAAACGATGCTGACGGTCTTGCGTCCGCGGCGCTTGCCGAACTTGACCGCGCCCGCCGCGAGGGCGAACAACGTGTCGTCCTTGCCGCGACCGACCTGGTCACCGGGGTGGAATTTGGTGCCGCGCTGGCGGATCAGGATCTCACCCGCGTTGACGCGCTGGCCGCCGTAGCGCTTCACGCCGAGGTACTGGGCGTTGGAGTCGCGCCCGTTGCGCGAGCTGGACGCACCTTTTTTGTGTGCCATGTCGAGTGACCTCCTACTTCCCGCCGCTGATGCCGGTGACCTTGACCCGGGTCAGCTGCTGACGGTGACCCTGGCGCTTGTGGTAGCCGGTCTTGTTCTTGAACTTGTGGATCTTGATCTTGGGGCCCTTGAAGTGGTCCACCAGCTCACCGTTGACGGTGACGCCGGACAGAGCCTTGGCGTCGGTGGTCACCTTGCCCTCGTCCACGAGGAGAACCGCGGGCAGCGTCACAGTATCGCCCGGCTCGCCCGCGAGCTTTTCCACCTCAAGGACGTCACCTTCGACGGCCTTGTACTGCTTGCCGCCTGTCTTGACGATTGCGTACATCTGACGCTTGTCTCCTCGGTTGACTCCCTCGCTTCTCAGCGAGGACATGCTTGTCGGCCCGAAAACAGGCCGTCGTCCAAAATACGTCATCACGTGGGTGCCCCACAAACCGGGGCGCTGTGTCCACGCTCTCAAGCCGCCGCTTGACCGTTCGTGGTGCTGGCCTCGGCGATCTTGCGGGTCTGCTCAGCGGCCGATTTGGCCACCTCGCTGACGGACTTTCCCTTGTTGGCGTTCTTGCTTTCCTTCTTCTTGCCGCTCTTGCCCTCGGCCTTGCCGTTGTTGCTCTTCTCCGGTTTGGCGTTGGCGAAGTTGCCCGACAGGTCGGTGTCGACGATGACACCGCGGCCCTTGCAGTGTTCGCAGGGTTCGCTGAAGGCCTCGAGCAGGCCCTGACCCACGCGTTTGCGGGTCATCTGGACCAGCCCGAGCGAGGTGATCTCGGTGACCTGGTGCTTGGTGCGGTCCCGGCCGAGGCATTCGGTCAGGCGCCGCAGCACCAGATCCCGGTTGCTCTCCAGCACCATGTCGATGAAGTCGATGACGATGATGCCGCCGATG